>JAEYYH010000042.1 GCA_023430885.1 Bacillota bacterium
GTTTGATAAAAAGGAAACTTTTACTGTAACTACAAGAATTAATGGATTAATATATTAAAAAAATTGATAATACAATTACCAATTTAATTTAGGATTTCTAAAAATCCCCAAAACTCTTTACACTAACAAAGATAAAACACTTAAGTTTTATCTAAAAAACACCATATATAATAAGAAACCAAAGAAGATAACACTCATTATAACACCATTTGTTTTTTCAAGCTTCGTAGATTTATATTTTACTCCTACTGCCATAGAAACTAAAACTCCCCCTACTAAACCTCCAATATGAGCTGCATTATCGATACCAGTACTCATAAAACCTATAAATAAGTTTAAAAGTATAAGCGGTATGATTTGTGATTTTATAACACTATCCAAATATACTCTGTAATGATATCCAAAGTATACAAGTGCTCCAAGTAAACCAAATATAGCACCACTGGCACCAATACTAAAGGTTGATGGGTTAAACATAATAGAAAGTAAGTTTCCTACTATAGCACTACCCATATATACTGTTAAATATTTCCATTTACCAAAGAAATTTTCAAGTTGTGGTCCTATTATATATAAAGCATACATATTAAAGAAGAAATGAATTACCTCAACATGAACAAAAGCTCCTGTTATTAATCTATATATTTCTCCTGATTTTACGGCAGGGCCAAAATTTGCAAGCATATTAACTATTTGATCTTGTCCTAAAACAAAACTAAGTATAAATATAACTGTATTTATTAATAATAATATTTTAGTTATAATTGGATCTTTTTTTGTAAAAATATCTTCTGCCATTTTTGCATCCTCATCATTCTTTTTTCCAATATCACTTGTTAATTTCATAAATAATTCTATACCTTTTTCTTTATACTCTGCTTTTTTGGTAATTGCAGGGAATTCTTCAATAACAAAAGCATAATTATTTAATTCTTCTACTGATTTTATATTTACAACATCAATGTTTGGTGTATCTGATTTACTTATATCAACGTTCTCACCTAAATTAACATATATATTTAAAGCATTCATACTAAAAGACATAGTTTTCTGCTTGATTCTTTTCATAATTTGTTCAGTTCTATAACTGTCTACATTAAGTTGTTCATTATTATGAATATAGTTAGAAACTAATCTCACTATCTTATAATCACCATTTAATTTTTCTAGCCATATCTCATTTTGAGCACCTTTTAAAACTATAGGACTATAATTTTCCTCAGTTACAAAATAATGAAGTAATTTTATTATTAATTCATCGTTTTCATTTACGACTATGTTGTCCATATTTTCCTCCTATTCATTTTTAAATTGTTCTTGAATATTTACAAAACATTCTGGAAGTTCACTAGTGAATTCCATATATTTACCTGTGGTTGGATGAGTAAAGCCAATTTCTTTTGCATGTAAGCATTGGCCAGTTTCATCAAATAATTTTTTGCCACCATAAACTGGATCATTTACAACTGGATGATTGATATATTTCATATGTACTCTTATCTGATGTGTACGACCTGTCTCCAATTTTAATTTAATTAAAGTGGCATTTTTATATCTTTCGATAACTGTAAAATGTGTTATTGCTTCTTTACTATTGTCAGAAGTCACTGCCATTTTTTTACGATCTTTAGGATCTCTGCCTATTGGTGCATCAACTGTACCACTTTCATTTTCGATAACTCCCCACACTAAAGCATAATATACTCTATGAGTTGTTTTTTCTTCTAATTGTTTGGCTAATTTTTCATGAGCCTTATCATTTTTAGCAATCATTAGTAGTCCTGTAGTATCTGCATCTATTCTATGAACAATACCAGGTCTAAATTCACCATTAACACTACTTAGATTGTTTGAGTGATATAAAAGCCCATTTACAAGTGTCCCTGTATAATTTCCTGGAGCAGGATGAACTACTATACCATTTGCTTTATTTATAACCATAACATCATTATCTTCATAAACAATATCTAAATCCATTTTTTCAGGATTTGCAGTTATATCTTCTGCGACATAATTAATATCAATAATATCATTAAGTCTAGTTAAATAGCCTGTTTTAGTTTTGCTATTATTTAATAAAATATTACCGTCTTTTATCAATTTGGCTATTTTGCTTCTTGAATAATCAGTCTTTTCTGTTATTAATACATCTAACCTTTTACCAACTAATTCTTCATTTATTACTATTTGCATTCTTCTCACCTCTTAATATTGTAATAACAAGTAATAACATTGCTACTACAATTAAACTATCTGCTAAGTTAAAAACAGGAAAATCATATTTAAAAATTATAAAATCTAAATAATCAATTACATATCCCCTAAAAATACGATCAATTAAATTTCCAATAATTCCACCATACAACATTCCATAAATAACTTTGTCAATTTTACTTAAATTATTATTTTTGATAAAAAAATTATATAATAAATAAATAACTAAACATGATATAAAAATTAGTATATAAGTATTACCACTTAATATACTCCATGCAGCTCCTTCATTTCTTACACTTGTAAGATAAAAAAAGTCATTTATAACTGTCGTTCTTGAAAATAAAGTCATATTATTTACTACTATCATTTTTATTATTTGATCTAAGATAATACATCCAAATGCTATAATATATAACATTTTATTTTTTAATAGTTCTTTCACACGTATCACCCTAAACATTATATCACAGTAATCGCTTTTCTCCAAGTAAGTAAAAAGAATATACTTGTTTGTATATTCTTTTATTCTACTGTTATTTCAATGCGATAACGTAATTCATTATGCCTTGTAATTGTTATTTTCTTATCACCAATAGTTTGAGATTGATTTATATCATTTTTATATAAAACATCATATAATTCTCCATAATCATCTATTGCTCCAGCTTTAGTTCTAACAATTACTGAATATGTACCTTTTGGAAGATCTGCTAAATCAATGCTTGTATTATACCATACCTTTGTCTTATCATATCCATCGCTAACTTTTAAGTTAACCTTATATGGTCCATTTGTAATTGCTCCTACATTTACTGTTTTTGCAATTTCTAAAGTATCGACATTTTCAAACATTACATATCTTTCAACTGTTTGATTTGATGCATAATTACCTTGTACATTATGTGATGAAGCTTCCAAATTAAGTTTAGTACCATTAAGTTTTATTGAATAAACCTGATTGTACATATTATCTATTGTTGGATTATTAACTTTTGCTACTAGACCATTACTTCTAACATATAATTCAAGTGGTAAAGATCTATCATAATAATTTATTCTAAACTGATATCCTACATTATCAATAGCAAACTTACGCACTACTTTAGTATTAAAATACTCATTTTTCAGAGGCACTTTAGCTTCATAATCGCCACTTCTTGCTCTTACATATACTGTATAATCACCGCTAACTAAATCAGTTAAATCAAGTGCTTCTTTAAACCAAGATTCAGAATAATTAAAACCACCTGAATTGGGAACAGAAAATGGTGCATCCTTACTAGCTAGTCGTGATAATGGTTTAATAATAGTATTACCATTATTTTGATTTTCAAAAATAATATCATAAGTTATATTTGTAGAAGCAGTATTGTTCATTCCCTTAATTGTTAAATAACCGGTAAAATCAACTTTTTTAGTAGTTGTATTATAAGTTAAATTGCTTAAGTAAAACATACTTGCTGCTGCTTTGTATATTTTATCTTCTACTGTGATTGTCACTGTCTTTGATGATGTTTGATTATCAAGATCTTTTGCACTATAAGTAACTTCATATGTTCCTTTTGTTGCCATATCAACAGTACCAGTATAAGATAATGAACTAGTTACATTTCCGTCTTCCTTATCAGTAGCAGTAATGCCATTTAAATAGTTAAATGTTTGCCCTTTATAAACAGTTAAATTATTTGCATTAATAACTGGTTTTTCATTAGCAACGACAGTTACTTTTCTAGTTGCTGTATCAGTTGACCCAGCAGCATCTGTTACCATATAAGTAAGTGTATAATCACCGATTGTTGAAACATCAACTGTACCTGTTACTGTTAACTTATTAATTAAATCTTTATCAGCTGCATCAATGTCTTCTACTGTAACACCAGTTTTCGGATCAAAACTTTTATATTGAGGAATTGTAATATCTGGCGCTACTATCGTTGGTATACCACTAGGTTCAACAGTTATTGTTATGTCTTTTGAAACACTATATTTAGATTTATCCATTACTGTATATGTTATTGTATATGTACCTGGTTTTTCTGCATCAAAACCGCCTGTATTAGATACAGTTACACTACTTGTTAAATTACCATCTTCTATATCATTAGCCGTAACACCTGTTAATAAACGAACAGAATCATGTTGTGTTACTGTTTTATTACTTGCAGTAATTACTGGCTGATTGTTCGCAACATATAAATCACTTGCTTTTATGTAACCATAACAATATGCATAATTATAAACATCAGCATCGGAATAAGATACTACTCTATTTGATGTCAAAGTAACATCAGTATATACCTTATAATAATATGTATTAGTTCCATCGGTGGCAAGTACCTTATCTGTAACAACAAAAGGCATATTTGATAAAGTTTTGCCACTAGAATAATTTTTTGTAGAATAAATAACACTACTTGATGAAGATGGATTAGAATATATATTAATTGGAGTAGTATTATTTAATGTTATACCAAGTGTATTAGAATAATTGTCACTTCCACCACTACTTAAATCAGAGGCAAAAGCAACAGAGGCCTTTGATTCACCAGAGTATGGGTCTGTTGCATAACTAATATTTTGACCACTAAGCTTATTACCAAAATGAGTTCCACCATAAACAGTAGTAGTCAATGTTGCATAACTTCCAGAACTTATTTTGTTAGCATAATCGTTAATGGAAGCTTGCGTAGATGGATATGGAATCGCATTAGTAAATGGTGCAGCATCAGTTGCTCCCATTCCAAACAAATTATTTTTATAAAAAGCAATTGAGCTTCTACCATAATTTGATTCTTGAGCAGCTGCTGAGTATAGTGTTAATGCATTTACACCATAACTTGTTCCAGCACTAATAAACTGATTACCTATCCCATACATCATTGAAAGATTTCCAATATTTTTTATAAATGCACCTGTCGTACCATCAACATAACTTGATGGATTTGTTGGAAAACCGCTAATACTATATGAAGCTGTTAGTACATTAAGTTGGTCTCCAGTATATGCCGTAACTGTTCTACTAGGTGAATACTGAAAATATGCAAAATATGGATGCTCATAATTCAATGATTTTGCATAAGTTGCAGCTTTATAATCATCAATCATTGAGAACATACTTGTATAAAAATAGTTACCATCAAAACTATAATATCTATAATCTGATGAAACATTTGGAATATTATTATTTCCAAATGTAACAGAACCAAGTGTATTAAGATAGTATGTCTTTATTCCTGTTTTATAGTAAAATGGTGCTGTCCCTAATCTTATGTTTGCTTCACTTATATAATTATTTCCTTTGTGTATTTGATGAAATATATTATTACCAAATGAATAATAGAAAGTATCCGATTTATAGGTATTAATAATTGTTAAATATGTAGATGAACTATCTTGAGCTACATAACCATAATTTCCATTAGAATATTGAATGTAATACCAAGTATACCCATCGGCAGCAGTAGTTTTAGATGGATAATAAATATAACTACTACCATTATAAACAGATGCCACAATATTAGCTTTTGCGTTAGGATCCGATCTAACATTTGAGGCTGTAGTATTAATTTTAACTTTAGGATTATTACTAGGATAATTCAAAGTTGAGCCATAAAACCTAGACAAAGGAATGACTATAACATCGCTTAACTTTACCCATCCTGTTACACCACTAATTTTTATTTTAACTGCAGAATTTGCATTATCATAATCAAGGAAAACAGCATCACAACCCCATGCTCCTGCAAAAGAAACAATTCTATCACTTGAAATCGAATTTTTTGCCCCACTTGCAGTAGAATATAACCATTTGATTGCATCATTACCTTTAGATGCCACCGTTCCATTAACAACATCTTGTTGCGCTATGGCATATTTTGCATTTATAATTTTATTATCATATTTTATATAAGGAACTCCTAATGGTGATGCTGCTACATAATTATTCATAGCAGCTAGAGCATCAGCATATGTTGTATAGTAATTTAAACTAACATCATTTTTGCTCAAATTAGTAGAATCATCGCTTGGGTAAGCAATTAAAACTTGATAATCACCAGCAGCCTTAACTTTTACACTAAAAAGAGGACTAAAATTTGAAAGAATTATAGCCATACATAGTATCACTTTAAATAATTTCTTCATTCATACTCCTCCATTCTATATAGATTATATCAAATTTCGACATAAATATAAAGGCTATCTGGGTAAAAAACGACATTAGTTGACATATTCCGTAATATTTAAAAGTTTGACAAAAAAATAAAACATGATAAAATAAGGAATAAATTTTAAAGGGGGAATTATTATGTCAAATAAAATTCAAGATTTTAAAAATATGTGTATTAAAGATAAAGAAAGTTTCAAAAAGAATTGGAAAATTTTTGTTGACGAAGGCAAAAATTGTATTAAAGAATTTAAAAACAAAGAAACTAGACATAAACAAATACCTAATGCCTTTACAGCATCAAGACTTTTTGCGCCTTTTTTCATTATTCCTGCAGCTCTATCAGGTAACTTAATTTTAACAGGATTATTTGTAGGTGGTTTTGCATTTACAGATGCTTGTGATGGCTATTTTGCTAGAAAATATAATGCTCAAAGTGAATTTGGTAGAGAATTAGATCCTATAACTGATAAAATATTTGCTGGTGGACTACTTTTACCACTTATTATATTAAATCCTATTATGTTAACAAATTTATTATTAGAAGCTGTGATTGCTGCTATAAATATGCATTCAAGATTAAATGATAATAAACCAAGAACTACAATTATTGGTAAAATTAAAACAGGTTCATTATCACTTACTATGTTATTAAGTTATATAAATATGTTAGTTGCTATTAATCCAGTTATAATTGGTGGTCTTATTGCTACTACTGGTATTCTTCAAACTGCAACAGCAGTCAAGTATTATAAAAATTTTAGAAGAGATGAAACATTAAAAGAATTAAGAAACCTTTCAGACGAGGAAAGAATTGATGATATTAATGATAGCGATAAAACATTAGGAAAAACAAAAGAATTAGTAATTAGTAAAGGTTTACCCAGGGAAAAGACAGAAGAATTAACTACTTTTCAAAAAATACAAAAATTAAATGATTTAAAGGAAGAATTAATTGCCATTCCAACAACAAAGGAAGACACTAAATTATATGAAAAAAAATAGACGAAAGTCTATTTTTTATATTCCCAAATGCTAAGTTTACCATTAACATATATTTTATCTACTGTTTCTGGATTACTTACTTTAAAACCATAGCCTCCCCTACCTTTACTTAATCCGTAAATAAGACTATTTTCTGCAATTAAACTATTTTCAAATTCTTCAGTTATTTGAACACAATCTTCTAAAATAACTTTACCAATAATGCATCCAGTTGGATAATCTAAATTCAAACACTCGAAATGTTTTAAATAATCTTTTTCAATACCTTTGCTGGCATGAATATATAATTCTCCCCTATATTTGGTTCTCCAAGTCCTAAATTCATATTTCTTATAGCCATTTACAATAAGAGATGCCCATGGCTGCCTTATACTTAATACTTTCACTATATTTTCTCCATCACTTCTTTAAAATCTGTTGCCGTATGTTTAGCATTTCTCATAAGTTCCTCGTCACCTTTAATAGCATAACTATTAAAATCATGGCTCATTGAAAGATCATTTTTATTATCTCCTACTGTAATTATTTCATTAGTATTCCAATGATTAATATCAGCTAGCAATTTTATAGCATGACCTTTTGAAGCATTTTTTGTTAATATATTTATCCATTTATGACTTAAATACCCCTGAATACTTGGATATTTATTGCACAAATAATCAATTGTACCATAGGCTTTTTTTCTATCAATAGGAAGTGCGACAATGCCATTAAATGTATCATTTGTATCAATAGAAAAATCGCTTGTTGTATCTATAAAAACTTTTTCTAAATTAAGATCATTTTGAAGTTCGTAAAATATTTTCTTACCGTCTTCATTATTAATATTGTCTTCATATATTTTTTTATCTTCTTTATCAAAGATAACAGCACCGTCATTACATATCAAATAATGGTAATTTATATTATGCTTTTCCATATCTGGTTTAAGTAAATAAATAGGTCTACCTGTTGCAATAATAAATATATTTCCTTCAGAAATAAATTTATTTACTAACTCTATATTTAGCTCATACTCATCAGTGAAGAGTGTTTTATCAAAATCAGATACCAGAATTTTCATTTAATTCCTCATCGGTTTTTATTGGCAACAAACTATCTATAATATCATCTTCAGATATTGCACCTTGACTTAACGCTGTTTTTAAATCCATTATTTTTTCATTAGCATAAAAAAGCATAATATTCTCTAAACTACTACATTCTAAATAATAAGTATTTCCATTATAAGTAAATAATCTTTGATTTGTTTCTTCGCATACTTCTGAAGTATCAAATAAATCATATTTTCCTACATGATCTAAATACATATATTCAGTATAATTGCTACTAGTATATCTATTTAAAATATCACTTATATCAGTATTTTTTACATCCTTAAAAATTTTGTTGATTTTATTAATACTATAGCTATATTTAATGCCATTCATTGTATAATTAACAGCATTAACATCTTCAATAAGATTGAATATTGTTGCAGCATCCATTTCAAACTTTTCCATGTAATTTACATCAATAGTATCTAAATATAGGTTTATTGAATATGGCTCAGTATGTGTATCAAGCACATATGAATCAATATAATCTGAAACAGATAAATATTTCATGACAGTAACCACATCTGATTTGTTACCTAGTATTGTCCCTTTAAAATCCTCTAAATTATTTTTTTCTGTTTGAATAACAAAAGTGCTTGGAATAAATAATAAATAAGGTAAAACACTAATAATTATTACAAATTTCATAAATCTTACTTTTATTTTACTACCATTTATACCTTTAATAATAAACTTATTAATAAGTTTATAAGCCAAAAACAAAATTATTGCAAATAAAATAATTATATATATAGTCGAAAATACTTTAGAATATGGATTATACTCTAAAGGATGAACTAAATTAGTATTAAAAAATTCTATTTTAGAAAGTAATTCAGGTGCTAATAAAAATATAAATGCAATTACATCAAGTAACACACTTATTCCCCATAACTTAAAAATATTTTTAGAATATTTGATAAAACCATCAGGTAATCCTATTATTAATAAGCCAACCATTAGACCAATGCCACACATTATAAAATTCCAACCAATTAATAAAAACAACATTGGTGGAACCATTAATACAAACCAAATTGGTAGGTATGCTTTATATTTTTCTCTCATTTTATCACCATATTAAGTATATCATAAATGGTATATAAATCACAAAAAAAATATCTTCTAAAAGATATTATTTTTTATATATTTTTATTTTTTTACTACCATATTTTCGAAATTTTATTAATTCATAATTTTCTATATCAATATCTTCATTCTCATATTCACATATAATCAATCCATCTTCATTAATTAAATTATAATCACTTATTAATTTAAGTGATGGAACTATGTAATCGAATTTATATGGAGGATCCAAAAATATAATATCAAATTTTATGTTTCTATTTTTAAAATTTTTAAGTGCTTCTTCATAACTACTTTTGATTATTTCATAATCATCACTTATTTTTAATGATTTCATATTTTTATTTAATGTTTCAATTACTTTATAATTATTATCAACAAAATAGCATTTTTTTGCTCCATTACTAAGTAATTCTAATCCTACTGAACCACTGCCTGTAAATAAATCTAAGCAAATACTATCTTCTAATTTTGTTTGAATCATACCAATAACAGATTCTTTTACTCTATCCATAGTAGGTCTTGTACCATCTATAGTATAACCATCAACTTTTCTACCTTTATATTTACCACTTATTATACGCATAACATCACCTGGAAAATATTATATCATATTATTTTAAATTTGACATTATAGTTCCAAGCATCTCTATGTATTCAAGAGTTTCTGTTAATTTATTAGTTTTTACTTGTCTATTATATCGTTTAAATTCTTGTATAAAATCATTTATTTTACCAGGCTCTCTAGTTAATGTTTTATACCAATAAGAATTTGCTCTCAAATAACCAATATAATATGGATTTTGTTTTAATTTAAATTGTGTATCCAGTTGCATTAATCATCAAAATGTTTATATAAAGGTCTTGGTTTATATTCTGGATCTGATGGTGTTTTTTTAGTAGAAACATCTCCTATAACGCCTACTACTCTTTGTAAACTTTGTATTCCTTCTTGAACGCTATCTAAATTAACATTTTTAAGCCAAGATAGCATATCAGTTAATGCAAAACCGGTAGTGGCTGCTACTGCTGATTGCTGCCCTGGTGTTAAGTAATCTTTCCAAGCACTTTCTTCTTCCCCATAGATATCATATATTTCATAAAATTTTTGCCATGTCATTTCATTACTTTTAATATACTTTAGTAAAACAGGATTTTTTTTAACAAAATCTTTAAATAATGTGACTTTATCCATATATATCACCTATTTTAGTATATGTAATTAAAAATATTATTTGACAACAAAAAAAGAGATTATTTCTAATCTCTTATCCATTAATTTGTTTTGCAACTTCTTCAGCAAAGTTTTCTTGTCTTTTTTCCATTCCTTCACCAACTTCGTAACGAACCATAGCAGAAATTGTTCCACCATTATTAGCTACAAATTCAGCAACTGTTTCTTTGTTTTCTGCTTTAATAAAGATTTGGTTTTCAAGACATACTTCTTCGTAGTATTTCTTAACTTTACCAACTAGAATACCTTCAATTCTATCTGCAGGTTTACCTTCATTTAGTAATTGTTCTTTCATTATTTCTTTTTCTTTATTAAGAACATCAGTTGGAACTTCAGCAGATTTAACATATGCTGGTCTCATAGCAGCAGCATGCATTGCTACATCTTTTGCTATTTCTTCACTAGCATTATCAATTACTGTTAATACAGCAATCTTTCCACCCATGTGAATATATGAACCAAAAGATTCACTATCTTTCTTTTCGATTCTTTCGAATCTTCTAAGAGATAATTTTTCTCCAATTTTTGCTGTTTTATTAACGATTAATTCATTAACTGTTCCTTCACCACAATTTAAAGATAACACATCTTCAACTGTCTTTGGAGCATTTGCAATTATTGCAGTAAGAATCATATCAACCATTGAAGTAAATTCTTCATTCTTAGCAACGAAATCTGTTTCTGAGTTTACTTCTACTATAGCAGCAACACCATTAACAATCTTAATTTCAGCTAAACCTTCAGCAGCAATACGATCAGCTTTTTTAGCAGCTTTCGAAATACCTTTTTCTCTTAGCCAATCTACTGCAGCATCCATGTCTCCATTGTTTGCTTCTAGTGCTTTCTTGCAATCAAGCATTCCAGCACCTGTAGATTCTCTTAATTCTTTTACTAAACTAGCACTTATCATAAATCTTTTCTCCTTTTAAAATTAAAGATGATTTTTCAATCATCTATATTTAATTTATTTTAAAGCATCAATTAATTCTGCTTTTTTCATTGTTGAATAACCTTTTACATCCTTAGCTTTTGCTAATTCACGAAGTTCAGCAACTGTTTTTGTAGTCATATCTTCTTTAACTACGGCTTTTTTTACTTCTTTTGGAGCTACTACTTGAGCAACTTCTTTAACAGTAACTTTTTCTTCTACTACAGGTTTTGCAGCTTCTACTACTGGTCTATCTTCTCTTCTAAAATCTCTTCTATCATTTGATCTATTGTCATTATTTCTATTGTCATTAGATCTGTTATCGTTAGGTCTATTGTTGTTATATCTATTAAATGGTCTATTGTTATCTCTTCTGTCATTAGATCTGTTATCATTTGATCTATTATCAAATCTTCTTGGTCTGTCTTCTTTTCTCTTAACTGTTTCTAATGCTTTTTGCATAATATCAGTTGGTTGTTTTTCATCAGTAGATACATAGTTAACGATTTGTCCACCGTTAGCTTCAACGATTGCATTAGCTAAAACACCTAAAATTAATTTAACTGCTCTAATTGCATCATCATTACCTGGGATTACATAATCAACCATATCAGGATCACAATTTGTATCAACGATACCAAATACTGGAATATTTAATTTTCTAGCTTCTTTGATAGCGATATCTTCTTTTGAAGGATCAACTATAATCATAGCACTAGGTAATTTATACATTCCTCTAATTCCTGATAATAAAGTATCAAGTTTTTCTAATTCTTTTCTAAGACCAATAACTTCTTTTTTAGGTAGTACTTCAAAAGTACCATCTTTTTCCATTTTTTCGATTTCTTCAATTCTCTTAACTCTGCTTCTAATTGTTTTGAAGTTTGTTAAAGTTCCACCTAACCATCTTTCTGTTACATAGAATGAGTTTGAACGAGTAGCTTCTTCTTTAGTAGCTTCTACAGCTTGTTTTTTTGTTCCTACGAATAATACTTTACCACCATTTGCTGCTATAGCATTTAAAGCTGCATAAGCCTCTTCAATTTTTTTAGCAGTTTTTTGTAAATCGATAATATAAATATCATCTCTTGAAGTAAAGATATACTCTTTCATTTTTGGGTTCCATCTTTTAGTCTGATGACCAAAGTGAACGCCAGCTTCTAATAAATAAT
This sequence comes from Bacillota bacterium, assembly GCA_023430885.1. GTDB lineage: Bacteria > Bacillota_I > Bacilli_A > RF39 > UBA660 > RGIG4266. Next base: position 12,908 of record JAEYYH010000042.1, read on the forward strand.
TCATTGAAACAACTGTCATAATTTTCTTCCTCCTTTTGTTTTTTCCTCCGAACAAATCAACTTTTTACACCACCATAAGGCACTAGGCATAAAAATCATTGTCGTGTGTATTAAAAAAGCCATTAATATTATATCATAATAAATATGAATAACAACATTTTTTTGGCTTTTTATTGATTTATTTTATTAATACTTTATTCTTTTGATACATAGGCATCTCTGACATTACATGATTATCATAATGAGGATTGTTAGTTACATCCTCTATTACTTTAATTTCTTTTGGAAGTTTTATAGAAGAATTTTCATATGTTGGGTCTATTTCAAGTAATGCATAATTTTCCATTTCATCAAACACATCTAATTTAAAATACTGTTTATCTCTTGTAAATGAATATCTATCTTTTGATAAAGAAGTTTTTGATACTGAAGTTGCTAACATTTTATTATATTCTTTTTCACTTATTTTTCTATTCGTTAAGATAGTTGCTTTACCATCATTTTCTTTTACTTGAATTGTTAAATAATAACAAGATTGATTATTATAAGTTCTTTTTCTAAGTCTTGTTTCAACATCATCTTTATCATTTAAGTAAGTCTGATCTATATAAATAGTAGTCGAATTATCTTCATTTAAGAAAGATAAATCTGATTCCTTTAGGTCTATTAAGAACTTTCTTTGTTTTCTTATTGATATTGGTTCTCCAATTAAATTATTTATTTCATCTATAACGTTTTGTAATTTTGTATTAAAGTCTCTTTCATTACCAATTATTATTAAATTAGGGTGTCCTGCCCATGCATTAACTGTTCTAGAATCTAAAGCACAAGCTTCTTCTTTTGTCTCTGTTCTAGCGTTATTATTACCTAAAGTATAAGCTTCTTCAGCTCCATCAGCCGCTGTTACTAAATGAATTACCATATTATAGTTATCCATTATTTCAAGTTCATTTAATCCCTGAGCTTCTAATAGTTTATTAAATAGTTGTTGGTTTATATACGCTTTGTTATCAAGTAAACCTCTATCATAGATAATTACGCATTTTGCATTTTCATCTAAACTAGCAGCTGCTTCTTCATATATTTTTTCTTTTTGATATTGATATTGCAGTATTAGTTCTTGAAATTTAATTAAGTTAAGAGGTATATTTCCAAATGGTTTTATTCCTCCTCTAATTAATTCTGTAGCACTTTCACTTACTATAAACACTTTGTATCCCTTTTCAGTTAATTCTTCTTCTACCTTAGTAAGAGCACTTGTCTTACCTGCACAAGGACCACCTGTTAAAACTATTTTTCCTACTATTTTTCCCATATTAAACTCCTATCTTATTTTTCTTATTACTTTATTAACTGGATCTAGTTCATGAAATGACGCATGCGTAACTCCAAACTGTTTCTTATCCATATTAGGTTCCATATTATTTAAAATGAAATATAACATATTTATTACACCACGATGTGTAACTATTAATGAGTTATCAAGAGCAAGTATTTTATCTACATCTCTTTTTATCCTTTCATAAAAAGTTTTCATTGATTCACCATTTGGATAAACTAAATTTATATCATCTAAATCTTCATATTCAGGATATAGTTCATTAGCGCTTGTAACTAACATACCATTTAATTTACCCTTATCTAATTCTCTCAACATTTCAGTATATTCTACTGGAAGATTTAAATTCTTATTGACTATCTCGGTGGTTTGCCTTGCCCTTTTAATATCACTAGATATTATTCTATCAATTTTATACTTGCCTTTTTTTAGTTCTTCTGCAATATTTTGTATTTGCAAAATTCCATTATTAGTAAGTGCTACATCTGAATGCCCTCCTATATAAGTTTCATCATCTTCTCCGTGTCTTAGTAGATATATCATTTAAAATCCCTCCATATTTCAGATTCTTTTGGACCATCAGCTCTTTGATATTTACCATCATATAATTTGTATTTACCGAAGATTTTCCAAAATGTTATCTGTCCAAGTTTCATATTTTTATATATTCGAACAGGTTGCGTCGCATGAAGTTGTAAAGTTAGATGCCCATGAAAACCAATATCAACTAGGTCAGAAGTAATCTGAACAAATAAACCTAATCTACCAGTTGAACTTCTACCCGTAATAACTGGAACATAATAGTCACTACCTATTATTTCTTTAGTAAACCCTAAATAAACATTTTGTGGATTTAATACTATTCCCTCTTCAGGTATATAAATAATTTCTGTTTCTTCTTTATTTTTTGTATCTAAAGTAGTATTCTTATATACTTTTAAGTAATCACCAATTGTATAATTATAACTATTAGGATTAATATTTTCAGTATTAAAAGGTTGAATATCAATTTTATTATTTTTTACTTCCTCAATTATTTTTTTACCTGATAATATCATTTGTCATACCCCTTTTCATAATACATACTGATATGTGGCTTTGTATAGTGATTGTATTTTCCAGTATCGTAAGTAATTGTTTTCTCACCTAATAATCGCCAAAAGGTTACTTGTCCTATTCGCATACCTGGATATATTTGTAAAGGTTGAACTACTTTTAATTCTAAGGTCCAACAGTGATTACAACCTACATGTCCTAGCGGTGCAGTTACTTGCAAGAATAAGCCTAATCTTCCAGTAGAAGATCTGCCAATTAATTGGGTAACATATTTATTACTGCCAATTTTTTCAATCGTACTTCCTAAATATAAATGATTTGGTTTTAACAAATAACCTTTTTTTGTTAATTTTATTTTTTTATAATTGGTTTTAGTTTTAGGATCAATAATATTTTCTGTAATTTCAAGTAACTTGTTTCCTAAACGATAGTTATAACTGTTAGGATTTAATAAATTTTCATTAAATGGCTCAATGCTGATATTCCCTTTTTTTATTTCCTCTTTTATTTTTAAACCTGATAATATCATCTTATCCCTCCAAAACTATTATACTTTTTGATTAATTGCCAGTTTTCAGGATCTATTTCCCTTTTAAACATTCCCCTTTCTTCTAATAAATTTATATCTCTTTGATACAATTCAGCAGTTGGATCTGGTGCATGGACCATATTTAAATGAGATAAGTTTTCACCTGTCTTAATGTAACCTTCTTTGGACCCAGTAAATGAATAATTCTTTCTTATTTCTAGTTTTAAATTAAAAATATCATTAAATAATTTTTCTGGAGAATTATTCTTGCCTAGAAGCATAACTAAACCATTATTACCAAATAAATATGCTGTATTCTCCAAATGTCTCTTTACTTTTTGATAATAATCTAAGTCACTTTTTTTATCTTCATATAAATTAATAGCTTGATTAACAAAATCATCTAGCAAATACTTTCTAAATATAATAAATTCTCTAAGCATTATTAATTGTTCAATTTTAGTTATATAGGTTTGTGAATCTGGTTTTAATAAAATATATCCTAAATCCAAATTAACTTCCTTATTTAGGTTCCAATCAGAATAGACTTTATTATCACTCCACACTATTAATTCATTAAAATCGGTAACATCATTATCCCTTTCAAATACTACCTTTGGATGTTTAAATGGAAAATCAATATACATCTCATCTTTATTTTGAGTTTTGGGATATAATGTTCGAACCACATATTCAGAGACAAAATTATCGGTTAGCTTAATAAACTCTTCTAATTTTTCTTTAGAATCAATTGCCCCCTTTATAAGTGGTATTGATAGTCTAATTTTAGTATTAGGCATATTTTCTTTAAAAAACTTGAGTTTGGTCATGATATCTATTCCATTTACAGGATTCATAAAATGATTATTGATATTAGTATCATAATGGACTACCGAAATATTTAATTCGTCTATATTTTGTAATTTTTCTAAGTTGTTTCCATTTGTATATAACTTAATATAACTATCTGGAATATTGCTTTTTACTATTGATATTATTTTGTGAAGATTAGGATTTAAGAATGGTTCTCCGCCACCCGTTATCTCTACTTTTTTAACTCCTCTTTGATTTAATAATTTTATATTTCTTTCAAATTCACTATTTGGAATTAGAATTTCTTCTGATTTATCATAGTTACGTACTTTTGAAATACAAAAATCACAGTTACAATTACATTTTTTTTGGACAGGTACGATATAACACTTTTCTATCATTTTTTATCTCCTTTACTAAATTCAAAATATTTTCTGTATACGCATCTAAATCTGAGAAGTTTTGAAGGATATAATCGAATGGTATTTCACTTTGCCACTCAATTTTTAGATTAGGATTGGAATTACTATGGTCAACTCTATCACGTTTAAATCCCTCAATTTTGACAAAGATAAAATCTAATTGCTTTAAATAGTCATAATCATATGGCCTACAATCATCATTAGTAATTATTTCTGTCTCAAAAGGAACTTTTGCTAAACGTTCTTTAAAATCTTCAAGTAGATATTGAGGATTTTCCTTGCGAATTTTCATTCCCAAAAATTGTAACAGTTCACCATCTTGCTCTCCCTTTAGTTCAGTTTTAATTTTTGTATAAAAATCTTTTTGTAAGTCATAAAGTGGCTCACCTATTTTTATATTAACTGTACTATAATAATTATTAAGTATTTGAACAGCTGTTGATTTACCATAACCTGATGGACCAAGAAAACATATTTTCATTTTGCCTCCTTAAAGCGTGATTATATACACTTGTTTTGAAAATATAAAAATGTATCATCTACACTTTATGTGTATTTATATACACTTGTTATTTGAATATAAAAATGTATTAAAATACATTCTTACTTTTTCTATTTTCTTTAAACATATATATTTTAGCTGGTTTAGTTCCTTCAAATGTCTTTGTTAAACCAGTATCATATATTAAATCTAAACTAAGCATTTTCTTTCTAAAGTTTCTTCTATCCAGCTCTTTATTAAGAATTGCCTCATATGTCTTTTGAATTTCTGGAAGAGTAAAACCATTTGGATATAAACTTTTTAAGATATCAGTATTAACTATTTTTTGTTTTAACGTTTCTATTCCTTTAATAAGAATCTCATTATGATCATATGCAAGTTTGCCTACCCTATCAATTGGGACCCAGTCTGCATCACTAGTTTTTACTGTTTTCTTAATTACCTCAACTTTGGAAGAATCTACTATGCCTATATATCCAACTGCAATCATACGCATTACAGGTGATCTATCAACTTTGCTAAAAATATCAAACATTTCAATATTCTTTATATTTAACCCTATTTTCTCTTTTACTTCTCTTTTTATTCCTTGGTCTAGCGTCTCATTATTATAAAGGGCACCACCTACCAAGGCCCACATATCTTTAAATGGTTCATTATTTCTTTTGATAAGTAACACTTTTGTAACACCTTTATCTACAGTAAATATAGTGGTTATTACATGCATTCCTTGATTTTTATATAATGGATTTTTAACTTCCATATCTATCACCTACAATTACATTATATGCGTACAGCGTTACACTTGTCAATATAAAAATAAAAGAAAGTAAAATTTCTTTCTTTTATCCATTTGCTATATCCATTTTTTGTTTGTTTTTATACACTATTTTATTTTTGATAATAATATATATCAAATTGGATAGTATACATAAAACAAGAAGCAACCTACTAACCAAATCAATATTTGAATAATTATAGATTGGATTAATTAATTTTTGAAATCGGTCAATTTCAAATATATTTAGTATGTAACCTAAACCTGGTAAAAGACCAACGTAAATAATTATTAATATATCTAATATCTCAATAATACTTGTTTTAGTATGTTTTTGGAATATAGAAAACAAATATAAAAATAACATAAAACCATATATTGTTGTTAAAGCATATGAATAATCAAATGTTTTAATAAATGTAGGTAAAGAATCAAGCGGAATAATATTTTTACCCACACTTATAATATTATCTGAAAATGTCATCAATAATAGTATTAAGGAAAATGGTAATATTGTAAATACTATTTTATTATTAGTTCTTCCTTTTATTATTGATGCTATAAAACTTGCTGATAGACCTGATAATAAGACTATTATTCCATAAAAAACTGTTGGATATAATTTACTATAATTTTCATTGCTCATCATGTCTGCAAATGCCGCAGTACGTGAAAAAGTATTTGCTGCAAATAAGAAAACACCCAGCATAAGCATGCATGTCAAAGGTATTATAATTAATCCTAGGACTATTTTATATATTACAAAAGGGCTATCTTTTTTTATTTTCTTTGCTATATCATCATTATTTTTTACTTCATCATTTTCTATAGCACTTTCATCAGCCGTAGTTGTTTGAATATTTTCAGTTTGTGAACTCTCTATTTTATTATCTTCAAAAACATTTATATCATTGTTAGAAATATCGCTAGAGTTTTGGGTCCCACTAGTACAGTAAATACGAACAATATCTATTGCAAGACCAATTGTCTCTTTTGTAGCATCATCAATATTTAATGTGATTTTTCGCTCATCTAATTGCTGCATTTCAGTTAATATTTCTTCATCACTTTTTCTGGCAAAAGAATTAATTTTTTTAAAAGATGAAGTTAACCCTACTGCCTCTTTATTCATTGAATAATTAATATTAAAATTAGTATTTATAATATTAATTGCAGTCCCTAAATATCTTTTCGTTTTATCCTGAAAATCTTTAGTTAATTTATCCTTTGCAAATTCATTTTGCTCAATTTTTATTTGTTCTTCATATTTAGTTTTTTCTTGTTTAAAAATATATAAATCATTCATGTTATCCCTACCCTAATTTATATTATACATTAAAAAGTCAAAAAAAAATATGTTTAAACATATTTTTAATTTGATAGTCTTTCTTTAATCATTTTATTTACTAAACCCATATCTGCTTTTCCTTTTACGAGTGGAGAAATCATTCCCATAATCTTTCCCATTTCTGATGGACCTTTAGGATTTACCTTGTTAAACACCTCATCAATTACTTTTGCTATTTGTTCTTCACTCATTTGTTCTGGCATATACTTTTCAAGTATTTCTATTTCCGAATTAACAGCATCAACAAGATCTTGTCTATTACCTTTTTCAAATTCAACAATTGAATCTTTTCTAGTTTTTATTTGTTTAGAAATAATTCTTGTCATTTCTTCGTCATTAAGTTCATGCTTAACATTTATTTCTTCTAGTTGCATTGCACCTTTAACCATACGTAGTACTGATAAAGTATCTTTGTCTTTTGCTTTCATTGCCTTTATAATATCATCTAAAATTACTTGTCTCATTTTTCTTCTCCTTTATATCAAAAAAGAGCCTTAATGACTCTTAGCTGTATTTTCTACTATTCTTTTTAGCATTTTTAATAGCTTCTTTTTTAGCCATTCTTTTTTTAACTCCCGGTTTCATATAACCTTCTTGTCTTTCACGAACTGCTTTTAGGAGGCCATCTTTGGCATTTCTTTGTTTAACCATTCTTAAGGCACCGTCAACGTTACCATTACGTACTAGAACTTTTGTCATCAATATCCCTCCCTTCTTAACTATGAATTATTATACCACCATTAAAATTAATGTACAAGAAAAAAAACAATTAAATCAAGGTTTTTGTAACTTTATGGCATAAAAAGGAGAAAAATCTCCTTTTATAAACCCGTTATAATTAAATTAATGGCAAGAAGGAACACTACCACTAGTGTTGCTATTGGCACTATTATTTGTATCATCACTTGTGCCACTTTGTCCATCAGTATTACTTTGATATGGTTTATTATCTACAGCTGTAACATTATCACTACTTTTATCAGTGCAACCCGTTAAAAGAAATAAAAATACTGTAACTAACATAATTAATATGCTTTTTTTACCTAAAAAAGGTTCGTATAATGTTTTATTCACTTTCCTCTACTCCTTTAAAATAATTAGGATCATCTATTACTAATATCTTATTTTTTATCATTCCCATCCAGCAAGTATAAGTAAATGTTCCTGTTTCAGTTGGGGTTATTTCTATAATATTTTGACCTGGTTTTAAATCTTTTGTTACATTAAAACTATTAATTTTAATTGAATTATTGCAACCTGTTAAAGAATTATCACCAGCATTTATAATGATTTTTAAAGGCATATCTTTTTGTACTACAATATCTTGATATCCGCTATAAGATAAATCAAATTCAACTACTTGATAATCATCTCTAATTTCAGATTTTAGGTAACCATCATAGTTAGGTTTGAAAACATTAGAGAAATCTACACCCATCCCTAATAATCCTCGATTAAGCATTATAATTGACAATAGTAATATCAAAACTGTCGAAATTTTATTTAATATTTTCCTATTCTTATTATTTAAGAAATTAGATATTATTCCTACAAATAGCATAAGAGGTATTGTTCCTAAGCAAAATAGGAACATGGATAAAGCTCCGTAAATAAATGAACCAGTTGATAATGCATATACTTGCATAGCCTGTAATGGCCCGCAAGGCATAAATCCATTAACTAAACCAATTATATATGACCCTTTAACTTTTAACTTATTTAAAAATTTAGGTGTCTTAAACTTTAATGAGAAATTTAATACACCCATCATATTTAATGCCATCATTAGCATAAAAATAGACGCTATTACTATAACTATACCTTGTACATAAGTATTAACCTTAAAGACACTTCCAATTAATCCAACTATTCCACCTATTAAAGTATAAGAAGTTAATCTACCTAAATTATATAATATAGGTTTTTTAAAACTTCTAGTAGCAGAAGTACTAGCAATCAAATTAATTGCACCACACATTGAAACACAATGAATACTAGTTAAAATCCCAGTTACAAATAGCATAGCTAAAGTTGTTTTACTATCAATTACTGGTATCATATTAAATACATTAAAACCAAATAATTTATTTAAAGCATATGCTAATATGATAAATACAGCAGCTATGTTAAATAATTCTACTAATGATACATTTCTTTTTAGTACTTTTTTATTTTCAGATATCATTTTCAAATCTGTATAATAATCTATTTTAATAATTGAATCAATAATTTCATTTTTATCTATTTTGCCAGTATATGAGACTTCAGCAATATGCCCATCAAAATCAATATTTTTAATGTTATTATATTTTTGCAAAGCTTTAGTTATTTTAACTTTACAGTGATCACATGTCATACCATCAATTTTTATATATATTTTTTTCATTATATCCACCTCCTTCTTTTGCTTCTTATATAAGATTTTATATTATATCATATCCTTGTTCTTCTATATCATTTTTAATTAAATCAAGTGATATCTTAGTATTGTCATATTTTACAAATACTGTTTTATTAATTAAATTAACTTTAACTTCTTTTATCCCATCTAAAGATAACAATGATTTTGTAATGGCATTTACACAATGCTCACAACTCATTCCATCTACATTTAATGTTACATCTATCATATATAAACTCCTCAACTTTCTATTTTATATTAAATGGTTTTAGAAACTTGTATACTTCAACTTTTTTGCCATCTTTCATTGTTGGCACTTTTGCATACAACCATCCTTCAACTTTTTCTGGATCAACGCCAGCTTTTATAAAAGGTTCTGGACTTAGTACAAATACTATGTCTTTATCATTTGTAGACATATCTTTTGCCCATTCAAACATATTTCCATCACCTAAATCAATACCATAATGATCTAAAGCAGCATGGTATTTTATACTGCTTCTTTTTAATTCAACAATCTTTGAGTATGTATTATAAGGTGTAGCTTCACTATCGTATTTTATTTCTTCATCACCTAGTTTTACACCAACCATAATCATCTCATCAAACACAAAATCATCTGGCATTTTATTGACATCCATTCCAGCATCAATAAATGGTTTTGCTTCAAATTCTAACATTACGTCATGAAATGAACTTTTACTAAAATCTTTGCTGAAATAGAAAGTTACAGAATCATCTGGCGCTTTTAAAGCCCAACTGTTCCATTTATTATCAAATGTTATTCTATCTTCCAATTCTTCAGTAACAACTTTAAATGATTCTAGTGATTGAGTAGCAACAACATCTAATCCAGATAGTAATTTTACTGCTCCAAATATGATTGCACCAACCACTACTATTCCTATAATAATGAATAATATAAGTTTTTCTCTTTTCATTTTTCCCTCCTTTTATTTGTTTGGTTTAAATCTTTTTAATCTTAAAGCATTTGTTAAAACAGATACACTACTTAAACTCATTGCTATTGCTGCAAATATTGGATTTAAAAGTGGACCACCAAATAAATACAGAATTCCTGCTGCTACTGGTATTCCAATTACATTATAACCAAAAGCCCAAAATAAATTTTCTTTAATATTTCTTATTGTCTTCTTGCTTAATTCAATAGCTGTTGGAACATCTATTAAATCACTTCGCATTAGAACAATATCAGCTGATTCTATAGCAACATCAGTACCATTTCCGATAGCAATCCCTATATCAGCTTGAGCAAGAGCTGGAGCATCATTAATGCCATCTCCAACCATTGCAACTTTTTTGTTTTTAGCTTGTAGTTTTTTCACTTCATTTGCTTTATCCTGAGGTAATACTTCCGCTAAAACCACATCTATTCCAACTTGCTCAGCAATAAAGTTGGCAGTTTTCTTGTTATCACCAGTTATCATTGCAACTTCAATTTTCATTTTATGTAATTTTTCAATAGCTTTTTTACTACTTTCTTTTACAACATCTGCTACTGCAATAATACCTATTAGTTCTCTATCTACTGCAATATACATAGGTGTTTTACCTTCGTCGGCTAATTCGTCAAAGCTGTCATCTAATTCGTCTATTAATATATTAAATTTATTCATTAATTTTAAATTTCCTACCAAAACGTTTTGACCATCTATATTAGTTTCAATACCAAAGCCAGTTAAAACATTAAAATCATTAAGTTCTAATAGTTGCATTTTCTTAGCGATTGCTTCATTTACAATTGCTTGTCCTAATGGGTGCTCCGAACCTTTTTCTGCAGATGCAGCTAATTGAAGAAGTTTTTCTTCTTTAATTCCACTAATCGCTATAATATCAGTCACTTTTGGTTTTCCTTCAGTTATAGTTCCAGTTTTATCAAATACAATTGTATTAATTTTATAAGTTGTTTCTAATGCTTCACCACTTTTAATTAATATCCCATTCTCTGCGCCTTTTCCTGTGCCCACCATTATTGCTGTTGGTGTTGCAAGACCTAAAGCACAAGGGCATGCAATAACTAAAATAGATATAAATATTGTCAAAGCAAATTCTAAATCTCCATTTGTAAAAGTAAACCATAAAATACTAGCAATAACCGCAATAAAGCAAACTATTGGCACAAAATAACCAGATACTATATCAGCCATTTTCGCAATTGGTGCTTTACTACCTTGCGCTTCTTCAACTAACTTAATTATTTGAGCTAAAGCTGTATTAGCTCCTATTTTTGTGGTTTTTAGTTTAATTAAACCATTCATGTTAATTGATGCAGCATAAACTGAATCATTTATTTTTTTATCAACAGGCATACTTTCACCTGTAAGCATTGATTCATCAATAGATGCATATCCGTCTACTATTACTCCATCAACCGGTAATTTTGTACCCGGTTTTACAATAACAATATCGTCTAATTTCACTTCATCTATAGGCACTTCAATTTCCTCACCATTATTTAAAATAATAGCTGTTTTTGGAGCTAAACCCATAAGTTTTTTTATAGCTTCACTTGTCTTACCTTTAGAAACTGATTCTAATGACTTTCCAAGTAAAATTAAAGTAATTATAATTCCGGCAGTTTCATAATATAACGACTCAACCAATTCAAAATTTCCCATAGCAATTAAATATGTATTATACATACTATAAATAACTGCAGCAGTTGTTCCTATCGCAATAAGTGAATCCATATTAGGACTTCTTTGAATTAATGATTTAAATCCTACAGTATAGAATTTATATCCAACACCAATTACAGGAATAACAAGCATTAATTCAATTAACGCATATATTAAAGGAAATTGCATTGGATCTAGTCCGCCTGGGAATGGCAACCTAATAAATGATATCATAGGAACCATAGCTATATATAAAAGAGGTACAGAAAATATTGCTGAAATAATAAACTTTATCCAAAGTGTTTTTATTTCCTTTTCTTTTCTTATTTTGTCTTCATCAATTGTATTAATTTTATTTTCTAATACCTGATAACCGATTTTTGCAATCGCATTTTCTATTTCCGAAAGTGTTATATCTTTTTTGTTATATTGAACTGTTAATTTTTCAGTTGCAAAGTTAACATTAGCATTAACAACACCATCTAATTTTCCAATGCCTTTTTCTATTCTATTAGCACATGCAGCACAAGTCATACCGCCGATGCTAATTATATCTTTATTCATAAGTTTTCACCTTTCTAAATATTTTAGCAACAAAGAAATTGACTATTTCATTGCTGCCTGATATAATTGTAACGATTACTTGACAAAAAAACAAGTACGCACATTTTTGTAACATACTACCCAAAAGGGTACTAAGGAGGGATATTATGGAATGTTGTAATAAAAATACCAATTGTCCAGTTGATGCCACACTAGATTTAATTGGTGGTAAATATAAATCTTTAATATTATGGCATCTTGCTCAAAGTACTTTAAGATTTAATGAATTAAAAAAATTAATTCCAAATGCCACGCCAAAAATGTTAACACAGCAATTAAGAGAGTTAGAAAATGATAACTTGATAACTAGAACAGTTTATCCTGTTGTACCACCTAAAGTTGAATATAATTTATCAGAATTTGGTAAAAGTATTAAACCTATTCTTGATGCTATGTATAACTGGGGCGAAATTTATCTAAAGAAAAACGGCATTGAAGCATCATGCTCAATGAACCGTAATGATTAAAGTATTTAAAAAGTAATATTATTACAATATTACTTTTTTATTTATAACTTTTTAATTAGCTTTTTTATATTAATGAAAGCTTATCTATTTTGAAGCTTCATATATACTTTTTACACTAGATAATAAGTATGAATCAAATTCTTCATCAGTTTGTTTTACATTCAATCCTTCTAATAATGCTCTAGAGAAACTAGCAATAACTCCTCTATTTTTTGCAAGTTTTTCGTTAGCCACATCTCTTGAATAACCACCAGATAGCGCTACTACTCTTACTACATTAGGGTGCTTAGTATATTCCTCATAGAAATTATCCTTAACAGGTATTGTAAATTTAAACATTATTTTCATACTTGGATCGATATTTTCTAAATGTTTATTAATTTCAATTTTTAGTAATTCCTCGCATTTTTCCTTGTCAGCCGCATTAATATCAACTTCTGGTTCAATGATTGGTACTAGTTCTTTTGCAAATATTTGTTTTGCGATTTCAAATTGCTGATCTACAACTGACTTAATGCCTTCTTCATTATATTCTTTAATTACTGAGCGCATCTTAGTACCAAAAATATTTCTTTCTAAAGCTAAATTCAATAAATCTTCTAACTCTGGCATTGGTTTCATTAATTGAACACCATTTGAAAGAACATCTAAGCCATTATCTATTTTTAGAAATGATACTATTTTCTTTTCATTCCATAAATAATCAGCGGTATACTGACCGTCTACCATGCTTTCCATTGTTTTCTTAAACAAAATAACTCCAAGAATATGTTCATTTGAAAAAGAACTACTTTTAATTACTCTACTACGCATTCTATGAACTAAATCAAACATTTCTTCTTCTGTATTATATTGGCCACTATCAACACCATATAACTTTAATGCACCTGCAGTACTACCACCACTTTGATCCAAAGCTGCTATAAATCCTCTATTATTTTTTACAATATCATATTTTTCACTATTCATTTTGTTCTCCTTTTTCATACTTCATTATACTATTAGTACTATAAACAGTATAACACAAAAAATTATTTAAAAATAATTAGTTTACATAAAAAAAAGGAGATATTTCTCCTTTTACATGCATGGACCATTATTAATTAAGACTCTTGCATAACTACCTACATATGTCCCATAAGTAAATATTACATTTACTAATGTCTCTATAAGTGGTAAACAAATCAATACTAATAAAGTTAACAATATAACTTTATAATTCTTTTTAATGTTTGTTATTATAGTGGACATATATTGCCATCACCTAATCTGCGTATGGAACTTCCTACTGCCCTACCTAGTGCTAAAAAAGTATTTACTCCTTTAGTTATTGAGTTAATAAGTGTTCCTGTTATAGTTCCACCATAGATGTTTTTTAATTCTGCTGCTTCTAATTTTTTCATATTATCTCCTAACTATTGCATTTTAATGGTCTAACATAACCATCTATAACACCAATTAGAAAGACTATTCCTGCTACTATTAATAATCCTGCTCCTAAACTAATGCTTCCACCTTTAATTTGTTTTAATTCTTTTTCTGTTAAATTCATTGATGTATACCTTCCTTTATTCTTTCTTTTAATTGTGTATATAAAGTTGTTTTTCCAAGTAGTATATTTATATCTAATACATTATTTTCTATTAAACCACCATCATTTAATGGTATATATAAACTCACTTCATAGTAAGCATTATAATTAGAATCATATATTGCTGCACTTATACTATCTAAATTTACTTTATATTTTGAACCATTTACTAATATTTCACTATTGTTAAGTATTTTTAGATTATTTTCTGATACTGTTAGATTTATTTTATTACTTTTTACTATTCCTTTTACTCTAGAAACTTTATCGTATTTATATAATGTTATAAATAATATTACTATTGCTAAAAACAGTAATACTATTAATATAAATATTTTATATATTAGACTTTCTTTTTTTCGTAAAATTATTTCACTATTATTATATATATCTATACTTGACATTTAATTTCATCTTTCTTTATTAATCCATTCTCAAGTTCAATAAAATGATCATATAAATCCAAATTTTCTAATCTATGCGATACAAAAATAATAGTTTTATCTTTATATCTATTAAAGATATTTTTCAAAATTTTTCTTTCTAAATTAACGTCTACTTGATTAAGCCCTTCATCCACTAATAAAATATTAAATTTTGATAATAGTGCTCTACTTAAAATGATTCTTTGTTTTTGACCACCTGATATATTAAAACCATTTTCTTCTATTATCATATTATAACCCAACTTATTATTGTTAATAATTTCATCTACATAACAATCCTTTACTACATTAGTAAACTTATCACTATCATTATTATCTAAGTTTATATTATTATATAAACTATCTGTAAATAGAATCTCGTTTTGTGATATATAAGAAACACTATTTCTAATATTGCCTATATCATTAATATCGTCATTTCCTATAAATATCTTCTCTCTTTTTACTTCATAATATTTCATAATTATCTTTAAAAGAGTACTCTTTCCTGAACCACTTTTGCCCGCAATAACTACTTTCTCACCTTGTTTAATATCTAACTTAATATTTTTAAGTACCTCATTATCATAATTATAAATATAACTTAGATTATTAATTTTAATATTACCATTAACCTCTTTATTAATTAATTTATTTTCTTTATCTTCAAACATTTCATAAACTTTTTTAATAGCTTTTTTTGCTTCTTCAATACTTAAATCAAGCGATATAATGTTTCTTATAGGGGAAAAGAAAAACATAGATATCGAATTGAATGCTATTAAAGTACCAATTGTTATAGTACCATCTATTACAAGTAAAATTCCATAGTACATAATTATAACTTCACTAATGCTATTTACTATTTCTTTTACTAAGTTTTGATTATTAATAAAATTGTCCAAATCAACTATTTTTTTTAAATATTTAACATATTTATTTTCATATTTTCTAATAATACTATTTTCAATATTTAAACCTTTGACCGTTTCAAAACCGTTTATACTTTCAAACATATAAGATGTCATACTAGCTTTTTCCTCATAAAAACTATTTGTCTTTTCATTTAAAAAATGCTTTGAAATAATAAATATTAAAATATAACATATTAGAACTACTAAAGATATAAAAAACATATTGGGATTTATAATATAAAGTATTAATGCCGAGAAAATTGTAAGTGGAAAATCCATAAATAAAGTTAAAATAAGATTGTTTATTAAATTTCTTATTTTTTCTAAATCATTTATTTTTGATATTATTTCACCTGTTGTTCTATTACGATAATATTGATATGGGAGGGTCAAAACTTTCTTATAAACATCCATATTCATAGATATATCTATTTTTTGATTAACAAATATTAACAACTTATTTCTTAGATAGTTTGTTATTATTTTAAGTATATAGATTAGCATAAAAAAGATAAAAATAAATAATAAATAATTTTTGGGTGAACTAATTAAATCAAATAATAATTTTAAATAAAACGAAAATGCTATTGTTGCTATCATATATATGAAGGACATAAAAAATAATTCTAATATACTTTTTTTATAATTTTTCAAAATGTCTAATACTACTTTAAATAGTTTTACTTCTGCATTCTTTACTACAGGTTTTACTGGATAAGAGATTATCAATACATTATTCCATATTTTATCAAATTCTTCGTAGGAGATTTTTTTAATTTTAGAATTGGGATCAGCTATTAATAAATATTTCTTTTTAAAGTTTATTTTATAAATTATAATATAATGATTATAACTTTTATCTACAGTTACATGTGCTATAGCAGGAAGAATTAGATTATCGTTATTAATTTCACTTAATGATGCTTTGATGCCTTCAGCATTAAAACCTATTTCTTTAAATACTTCCACTATTTTTAAAGCACTTGTTCCTGTTTTATCAGTATTCAAATAATTAGACAAATCTTCTAAACTAATATATCCATTATAATATTTAATAATCATCTGCATACATGCACATGCACAGTTTTTAAGACCATCTTGCTTAGTAAATGGATATTTATAATACATGTTTATCACCTCCTTACTTATATGTTACATAAGAAAGTGTTTATTTCCTTTTTTATACGAAAAAAAATCCTAATAAATAGGATCTTTTTTCTGTTATTTTTCTAACTCATCACATTGGCACTTGTATTTATCATCGATAAATTCTGTAACCATCTGCATCATATCTGCACTATACCTTTGATATACTATAGCAGCTGCCGCTCCTATAGCAAGGAGTGTTAAGCATTTAACAACTTTCATAATATCACCTCTCAAGTTAGAAAAGTCCTTTGTATGCATACGGTAATAGTATGTGTTTAGTTTTGCTTATTATACAAAATATTTGCTATTTTATCTAGTAAGGAGGTTTTTCTAATATACTCATTACCATTATTAACTGAATATACAAAAGCTGATGGTTCTCCTAAAATAATTAGTTTCTTTTTGGCTCTTGTTATTGCTGTATATAGAAGTTTTCTATAAAGCATTCTTTTAAAACTATTACATATTGGAAGAATAACCATTTCAAATTCACTACCTTGAGCTTTATGAATGCTTATTATATAACCATGTTTAAATTTATTAAAATCTTTAGGAACATATTTTACTACATTACCATCAAAATCAATATCAATTTCATTTTTACCACTTTTACTAGTATTAGCATAAATAATACTTTTTATTACACCAATATCACCATTAAAAACATTTAAGTCTGGCATATTAACTAGTTGTAAAATTTTATCATTTTCGCGATATGTTACATCACCATATATAATTTCCCTTTTATCATCGCTTGGAGCATTAAATATTTTTTGTAATTCTATATTTAAATTATCAATACCATTTTCTCCATGATACATTGGCGCCATTAACTGTACTCTTTTATAATCATATCCTTTATTTAATACTTGCTTACATAATTTTTTTAAATTTTCTTTTATACTAGAACCATTACATTCTAAAAAAGTATAATCACTTCTTGTTTCTAAAAAATTTTCTGATAAATCATTGTCTTTTATTTCAATTGCTAGAGTATTAATGTAAGAATTTTCATCTTGCCTATAAAGTAAATCTAAATGAACAGTATCTATAACATCACTTTCAATTAAATCTTTTAAAACTTGTCCTGGTCCTACACTAGGAAGTTGATTATAATCACCTACTAGTACAACTTGAATATTATCAGTTAATCCTTTAAATAAACTATCTAGTAAGTTAATATCGATCATACTTACTTCATCTACAATAATAAAGCTACTTTTATCCGGAGTATATTCATCTACTGCAAACTTATTTGTCTCTTTATTCCATTTTAAAAATCTATGAATAGTACTTGCAGGAAGATTGGTAGATTCACTCATACGTTTACTTGCTCTACCGGTTGGTGCTAATAAAGCTAATTTTTCAGTAAGCTGGTCATTACTTAATTTATTTAGTTCTGAATATAGTTCAACAATAGCTTTAATAATGGTTGTTTTACCTGTTCCTGGACCACCAGTTATAATTAATATATTATTTTGTAAAGCCTTCATAATAGCTTCTTTTTGTTTATCATTATATATAATACCTGTTGTTTCTTCTAAATGACTTAAATAGTTATTTAATTTGGGGTAAACTTTATTTTCTCTAGAAGCTAATTTGATAATCTTATTTGCAACATAGTCTTCTGCTTTCCATATATCAGCTAAATAGTAATGTTCATCATATTTTATTATTTTATTTTCTTTTTCAAGTTCAAATAAATTATCATCAAAATAATCAGTATTTAGTTCAGTTCTAAGATATAATTCAACATTTTTAATAATATCGCCATATTCTAAATAAGTATCTCCATTTGAAAAAACTAAATTTTTAACAACATACATTATAGTTGCTTTTACCCTATTACTGTCATCAGGATTAATTCCCTGTTTCATAGCAATATCATCTACTTTTAAAAATGATAATTCATCTACATTATCTATTATGGAATAGATATTTTTTTCTATTATATCTTTTGTCATATTTTTATAAACGTTATATATACTCATAGCATCTTTCATTGAAAAACCAAGTTCAGTTAAATAAATAATTGTCGCACTGCTTTCATTATATTTAATTAAACTATTATATATTGAAGTTGCTTTTTTACTAGTTAATTTTGGGACTAAATTAAGAATAGCTGGATCTTCCATAATTTTATCAAGCACATCAAGACCTAAAGTATCTACGATGGCAGCAGCCATTTTATCACCTACTCCAGGAAATAAATCACTTGATAAAAATTCAATTAATCCATCTTTATCTTCAGGTTTTACTCTTTCATATTCAGATACTTGAAATTGAAAACCATATTTAGGATGTTCTAAACTTTCACCATAAAATATATACATATCTTCTTCATTAAGTTCATGAAAATATCCAGTAAAGGTGATTGTCTTATTTATAAAATCTTCTAACTCAGTACTATTAGTTTCTTTAACTCTAAAAAGGCCAATTACATAGCCTTTATCTGATTTAAATATTGTTTTTTTAAAATTACCTTTAATATATATCTTCATGTCATACCACCTTTATATATATTACCATAGATAAAAAGAAAATCCTAGTTATAGGACTTTCTTTAGTTAGATTTTTGATATGTTTTTGGCTCGGCTGTTCCATCATCGATAACATTGCCATCTTTGTCAGTATAACCTGAGATATATTTTACCCAGTCTATATATGACCCGTTAAATGGTGTTCCATCCTCGTATGTTGCACCAATTGGGGCTACATTATTTTCTCTTCTTTCATCATTAATCTGTTCTACATACTGAATATTTTCTTCTGCTTTTTCTTTGGTTGCTTCATCATATGTATTAAGTGCTAATGCTGTAAAACCCGTTAACATCAAAGTACACGCTACTCCGCAAGCTAGCATTTTTGTAGTATTTACTGTTTTTATCGCATGAGATGCTTTTACTAGAGCTTCTAATCTATCGGTATATGGTTTGTTATCTTCATAATATGCTTTTGATACTTTTACACGATGAGCATATTTGATTTTTTTGCCCGAAGGCATTTCTACACCATAAACAAAACGATATATTACATATTTTCCATCTTTTTTTTCTATTTTATCGCCTTTTAATAACTCTTTATTGTTTATTAAATCACTTACAACATCTACAACATCATCTTTACTGTATGGTACTAAAAGTCCTTGTCCATCTCTTTCAAGTTTGCCATAGCTAAGTGATCTATATGCAGGTTCATCTGGTCTTCTAATGACATAAGTATTTGTTTCTTTAATCCCCATAATTCACCTACCCATTATTCTTATCTGCATAATACATTAAAGCTTGATCAAATTCTGCATCATCCTTTAAACCAATAAGCATTTTACCTTTTGGTTCTTCTTTTACTTTGCGAATACAAAAATCTGTCTCATCAGAAATATTAGATAAATATACATACGTATTATTATTTTCTGTTATTTCATCAATAATGGCATACTGTTTTCCATCTTCTAGCGTAACAAAATCTAATTCTTGTTCCATATATATTCCCCTATCTACTTTTTATTTCATCTACTTGTGATTGCATTTCATTTGCATTGTGCTCATTTACTATCATATTAGTCATAGCTGCTTCATAAGCATTATAATCAGCTTTTCCATCTTTATCTACAAAACCTTTTGAAACAACATAATCATTAAAACTATTAAATTTTTGTGCTGCTTCTTCTGCTTTTTTCTGAAAGTCTACTGAAGATATAACATCATTCATTTGTTCTATTTTATTACCTTCATTATAGCCAATGTTCATGTAAACACCGTATATACCCTTATCAATATTATCTTGATCACTTGTTAGTTCACTTGCTATATCATAAGTATCATAAAAATAATGCTGATTATCATCAGTTCTATGTGTTTCTTTATTGACTAGTTGTGAATAACTAGATGTTTCTTCCCTAACAATTTTTGATTCACTTAAATTTTCAGATATAACATGGCCTCCATATACAAGAGCGCTTGTTGCTAACACAGCAATCATAGCTCCAGCTAAAAAAGTTGTTTTTAGTCTAGCAATATAAGCTTCCTTAGTCATTTTTACATATCTTACTTTTTTTTCTTCGCCCACACTTTTATTGCGAGCTCTTTCATACATTTCTTCTCTATTACTCATCTTGCTAACCTCCTATATTAAATATACTATAAATTGTCATTAGTGTCAAACAATCTACCTATTACATATGGGTAGTTAACACTTTCTATTGTACACTTTATATCGCTATGTATAAGTTCCTTATCGCTCTCAAGTTTAACAGATAAATAATTACCTGTGTGTCCTATTAAACAGCCATTTCTTTTAACCTCTGGAATGAAGGTAACTTCCTTACCAATAAATTTATTCATATACTCTATTTCCAATTTTTTTGATAATTCTAATATTTTTTTAACTCGTAATTTCTTTATATCCTCAGGTATTTGATTAGGCATTGTTTCTGCTACTGTTCCTTTTCTTACTGAAAAAGGAAAAACATGTATTTTAGAAAATCTTATTTTCTCTAAAGTATTTAAAGTCTCATTAAAATCTTCCTCAGTTTCATTAGGAAATCCTACTATCAAATCAGTAGTTATTGAAATATTAGGTCTAATTTTTTTAATTGTTTCTATTTTATTAACAAAATAATCAACGTCATATTTTCTATTCATTTCTTTTAATGTTTTATTACATCCAGATTGAATTGGAACATGTAAATGATCTACAATTGTTTTATTGTCTTCTAATACCTTTAAAAATTTATCATTTAGTTCAGTTATTTCTATTGATGAGATACGAAGGCGTTCTAAACCTTTTATTTTACATAAAGAGGTAAGTAAGTCTGAAAAATCATAGCCTTCTAAATCAGCACCATAATGACCAGTATGAATACCTGCCAAAACAATTTCCTTGTGCCCCATTTTAGTAAGATTGGTTACTTCTTCTATAACATCTTCTGGTTTCTTACTTCTTACCTTGCCTCTACTATATGGAATAATACAGTATGAGCAAAAATTTTCACAACCATCTTCAATTTTTACAAAAGCCCTTGTTTGTTCAAAATTATTTAAACGCATATTTTCAAATGGAACATCCTCTATTTGATATATATTAGTTATTTGATTTTCTTTAACCATATATTCATTAATATATTTTATTATTTTACTTTTATCATGATTTCCTAAAACAATAGATACTCCATCTACATCTTTAAGTTTATCTGAATTAATTTGTGAAAAGCAGCCTGTTACTATTAAAATGCAGCCTGGATTTTCTTTTATAGTATGTCTTATTATTTTTAATGACTTAGAATCAGATGTGTTTGTTACAGTACAAGTATTAACTATTGCTATATCTGCCTTTTCGCCGTCCTTAATAGCCTCATATCCTTCATTTATAAGTAGGTCATGCATAACGCTACTTTCATATGTATTAACTTTACATCCTAGTGTTTTTATTGTAAATTTCATTTTCAAAACCTCCCAAAAATAAACCTTAAAGGTTTATAGATTTCGTCTAAATTCCTTTAAGGTATTTAAAAATTCATCATTTTCAGCATTTATGTCAAATTCATCATCTGATAATATAGATGTTTGAATTAGTTCTTCTGTTTCAACTGTCTTTTTTACAGTTGGATATTCTGCATTACTTGAAAGTCTACCAAATATTGGTGAAACAAATTCACTATTCATAAATGGTCTATTTTCATCTCTGTCAGGAATAGGCTCTAAAACAATATTTTTAAAATCAGGTAATTCATCTAAATAATTAGATGAAGTTTCTTCTGCTTTTTCTGCTTTCAAAATTTCTTCATTGTTTAAAGCAAGCTTGCGATTTAATAATTCTTGATAACTTATAACCGCATTCTCTTCTTGTTCTTCTTCATAACGATCTATAGTTTCATACTTTTGCTTTTCAAGATCACCTTGCATTGCTTTTAACACTTCTTCAATGCTAGCACCATTTTTCGCATCTTGTGCTTCTTCTAATACTGCATTATTGCTAGGTGCAATAACTTCTTCATCATATATTTCATATATTGGCTCATATGGTGGTACATATTTTGGCGCTGGTGTAGGTTCTACTGTTGTATAAGAAGGAAACTCTGCTATTTTACTTATTGGAGCAGTAGTTACTACTGGCTCATCTAAAATTGCAATTTCTTCCGCTTGTTCAGGTTCATACATACTTGCTATTTGTGGATCATTTTCTTTTACAGCTTCAATTGATGGTATATTTTCAGTCGCCAAAGCTATATGAATATCAGGTTCAGGTGTACTAATTTTCTCTTCTTTCTTGTCTTTATTAGAAGATGTATTCTTTCCACCTTTTATAGTTAAAATAATGCATATAACCCCTATCACAATTATTACACCAATTAACCCACCTAATATTAAAACATCACTATTTGTTAAATTTTCAAACATATTCTATCACTCCATAAATTCATAATTTAGAGCACTTAAAATGAATATTGGGACTGTCTCCACTCTCATTATCCTATCTCCTAATGATACTCTCGTAAATCCTTGATTTACTAGCAGCTGTTCCTCATCGTCAGATATTCCACCTTCTGGTCCTACTACTATACTTATTTTATCATAATTTTGATTAGTGGTCAAAAAATTTTTAATAGTTTTTTGCTTTTCAGTAGTACTGCATACTAACTTAATACCATCAATATCAATTAACTGGTTAATAGTTTTTACACTTGTAATTAATGGTATATCAGTTCTTTTAGACTGCTCACTAGCTTCCTTACAAATCCTCGCCCATCTTTCAATCTTTTTATCTTCTTTACCTTTTTCAAGTTTAATAATACTACGTTTCATTATAACAGGTATTATTTCATACACACCAAGTTCAGTAGCTTTTTGAAGAATTAAATCCATTTTTTGTTCCTTCAATAATGGAATAATTAAAGTTACTTTATGAGCATTAATACTTCCGTTAGGTACTTCATTAATTATAGAAACAAAAGGTAGTTCATTTACATTTACTTCACATATAAAAACTGTAGAATTGTAAACAACTTCTACCTTGTCATTATCCTTCATTCTCATAACCTTGGTTATGTGGTATATATCATCATTACTAAGTTCCATTTTATTATCTTTTTTTGCTTTTGAAAAATATCTTTGCATTTCTTCTTCACCATTTATATTTTAACAAAAAAAAAGAATTAAGTCTATAAATTAGACCCAATCCAATTCTTTAATTCATCAATTTCCATATAGCCAATCTTTGTGTCAATTAACTTTCCATCTCTAAATATTAATAACGTAGGAACTGACATAACTTTAAACTTAGCAGCTATTTCTAAATTGTCATCTGAATTAACTTTTACTAAATCGACACCAAGTTCTTTTACAACATGTTCAATGTTAGGACTAAGCATTTTGCAAGGACCACACCAAGGAGCAAAAATGTCTACTACTACTAAACCCGAACTAATTAATTTTTCAAAATCATCCGTAGTTTTTTTTACAATAATCATTTTTCTATTCCTCTCTATAATTTTTCAAGACGCTTTCAATATTATTAATCTGAATCTTATTTTTTTCTACTAATACATCAATTGATTTTACCGAAGTAACCTTATATTTAAGTAATAAATCTAAAGCTTCTAAATTAAAGGCTTCTGAATTAGTGCCTGCTTTATATTTTTCTGCTAATACCCAAAATTCATTTCCTACCTTAACAGTAGATTCAACATACATATTAAGTACTGGTGTTTTTTCAAGTATTCCGGTACGCAATTTTGAATTTTTCACCATTTCAATATCAAAAAATGGTAATGAAACAATATAAAGTACTATAAACGCTACTAAATAATTCTCTAAAACACCTAAAACGGCACCCAAAATTTTAGATGGTATACCTAATAAAATAGTCGCATCTAAAAATTTTTCAAATAAATGTGAAATCATTACAATTACTCTAAATACTATAAATAAAACAATAAAGATTATAAAAAATGCTATAACCTCATACATCAATATATTAACAACACTTATGCCACTTAATAACCCAGGGAAATTAAAAAATGGTAAATGCTCATATAAATATGCTGATACAGGATTTTTAAATAAGAATGCTGCCATAACTACAACAACAAATCCGCAAAGAGAAAGTAATTGAGTTGTAAACCCTCTCTTAAAACCAATAAATGCCCCGAGAAGTAATATAACAACAATAACAATATCAACTAAATTCATAATCTCATCCTCTCTATTTAAATTATATTATAATTTGCTCTAAAAATAAAGTATTTTGTTTTTTTTTATGATAAAATAGTATTATTAAAGGGGTGATTTTATGACTATTACTGTCAAGGTAAGTGATAAAACAAAAACTGAAATGAATGAATTTTTTGAAGATTTCAAAAGAGAAAAAACGCCACCATATGCTGTATTTCAAGCAGATGATGCCGATACTGTTATAACTGTATATGAATCAGGTAAAGCAGTATTTCAAGGTAGAGATGCTGATCTTTCTAGTCAATTTTGGATAGAAAGAGAAAGACATAACAATCCTACTAAAAAAGTTGAAGTAACAAATAGTGAAGATAAATCAAACGATAAAGATAAAAAAGAGATCATTATAGATCCTAAAATATATAATTCTACATCTATTGGTTCAGATGAAGTTGGAACTGGCGATTACTTTGGTCCTATTGTAGTATGTGCTGCATACGTTAAAAAAGAAGATATTTCTTTTTTAGAAGAACTTGGTGTAAAAGACTCTAAAAAGATGACCGATGAAAAGATTTTAGAAGTTGTTCCAAAATTTATTAAACGTATTCCATATGAATGTATTATTCTTTCAAACAAAGAATACAATGAAAAATATGCAGATGGTTATAACATGAATAAGTTAAAAGCTATTTTACATAATAAAGTACTTGGTAATTTAAAAGTAAGTGTACCCAGCTATGATTATATAGTTGTTGATCAATTTGCTGAGAAGTATGTTTATTTTAGCTATTTAAAGGCCTCTAGCAACGTCGTAAGAGATATTACATTTATGACTAAGGGAGAAGACAAATGTCTTGCAGTAGCCTGCGCATCACTAATAAGTAGATATGTATTCTTAAAAGAATTTGCGAAAATAAGTGAAAGTGTTGGAGAACTACTTCCAAAAGGAGCTTCTACTATGGTAGATGAAAAAGCTGCTAAAATTGTTAAAAAATTTGGTTTTGAAAAATTAAACGATATTGCAAAGATTAATTTTAAAAATACTGAGAAAGTGAAATCATTACTAATTTAACACTTTCTTTTTTTTGTGGTATAATACACTATCACAAGGGGATTTTATGGAAAAAGTATTATATATATCAAAAGATAATGTAGAAAAAATTAAAGATAGAATTAAAAATTATCATGAAAATTATCATGATGTTATTAGTATTCCAGAGAATATAAAGTTTGGTGTAGAAATAGAGTTCTTATCTCCACACCATCTAAATGATATTATTAAAGAAGTTTCTAATACTACTTATGAATTTGGATATGATGGAATAACTGTTACAAGTATTTTAGAGGCTGTAAGTCCAGTACTTACTAACAAAAAAGAAACTTGGGAAGAATTAAGAAGAGTTTTAAATATAATAAAAAGTTCCGGTGCCTATGTCGATGAAAGAGTTGGCGCCCATATTCATTTTGATAATTCTATTATAACTGACAATAATGTCGTATCCTTTCTTAAGTTATGGTATGTTTTCGAAGAAATAATATATCAATTTAGTTATGGAGAATTTGATCATTTAAGATATGATGCTTTTTTATATGCAAATAAATTAAATACCGAATTAAGAACCTGTCTAGATGATTATGAAAAAGGTAATCAAGACTTAACAATTTTTGCTAATTTTGATAAAGGTTATGGAATAAACTTAAGTAATCACCTAAGTAGTAGACCAATACATTATAAAAATACTTATGAAATTAGATGTCCTAATGGTACTATTAATGAAAACACTTGGCAAAATAATATAAATTTCTTTGCTCATCTATTATTATTTGGGGCTAATAAAAACAATTCGCAAATAATTAATGACTATTATCATAAAGGTAGGTTAGAAAATAATAACGAAAATGCTATAGCCTTATCTGAATTTATATATGAAAATGAAAATGATAAACTAGATTTTTTAAAACAATATATGACGAATTTAGTTGATAATAAACAAAAACAAAATATTTTAAGCTAATAAAAAGAGGAAATATAATTTATTTCCTCTTTTTTATTAATCCATTAATTCTTGTTCAAGAGCTTCTAATGGTTCTTCTTTCATAATATCGATAGCTAATTCATAATCAACTTTCTTATATTTTTTGAAACCTGTTCCCGCTGGTATTAATTTACCAAGGATAACATTTTCTTTAAGACCTTCTAAATTATCAACCTTACCATGAATTGCAGCATCCGTTAAGATACGAGTTGTTTCTTGGAATGATGCAGCTGATAAGAATGAATCAGTCTCTAGAGAAGCTTTAGTAATACCTAAAAGTACTGGACGACCAGTTGATGGGCGTTTTCCTTCTAGAATTAATTCTTTATTTATATCAGCAAATTTATTAATATTTACCATTGTTCCTGGTAAGTATAATGAATCGCCTGAATTAACGATTTTAATTTTTGAAATCATACGTTTAGCAATAATTTCAACGTGCTTATCTGAAACATCAACACCTTGAGAACGATATACTTTTTGAATTTCAAATAATATGTAGTTTTGAACAGTAACTGGGTCTGTAACAGCTAATAATTCTTTTGGATTAATAGCACCCATTGTTAATCTATCCCCTGCCTTAACTTCTTGGTTAAGAACTACATGTAATTTAGAACCATAATTTGTAGTATGTTCACGTGTTTCTGTATCATTTTTAACAAATATGTTAAATTGTCCACCGTTTTCTTCAATTTTAGTAACAACACCATTGATTTCAGCTATTGTTGCTTTTCCCTTAGGGTTACGAGCTTCAACTAACTCTTGTACACGAGGAAGACCTTGTGTAATATCATCTCCGGCTACACCACCAGTATTGAATGTACGCATTGTAAGCTGAGTACCTGGCTCACCAATTGATTGAGCTGCCATGATACCAACTGCTTCACCTGTTTCAACAATTGTACCTGTTGCAAGGTTACGACCATAACATTTTTGACAAACACCATGTTCAGTCTTACAAGTAAGAACTGTTCTGATAGGAACTTTAACGCATCCTACTTTAATAATCTTGTCAGCAATTTGTTCTGTTATATAAGTATCTTTTTCACAGATAACTACTTTAGTTTCTGGATTAAGAACTTTATTACCAGTATATCTACCAACAATACGATCTCTTAAAGATTCAACTACTGTTCCATCTTCTTTAGTGAATGCTTCTACTTCAACATATGAAGTAGTATGGCAATCATCTTCTCTTACTATTATATCTTGTGAAACATCAACTAAACGACGTGTTAAATACCCAGCATCGGCAGTCTTAAGGGCTGTATCAACGGCTCCTTTACGAGTACCATGTGTAGATATGAAGAATTCAGATATTGTTATACCTTCACTAAATGAAGATGTAACTGGGATTTCAACATAATCTCCTGATGGAGTATTGAATAATCCACGCATACCAACTAATTGAGTATAACTTCCGATATCTCCACGAGCCTTAGAATTAATCATCATAGCAATTGAAGAATTTTTGTCATTCTTTAATCTTTGAGATAATTCAGCTTTAACGTCATCTAGAGATGTCATCCATATTTCTACAACTTTATTATATCTTTCACGATCAGTTATTAAACCACGTTTAAATTGTTTGTTAACTTTATCAACATTTTCCTGAGCTACAGCAACAATTTCGTTTTTCTTTTCTGATTCATTTATATCAGCAATTGATATAGATATACCTGATAATGTAGAATATTTAAATCCTAAATCTTTTAACTTATCAAGCATGATAGATGTTTCAGTTGTATGATATCTCTTATAAATTTGAGCAATCAACTTATTAAGTACACCTTTATTAAATGCATCAACAAGTGGAGTTGCTTTAATTACTTCTGGAATATTTTCTCCTCTAGCAATAAAGTATTTGCTTGGAGTAACTTTTTCAATGTTTTCAGCTGAACCATCTTCAATATATTGGAAAGTATCAGGGAAAATTTCATTGAATAAGATTTTACCAGGTGTAGTAATTAAATATTTATCCATATATTCTTCTGGGAATAATTTATATTTAAATGAAGCTGCTGGTAATGCAATACGAGTATGAAGAGTTATTTCTCTTCTTTCATATGACATAAGTACTTCATTAGGGTTTTTGAATACTCTACCTTCACCAGGAAGTCCCTCTTTTTCAAAAGTTATGTAGTAGTTTCCAAGAACCATATCTTGTCCTGGAGTAACAACTGGATCTCCATTTTTTGGAGAAAGAATGTTATTAGCACCAAGCATTAATATTCTAGCTTCAGTACAAGCTTCATCAGTTATTGGAACGTGAATAGCCATTTGGTCTCCATCGAAGTCGGCATTAAATGCTGCACAAACAAGTGGATGTAATCTAATAGCTCTACCTTCAATTAACTTAGGTTCGAATGCTTGAATACCTAATCTATGTAGAGTTGGTGCACGGTTAAGTAAGATAGGATGTTCCTTAATCTTTTCTTCAACTATGTCCCAAACTCTTGGATCTTGGTTTTCAATCATTTTCTTAGCTGCTTTAATATTTGAAGCTATTTCTTTGCTTACTAAGCCATTTATAACATGTGGTTTGAATAATTCAAGTGCCATTTCTTTTGGTATACCACATTCATACATTTTTAAATTTGGTCCTACTACGATAACTGAACGTCCTGAATAGTCAACACGTTTACCAAGTAGGTTTTGACGGAAACGTCCTTGCTTACCCTTTAACATACTAGATAAGGATTTTAAAGGTCTATTTCCTGCCCCTGTAATGTTACGTCCACGACGACCATTATCAAATAATGCATCTACTGCTTCTTGTAACATACGTTTTTCATTTTGAATGATAATTGATGGAGCTCCTAAATCAATTAGTTTCTTTAAACGATTATTACGGTTAATTACACGTCTATATAAATCATTTAAATCAGATGTAGCAAATCTACCACCATCTAATTGAATCATTGGACGTAATTCTGGTGGAATTACTGGAAGTGCATCTATAATCATCCATTCTGGTTTATTACCAGATTCTAAGAATGCATTTAATACGTCTAAACGTTTAATTAGACGAATTCTTTTTTGACTTGTAGAGTCTTTAATATCTTCGATTTCTATTTTTATTTGATTTACTTCTTTTTCAAGTTCAACTTGACCAAGTAATTCTTTAATAGCTTCTCCACCCATACCAACTCTGAAAGTATCTCCATACTTTTCATAGTATTGGCGGTATTCTTTATCACTTATAGTTTGTTTTTTCTCTAAAGGAGCTGGTCCTGGATCTAAAACAACATAAGATACGAAGTAAAGAACTTCTTCAAGATCTCTTGGTGACATATCAAGGACAAGTCCCATTCTTGATGGGATGCCCTTGAAGAACCAAATGTGTGATACTGGAGTTGCAAGTTCGATATGACCCATACGTTCACGGCGAACTTTAGCACGAGTTACCTCTACTCCACATCTATCACATATAATATTTTTATATCTTAATCTTTTGTACTTACCACAAGAACATTCAAAGTCTTTAGTAGGTCCAAAGATTTTTTCACAGAATAATCCATCTCTTTCTGGTTTTAAAGTACGGTAGTTTATAGTTTCAGCTTTTTTAACTTCACCATAAGACCAAGAGCGGATTTTTTCAGGTGAGGCAATTGCAATTTTTAATCCTTCAAATTGATTTGCATCCATTAATCCTCAGCCCCCTCTTCTAACATACTTTCATCGAATTCTAAATTATCAATATCATTATCAAATTCAGCTTCTTCATCTTCAATCATTGGCTCATCTGCTACATCTGCAGCTAAATCACCAATTGGAAGATCAATAGTTTTTTCGAATTCGTCAGCAGATAAATAAGAATCTTTTTCAGCTTCTTCTAAATCTTTAAGTTCAACATAATTTCCGTCTTGGTTAAGAACTGTTATATCAAGACCTAAAGCTTGGAATTCTTTAATTAATACTCTAAAGCTTTCTGGAACTCCTGATTTTGGAATTGGTGTTCCCTTAACTAATGCTTCATAAACTTTAACACGACCTACTACATCATCTGATTTAATAGTCATCATTTCTTGAAGTACATTAGCAGCACCATATGCATAAAGTGCCCAAACTTCCATTTCTCCAAATCTTTGTCCACCAAATTGAGCTTTACCACCAAGAGGTTGTTGTGTTACTAAGCTGTAAGGTCCAGTTGAACGTGCATGTAATTTATCATCAACCATGTGGTGAAGTTTAATCATATACATAACACCAACACTAATGCGGTTATCAAATGGTTCACCTGTACGACCATCATATAAAACTTGTTTTCCATCTTCTGAAAGGCCAGCTTCTTTAAGTGCATCTATTATTTCATTACGAGTAGCACCTGCAAATACTGGAGTAGCTACATAAATACCTAACTCTTTAGCTGCAGCACCTAAATGCATTTCTAGAATTTGTCCGATATTCATACGTGAAGGAACTCCAAGTGGATTAAGTAGAATATCAATTGGTTCACCAGTTTCAGTATATGGCATATCTTCGCTAGGTAATACAAGTGAAATAACACCTTTGTTACCATGACGTCCAGCCATTTTATCTCCTACACTGATTTTACGTTTTTGAGCTATATAAACACGAACTATTTTAGAAACACCTGCTGGAAGTTCATCGCTATCTTCTTTTGTAAAGATTTTAACATCATGAACAATACCACCACCACCGTGTGTAACACGAAGAGATGTATCTCTAACTTCACGAGTTTTTTCACCAAAAATCGCATGTAATAATTTTTCTTCTGAAGTAAGTTCAGCAACACCCTTAGGAGTAACTTTACCTACTAATATATCATCATCTGATACTTCCGTACCAATTCTAACAATACCGTTTTCATCAAGATTTTTACGAGCATCCTCGCCTACGTTTGGAATATCTCTTGTAAATTCTTCAGGTCCAAGTTTAGTATCACGACATTCAATTTGATAATCTTCAATATGAATTGATGTATAAACATCATCGCGTACTAATCTTTCATTTAAGATAACAGCATCTTCATAGTTATAACCATTATAGTTCATGAATGCTACTGTAACATTTTTTCCTAAAGCCATTTCACCTTTGTCAGTAGAAGGTCCATCAGCAATAACTTCACCAGTTTTTACTGTGTCTCCCATTCTAACTATAGGTGTTTGATGATAACAAGTACCTGCATTACTTCTTTCATATCCATTCAAATAATAAACATCTGATCCTGCCATTGTTTTAATAACAATCTTGCGAGAATCACAATAGTCTACTATACCATCACCTTTACATATAATAACAGCACCTGAATCCTTAGCAGAACAAGCTTCTACACCTGTACCTACAACTGGAGCCTCAGCGGTTAATAAAGGAATCGCTTGACGTTGCATGTTGGCACCCATTAGGGCACGTTTACCATCATCATGTTCAAGGAATGGAATACCTTGAGTTGTAATAGATACAACTTGTTGAGCTGAAACGTCGACATAATCAACTTTTTCACTTTCAACAATTACGTTTTCTGTATTAAAACGTACTGGTAATCTATCTGCTACTATTCTCTTATTTTCATCTATTTCAATAGCAGCTTGAGATATGTGATATTCAAGTTCTTCATCAGCAGTCATATAAACTACTTCATCAGTAAGTTTTCTATCAATCACTTTACGATATGGAGTCATAATAAATCCATAATCATCTATTTTTGCATAACTAGCTAAAGATGTAATCAAACCAATGTTTGGTCCTTCTGGAGATTCGATTGGACATAAACGACCATAATGTGATGGGTTAACGTCACGAACATCCATACCAGCTCTATCACGAGAAAGTCCACCAGGCCCTAGAGATGATAGTCTTCTCTTATTAGCAAGTTCTGCTACTGGGTTTGTTTGATCCATGAATTGTGATAACTGACTGCTACCAAAGAATTCTTTAATAGCTGCAGTAAGTGGTCTAATATTGATTAATGTTTTTGGAGTAACATCTACTATTTCTTGAGTAGACATTCTATCTCTAATAACTCTTTCAATACGAGACATACCAATTCTGAATTGATTTTGTAATAACTCACCAACTTGACGAACACGTCTATTTGATAAGTGATCTATTTCATCAAAATTCCCTACTCCTTCAAGTAAGTTTAAATAATATGAAACAGATGCAAAAACATCTGAAATAGTTAAACGTTTTTCAATAATCTCTTGATCATTACCTATAACATTAATAACTTTCTCAGGATTTAGTTTAGAATAAACTTTGATAACTTGAACCTTGTTATAAGAATCAAGTTCTTCGTTTATAGTAACTTCTTTTATTCCATATCCATTTTTCAATAGTTCTCTTATAGTTTCAAGTACTTTATGATCAATTAAAGTACCTTTAGCAACAATAAGATTTCCATCAACTTTGATATCTTCAGCTAAGATTTGATTAAACAAACGATCTGTTACATTTAATTTCTTATTAAATTTATAACGACCAACTTTAGCTAAATCGTATCTAAATGAATCAAAAAATCTTGTAATTAATTGGTTCTTCGCACTATCTAGTGTAGAAGGTTCCCCTGGTCTTAATTTAGAATGAATATCAATTAATGCTTCATCAGTGTTTTTATTTGTATCTTTTTCAATTGTTTTTTCTAAGTATACATCTTCACCAAATAAACCAAAAATATCTTCATCGTTTGATAAACCTAAAGCTCTAAGTAGAGTTGTAATAGGAACTTTTCTTGTTCTATCAATACGAACATAGATGTTATCTCTAGCATCTGTTTCAAATTCTAACCAAGTACCACGAGTAGGTATAATTTGTGAAGTAATGATAAGTTTACCGTTTTTCTTATCGATTTCTTTTCCAAAATATACAGATGGAGAACGTACTAATTGAGAAACAATAACTCTTTCAGCACCATTTATGATGAAAGTACCACTATCAGTCATAATTGGCATATCGCCTAAGTAAATTTCTTGTTCTTTTACTTCTCCTGTTTCATGATTAAATAATCTTGCTTCAACTTTTAATGGAGAAGCATAAGTTGCATATCTTTCTTTGCAGCCTTTAATTGAGTAACGAGGTTCATCTAGAAAATAATTTCCAAATTCCAAAGATAAATTTCCAGTAAAACTTTCAACTGGGAAAATGTCTTCGAAAACTTCAGTTATACCTTCCTCCATAAACCAATAATAAGATTTTTTTTGAATTTCAAGTAAATCCTTTAATTCAATAGCATTTTCTGTTTTTGAGTAACTACGTCTTTCACGGTGATCACCAAATTTTTTAACTGTATAAGCCACTTATTTCACCCCTATAAACTAAATTTTGTTTTGCATGTACGCGCGCAAAAAAGTACATGCCGCCAATATATAATTTTAACAAAAACTTTGTAAATAGTCAATTATTTTTCCGCACAAATAACGAAAAAGCCCTTGTTTTTATTAACTAGTTTTGTTTTGTAAGTTTTTTCTAAATCTTTCATAAGTGATTTAGCTCCTTGATCTTTATTTATGACAAGCCATATTTGGCCACCATCTACTAGATGTTCCTGTGCATCAAAGAGTATTTTATAGAGTATTTGTTTGCCAACTCTAATGGGCGGATTAGTAATTATATAATCATATTTATTAGTGATATTAGAATAAATATCACTATTAAATATATTTACATTTACATTATTTTCTTTAGCATTCTTACGTGCTAAATCAAGGCTGCGATCATTAATATCTATCATATCTACATCACAGTCGTAACTTTTTTTAACAAAGATTCCTATCGGACCATAACCACATCCAAAGTCTAAAACATTGCCGTGAATATCTTCTGGAAGGCTCTCAAGTAAAGAGCGCGTTCCAAAATCTAATCCTTTTTTAGAAAAAACTCCATTATCAGTAAAAAAAGTGAATTCGCTAGTCTTTATTATTACTTTCCTTGTTTCAACGTTATGTTTTAAATCCACATTGTTAGTAAAATAATGACTCATAATTCACCTCCTTTAATAAACGGCTAAAGCCCATACTAAATTCAGTATAGGCTTAAACACTTAGTTTTTAAATTATTTTAATTCGATTGTAGCGCCAGCTTCTTCGAATTTAGCTTTCAATTCAGCAGCTTCATCAGTTGAAACGCCTTCTTTAACGTTTCCGCCATTATCAGCTAAGTCTTTAGCTTCTTTTAATCCTAAACCAGTAATATCTCTTACTAATTTAATAACAGCAATTTTGTTAACACCAGCAGCAGTTAAAACTACATTAACTGTACTTGGTCCTTCTTCTACAGCAGCAACTGGAGCAGCAGCTACAGCTACTGAACTTGGATCAACACCAAATGCTTCCTTCATTGCATCTACTAAATCTTTAACTTCTAATATTGTCATTTCGCTTATTGAATCGATAATTTCTTTTGTACTTAATTTTGCCATTTTATTTCCTCCTTATATTTTTTTCTATCTATTATAAAATTTCAAACTAATAAATTAGCTTTCCATGTTTTGACTATGTAAGTCTAAACAAATTGCTACATTTTTAACATGTTCTAATAATCCAGCTGCGAACATTGTTAATAATTGTTCTCTTGATGGTGTTGATGCTAATGTTGTAAGCATTGCTTTATCAGCTACTTTTCCATCTACTACACCTATTTTTAATTCTAATGCTGGATGACTTTTAGCAAAGTCACTTAATGCTTTAATTGGTGCGATAACGTCTTTACCATAAGCCATAGCTTTAGGTCCGTTTAATTCACCTTGCATATCATAATTTAATGAGTCTAATGCTCTTTTTGCTAAAGTATTTTTGTAAACTTTAACATCTGAACCACTAGTACGTAAGTTTCTTCTAAGTTCAGTCATTTCGCCAACTGTTAGTCCACGATATTCGAAAAATACAACTGCATTTGATTCTTTTACTTTATCAGTAATTTCATCAATAGTTACTTGTTTACGTTCTAGTATTTTTACGTTTGCCATATTACACCTCCTCTATCTTTGTGTAATACCGTAAATAAAAGCCCCTACTATGGAGTACACAGTAAGGGCCGAAAAAGACTATTATAATCTCCCTCGGTAGGATATTAAGCATAAAGCTCCTACTGTCTACGGTACCTATTAATTCGAACTGAATTGATTATATCATATCAGTTATTATTTGTCAAAGCTTTTTGAATCTATTTTAATACCAGGACCCATTGTTGAAGCGATTGAAATGTTCTTAACATAATCACCTTTAGCAGCAGTTGGTTTTGATTTTAAAATTAATGAAACAAAATACTCTAAGTTTTCTTTTAATTGTTGTTCTGTAAATGATACTTTACCAATGATAACAGCAACGTTTCCGAAACTATCTGTACGATATTCAACACGTCCCTTTTTAACATCGCTTACTGCTTTAGCAGTATCTAAAGTAACTGTTCCAGTTTTTGGGTTTGGCATTAAACCTTTTGGTCCTAAAACCTTACCTAATTTACCTAAAACAGGCATCATATCTGGAGTAGCAATCATAACATCAAAATCGAACCAGTTTTCTTTTTCAATTTTTGTTATTAAATCCATATCTCCAACGTAATCAGCTCCTGCTTCTTTAGCAGCTTGTGCAGCTGCACCTTTAGCAAGTACTAAAACTTTTTTAGTTTTACCAGTACCATTTGGAAGTACTGTAGCACCTCTTAATTGTTGATCAGCTTTTTTAGTGTCTAAGTTAAGACGTAAAACTAATTCAACTGAAGCATCAAACTTAGCAGGATTAGTATCTTTTACTAATTTAACAGCTTCATCTTTAGTATATAATTTAGTTCTATCAACTAATTTACTTACTTCAACGTATTTTTTTCCTTTTTTCATTTTATTTACCTCCTTATGTGGTCAAGCGGATTATTTTATCCTTCCACTAGGGTTTTCCCTATGCAAGTATAATTAACTTATTAGTCTACTATTTCAATACCCATATTTAAAGCAGTACCTTCAACGATTCTAATTGCTTCGTCTAAAGCATAACAGTTTAAATCTGGTAGTTTAATTTCGGCTATTTCTTTTACTTGAGCTTTTGTTAATTTTCCAACGATAAAGTTACGACCTTTTGTAGATCCACTTTTAACGCCAGCAAATTTCTTTATTAAGAATGCTGCTGGTGGAGTCTTAATTACGAAATCAAAACTTCTATCATCATAAATTGAAATTTCAACTGGTAATATATCTCCCATTTTTTCTCTTGTTGCATCGTTATATTTTGTGCAGAATTCTTGTAAGTTAACACCTGCAGGACCTAAAACAGTACCAACTGGTGGAGCTGGTGTTGCTTTTCCAGCAGGGATTTGTAACTTGATTTTTTTTGTAATATTCTTTTTTGCCACGAAAAACACCTCCTATAATTATTTCGCTTTTCATGTGTGGTTCAAATAGCTTTTTCTCTCCGCTTTATTTAAAGAAAGAGCTTTGCCTCCCACATATCTATATTAATATAAAACAATATAGCCCTATAATAATATCATAAAATTATTTATTTGTAAATAAAAACTATGCTTTTTCTATTTCATTTAATCCAAGTTCAACCATAGTCTCTTGACCAAATAAATCTAGACTAACTTCAACTTTCGCATTTTCCATATCAATTGTTCTAATTTTACCAAACATATTAGAAAATGGACCGTTAGTAACTTTAACCATGTCATCGATAACAAGACCCTTAGCAATCTCTAATCTGCTCATACCCATACTAGATAAAATTCTATCTACTTCCATAGGAGTAAGTGGGAATGGTTTTGCACCTTTACCTGATGATCCGATAAATCCTGTAACTCCTGGAGTGTTACGAACAACAAACCAAGCTTCATCAGTCATTATCAT
Source organism: Bacillota bacterium (assembly GCA_023430885.1). Classification (GTDB taxonomy): domain Bacteria; phylum Bacillota_I; class Bacilli_A; order RF39; family UBA660; genus RGIG4266. The sequence continues at coordinate 50,886 of JAEYYH010000042.1, forward strand.
CTCAACCAAGATATAACCTGGAAACATTTTCTTAGTTTTTTCTTTTTTTACGCCATCTTTGTTAACTTCTATTTCTTTTTGTTCTGGAACTATTACTCTGAAGATGAAATCTTCTAGTCCCATACTATTTGCTCGCATTTCTAATTTTTCTTTAACTTTGTTCTCATGTCCTGAGTAAGTATTAACAACATACCATTCTTTATTCATGTTATGAACCTATTAAAACCTTTACACCAGAAATTGCAAGATCAGTTAAAGTAAAGAATATAGCAAGTACGATTATGAAAGATAATGTAGCCGTACTATATTTAATCATTTCTTTTTTAGTTGGCCATTTAACTTTCTTCATTTCTTCTTTGACACTAATGAAAAATCTAGCTAATTTTTTCATTCAATCACCTACTTTTTTAGATTTGTGTTTTACCAAAATAAAAACACCTTTGTGTGCCTAAATAAATAATAACACACTACCCCTATATTGTCAATAAAAATAATAGACTTTAATATCTTTTTAGTTTTATTTTAATTCTTTCATTTTCTTTCTTATATTCATTTTGTTTAGAGATAATATACTCTTCGATATCACAAATTTCATTCATCATATTTTCTAGTTCTATATTACCATTTATATGTTGCCCATACTTGTGTATAAAGTCTGTTTTAAAAAAAGTTAATTGGTTTAAAGAATCATCAAAAATTTGCTTAGTCCTTTGCTCTATTTCTTTATGTTCCTTTAATAATAATTCTAATCCATTAGTTCTAATATATGATACATTTTTCTTATTATCACTAATACTTCTTCTTAAACTGCGAATAGAATTATCAAGTAACACAGCCGAAATGAATGTTCCTACTATTTTATTTTTGAAAAAGAAAAGTGGTGAAATACTAGCGCAAAATCTTAATGTATTAGATACCATGGATCTAATTTTTTCAAAAAAGATTGGCTTATTGCTAACTGACTTACGTGCTTGGTTAACTTTGTTTTCCATACCCATTATCTGTCTACTAACAATTATTGTTGCCATTTTAAAATCTAAAGATAAAGAACTTTCTGGAATATCTTTTTTCTCTTCTTGTTCTTTTTTTTCTTGTTCCTGCTTCTTCTCTATTTCTTTTTTCTTTTCTGTTTGTTGTTCTTTTATTTCTTCTTTTTCTAGTATTTCCGAAATTGCTGGATTCACTTTTTCTTGCGTAGCTAACTCTTCATTTAATTCTTTAGTTGCTACCTTTTCAATCTTATCATCAATCTTAGATTTAAGCATTCTTATTTCTTCAGTATTATAAAGTAGTAAAAACTGATCTAATTTTTTCAAATCTTCTTCTTTCAGTTCATCCTTTTTAAATTTTTCTTCTAGTTTTTCAACTTCTTTTTTCAAGTCAAATAATTCTTCCGTATTATTAACTTCTGGCAATTTTGTTTTAATTTGGTTTACTTTTTCTTTAGTATCTTTTAATTCTTGATTTATTTTTTCTATTTTTTCTTGATTTAAAACTTGCAATTTATCTGTATTTTTTTTATTTATCTCTACTATTTCAATCTTTTCAGTTACTTTTTTATTGGCTTTCTCTAGATCCTTTTTCACATCCGCTACTTGAGGTAAGAACAACTCCGATTTATTAATTACTTTTTCAATATTATTTAATTTCATTTTACATTCAGTAATTTTATCAATATCATTGGTTTTTTGGGCAGTATTGACTATATTCATAATAATTTTTTTAGTTTTATTTAAATCATCAGAATTATTTATTTCTTTTATTTCTTCTTTTTCTTTCCTTGAAAATGAAAAAAATGAACCTAGAAAGCCAAAAAATGCTGTTAGGACAACAAAAAAAGAAAGTTTCACTTTATCCTTTGGTTTTATATTTATTTTAGATCGTTTTTTCTCTAATAATTTTTCTTTTCTTTTCTTCTTTTGATTTATTAGAAAAAATCTAAAACTTTTATATAAGTTTTTTAAACTTCCTTTTTCTCCCATGTTATTACCACCTATTTATTTAGAGCCTCTTTTATTTTAAATTTAATTCGCTGAATAGCATTATCTATTTGTTTTTTATCCTTGTCAAGAATTTCTGATATTTCTATATAAGTGAAACCACTTATTTTAAGTTCAAAAACTTGCATTTCAAAATTAGTAAGTACCCTACTTACTCTTTCGATAAGTTCGGTACTATTTTCATAATCAAACATTATACTTTCTGGATTATAGCTGTTATCAACAAGCATAGCATCAACAGTTTTTACACTAGTAGCATCATCATCATAAGCTTCAAAAGAAACTGATTCATTAAGAAGTTTATGTTTCTGTCTTTGACTAGCTATTATGGCTGTTAACTGCCTTCTTTCAATACAAGTTTTAGCATATGTATAAAAAGAAGCTTCCTTACTCTCACTAAAAGTTTCAATAGCCTTAGATAGCCCTAACATACCCTCTTGAATAAGGTCATTAAGTTCTAATCCATTATAATTACAATATTTTAAAAGTCTTCTAGCATTTTTTTCTATTAATGGTTTATATTTATCATAAAGTATTGTACTTGCTTCTTCATTGTTATCTCTAACATAATATACTAATTCATAATCATTAACATCTTTATAATTCAATTTATCTTCTTACTTTCACTGCTTCATATATAACTATACCAGCTGCTACTGAAGCATTTAAACTATTAATTTTACCATTCATAGGAATAGTTGCTATAAAATCACAATTTTCTTTAACAATACGACTCATTCCAAAACCTTCACTACCAATTACAATACAAATTTTACCTTTATAATCTATTTTGTCATAAGGTGTACCATCCATATCAGTGCCAACAAACCAAAAACCCTTTTTCTTAAGTTCTTTCATTGTACTTGTTATGTTTGTTATTTGAACTATTGGAACATATTTACTAGCACCAACACTAGTTCTAATAACAGTTGGAGTAACATCAACACTTCTGTTTTTTGGAATAATTATTCCATCAACGCCAGCTGCTTCACAAGTTCTTATAATTGCTCCAAAATTATGTGGATCTTCTATATGATCAAGTATTACTATTAAACTGTCATCTTTCTTAATAATGTCATCAATATCACTATATTTAAAATCTTCAACACATAAAATAACACCCTGATGATTTTCTTTAGTTATTTTATCAAGTTCTCTTTTATCAACATATTCAATATTGTTTGTTTTTGCACTTAATTTACTAATTATTTCATTATCATTATAGTTTTTCATAAGATAAGCTTTTTTAACCATCTCATTACTATTTAGATATTCCTTAGCTACATTTCTTCCACATATATACATTTTTATTCACCTATTATTTCTTTTATTATCTCGTCTATACGAGTTATATTATTTTCTAAATATAAATAACCTATTAGAGTTTCAAATCCTGTTGCTTGCTTATAAGTAACAATATCCGTATTCTTTGGAGCCTTGTGACTTTTTGCGTTTCTTCCACGTCTTATTATATCAAGTTCACTAGGCTTTAAAATATCACTATCTATAAGTTTATTTAATAGACTTGCTTGACTCTTAGCCGAAACAAACTTTGTAGCTGCTTTTTGAAGATCATTTACTTTTATATTACCTTTATCAATCAAATGTTTTCTTATATATACTTCATATATAGAATCACCTAAATATGCAAGTACTAGAGGGCTAAGATTTAAATATTTATCTAATTTGTTTATATCTTTAATATCTTTTTCTCTATTTAAACCTAGTTTTAATTTTTTTATTCCTTCTAAACTTTGAATAGGAAATCCTTCATACATCACTACTTCATCCCTATTATAGTAATTAGTACTGAAATTAATAACATTATCTATAAGATATATATTTAAACCATTTATTACTTTTTCAATATCACAATTATAATTTTTTACTAGATAATCATAATACTTCTTAGATACAGATATATCTATGTCCTTAGTACTTTCCTTTATTCCCTGAAGTACCATAGAAGCTCCACTTATAACCATATATTCATTAATATCAAAATGATATTTATTTAATGCGTTTAATATATCTTGTCTATTCATATAATCGCCTACTTCAATCTACTTATTTTATCTTCAATTTTTTTGATTTTTTGATTGCTTTTCTCTATTGCTTCATTTCTTTCTTTCATATAATTATCATTTTTATCAAATCTAACCGTTTCCAAAATTGATTTACCGCTTGTGTTAGTATATGGTTCTTTTGATATTGGGAATCTAGCTGATTCTAAAATACTTTTTGGAGCTTCTTTGTGAGCTTTCTTTAGTTGTATACGATATAAAATTAATCTTAATTTATTATATACTTTCATAATCATTAATCCTATCAAATGTAATGTTTTTTAAAGTCCCATTTTTAATTTCACTAATTATTATAGATATTACTTTATCATAATCTATTTCTCCGCCTTTAATAAGGCATCCTCTTTTTTTACCAATAACATCTAAAGTTAAAATAAAATCGTCTTCAACATGATCAATACTATATCTATCAAATAAAACCTTTGGGTAATACTCTTCAAGCGTTTTTAGAACATATTCTACTACATCATATAAAGGAAGGACTTCTTCTTTTATAGCAGTTAAACTTGCTAAGTTAAAAGCAACTTTTTCCTCATCTAACTTTGGCCATAAAATACCCGGTGAATCTAAAAGTTCAAAGTTTTCATTAATCCTAATCCAATCAAGTTGTTTAGTCACACCCGGTTTATTAGCAACATTAGTAGCATTTCTACCAACTAATCTATTTATAAGGGTTGATTTTCCTACATTTGGGATACCAACTATAAGAATTCTTGTTCTTCTTTGAATCATGCCTTTATTCTCATCTTTTTGATATTTAGATTCCATTAATTCTTCAGTAATTTTTATAAGTTTTTTCATATCAGGATTATGTTCTAAATCCATAAGAATAACTTTATAACCTTTATTTTCATAATAAGATATCCATTTTTTTGTTTCAGACATATCACATAAATCAGCTTTTGTCATAACCATTATTCTAGGTTTGTTTTGAATAAAATTATCCAAATCTTTTATTTTAGAAGAATAAGGCATGCGAGCATCTACTACCTCATATACTACATCAATTAAGTTTATTTTTTCTCCTATAAGTCTTTTTGTTTTTGCCATATGACCTGGGTACCAGTTAATATTAATATTGGGATAAAGTTTTTCTTCATTATTCTTTGCCATTAAAATCGCTCCTTTCTCATTATAATTCATTAATACTTTTTAATTATTTGCTTAATATTCTTTCTAAGCTACTAACATCTAACAAATTTACTGTCTCAAATTTTCCTTTATAAAATACACCAAAATTATTAAAAACGCATGGTAAATCTTTTGCTTGTTGCAGTGTATTTATTTTAATTAAAGATAAAGGAATATCTTTAATTTCACAATAGTTCTTTATCATCTCGATATTTTGATAAATATATGGACATTGCATATCATAATAGATTGTTAAAATTTTACTTTCAATTTCTTGTCTTTTAGCATTTTCTCTAAACTTAGGTGTAGTACCATCTAATGAAAGAGCAAGTAACTCATATCCATTATCAGTCGTATCAACAACTTCAAAACCAAATTTTTTCACAAATGATTGATCAGACAACCAATGTTTTTGCTTTTTTGACCCAAGCATGCAGATACCAGATTTACCATTTTTTCTTGCCTCTGCTAAGCAATACTCAATTAGTGATTTTCCATATCCTTTTCCTTTATAACTACCATATACCCATAAACAATAAATATAATAATAATTATCACCAGATATTGGAACCCAAGCTAGTTCAAGAGGAGCATACTCTATAAAAACAGTTGCTTTTTCATTTAATTTTCTAAAGACATGGCCTTCATTAAGTCGCTCTAAAAGCCACTGACGCTTTGCATCAATACCTTTATGTGGTTTACTACGTATAATACAACATAAATGCTCATTGGCAAGATTTTCTGATGTTAAATTAATAAAATTATCACACATATTCTTATATTTCTCCTATAACTTAGTTTAAATTTGAAATGCTAATAGTCCCCTAATTCATTATAACATAGTTTCTTTTAATTAAAAAAAGAGTATTTTGTTAAATCGTTCATATTATAAAGCAATTTTTGGAGTTTGTCTATGCAAAAAGAAAAAATAGAACTATTCTATTTTTCAAATGTTCCAAATGGCCATAAACTAAAGTTTGTTACTCCATTTATATCATCTTCGTTAATTAAGCCTATAGTACGGCTATCAATAGAGTTTTTACGATTATCGCCCATTACTAAATAATAGCCTTCTGGAATGCTTCCTGTAATAAGTTCACTGCTTTTAAAGTCACTAGTAATTGATGAAAATTCATCTTCAGTTTTGTTACCATCTATATAAAGAATACCGTCTTTGTATTCCACAATTTCACCCGGTAAACCGATAACTCTTTTAATTAACTTTTCATTTTTATAATCTAAAACAACAATGTCATATCTCTTATATGAACTATCATATTTTTTTAGTAGTAATAGTTCATTATTTTTTAAAGTTGGATACATTGAAGAACCATTTACTAATACTGGAGTTGCTATAAATGTTCTAATAAGCACAACAACTATAATAATAACTATATAAGGAATAATTTCTTTTAATATTTTCATAACTCACCTATCTATTAATATATATTATACTACAAAAAATTAAATATTAATAAAGAAAAAAAATAAGACTTAAAAGTCTTATCTTCTTTCTTTGATTTTTGGTTGTTTTAGTAAAGTTCTTAAGTAATTTAATTTTGCTCTTCTAACTCTACCTTTTCTTGTAACTGTTACTTTATCTATTGAAGGTGAATTAACTGGAAAAGTTCTTTCTACTCCAACACCTTGAGATAATTTTCTAACAGTAAAAGTTTTACCGATACCACTATTTTTAATAGCAATTACGATACCTTCAAAATCTTGAACACGTTCTCTTTTACCTTCAACAATTTTAACACCAACAACAACTGTATCTCCAACACGGAATTCAGGCATGTCAGTTCTAATTTGTTTTGCAGTAATCTTATCAATTATGTTCATCGTCACACACTCCTTCTTGTTTTTTATATAATCATAACATTATAATCATGTATAAGTAGCGGATTACGCAATTGATTGTATCATAAATAAAAATATTTGACAAGCATTTTTATTTAATATTTATAGAAATAAAAGAAGAAGTTATCTTCTTTTCAGACTGTTGATAAAATCAAGTATTAACTTCTAAATTAAATAAATTGTAATTTTAAGTCTAATGCTTTTTTTGCATTAAAATAATTCCAACTATTGAACTAATAAAAATAATCGGTGCTATTCTAACAAATAACCATTCAAACGAATGAAAGGCAACCCCTAAAACAGCATTTTCAGGATTGCTATAATCCCAACTCAAATATGGACTATTTAATAAGAATAGAATTACAAAAATTATTACTATAATTATGCACATAATTATTAGTAATCTTTGTATAATCTTCCTTTTCAATTTTTGTCTTTTTGAAAGTTGAAAATTTATTATTTCTAATTTTTCAGAAATTACTTTTAGATCATCAACCTTAGTTTCAGAAATAGTTTCTCCAAGCAAAGTGCTTACAGAAGTTTCAAGTACTTTTGATAAAGAGATTAACATTTCGGAATCTGGAACAGATAACCCTTGTTCCCATTTGGATATTGTCTGTCTTACAACATTCAGTTTAATACTAAGTTCTTCTTGTGAAAGTCCTTTTTGTTTTCTTATTGTCTTAATATTTTCTTTTAACATTTTGGCACTTTCCTCCTTTCATTAAACCCATTGTATAATGAATAAGGCGTTGCTACAAGCAATGCATATTAACATTCAAAATTTATAATCAAAAAATACTATTAAATATATTAGTTAAAGCAACACAAATCACTTTTTATTTAAATAATATACTATCTGAATTTTATCACGAATTCGATTCTCTAACAACTCATTGTATAAAAAAAGTGACTGCCGACATTGTCAACAGTCTGAGAAGAAGTTATCTTCTTCTTGTTTCAGTTATTTCTTTTTCTTCAGGTTCTTTATAATAAATTATTTTATTTTTTAATTCTTGCTCTAGTAATTCTATCTTTTGAAGTAAAAGCATAGCATATTTTTCATCAAGATATTGTTTATATTTATATCTAACTGTTTCTTTGTATCTAGTTAAATCGTTTAGGGCCGCTCTTAAACCAGTTATGTCAGTATCACTGTCATCAGAATCTATAATACTTATAATAAATCTTAAATATGTTTCAAGTTTTTTCTTTATTTTTCTTTTTAACACCTTTTCAACAAAAGTTGGATTTATCATAACCATACGTTTTACTGTAACACCAACATATGAAATATTGTTTACTGGTCTAAAATGAAAGCCATCTAATTTTTTATAATCAATTTTTTTAATATCATGAAAGCGATAATTCTTCATCAATATGTATGTTTGTCCCTTCATAATATCATCCCCTTTTTTCTAATAAATCTGGTCTACGCTCTTTAGTTTTCTCTAATTGCTTTTCATATCTCCATTTTCGTATGTTTTCATGATGTCCTGATAAAAGAACATCAGGAACTATCATTCCTCTAAAATCTACTGGTCTAGTATAAACAGGGTAATCTAGCAAATCATCATTGAATGAATCATTAATATGCGATTCTTCTTCAATAACTCCATCTAGTAATCTCACAATACTATCAGTTATTGCCATGCTAGGTATCTCTCCACCTGTTAATACATAATCGCCTATACTTATTTCAAAATTAGCAAGGCTTCTTATACGCTCATCAAAGCCCTCGTAATGACCACATATTATAATCAAATGTGACTCTTTTGTCAAGGTGTAAGCTTGTTTTTGTGTATATGGAATTCCTTGTGGAGTCATTAAAAGAACTTTGCTATTAGCAGTCCTTAAAGCCTCTACTGCATCAAATATAGGCTGTGGCATAAGAACCATTCCAGCACCACCACCAAAACCATAATCATCTACTTTTTTATGTGGATCTTTTGAATATTCTCTTATATCATAAATATTTATTTCCACTTTATTATTTAAAGTTGCTCTTTTAATAATAGACTCAGATAAAAAGCCATCAAACATATGTGGAAATAAAGTTAATATATCAATCTTCATTAATTAAACCCTCTATTAGCTTAACATCAACTTTTTTATTATCCACATCAACATTAATAATAAACTCATCTATGAAAGGAATCATAAATTCTTTATCTTTATCATTTTTAATTACTAATATTGGATGAGCATGACTTTTTATAATTGAATCAACTACACCTATTTTTTTATCATCTGAATATACATTTAGACCAATTACATCTTCATAAAGAATTCCATCAAAATTATGTTCCTCTCTTATAATATATACTTTTTTACCCTTATACTTTAGAACATCATTTATATCATTAATACCATCAAAAGTAACCATATCATAATTTTTATGTACTCTATAGCTATTTATTACTTCTTTGTCTTTATAATTTCCGATATATAAAAAACTTCCTTTTTTAAAAACTTCGTCTTTAAATTTGAAATCTGATATAATTCTAACTTCACCTTTTATACCATGAGTATTAACTATTTCACCTAAATATAAATATTCCATATAACACCTACTTATCTAATTCATAAAGAATAATTGAGGTAGCAACAGCAACATTTAAACTTTCGCAGTTCTTATTCATATTTATATATAAATATTTATCACACATATCGAGAATTTCTTTTCTTACGCCCTTACCCTCATTACCCATTATGATAACTTGTTTTTCATCTTTACTTACCTGTTGTAGTTCTTCGCCACCATCTACTTTAGTACCATATATAGTGTAATTTTCTAAACTATCAAGAATTTCCTTTATGTCTCCTATTACTATATTACTATTAAAAAGCATTCCTTGACTAGCGCGAATGACCTTAGAATTATATAAATCTACACAGCATTCGCTTAATATAATAGTACTAACGTTAAAAGCTACACTTGATCTAATTATGGTACCCAAGTTACCTGGATCTTGAACATTATCAAGAACTAGTATTTTATTACCTTTAATTATGCCGCTTTTTTTATTACAAACACCTAATACCTTGTTTGGAGTATCAAGTTCACTTAAAAAGCGCATTACTTTATGATTACAAGTAATTGTTTCAACACCGTAATCTTTCTCTAAAGTAACATCTTCGCCTTTTATGACTAGTTTTAGAAGTCCTGTTTTATAAGCCTCTTCAACTAAGTGTTCACCCTCTACTATAAAAGTCTCAGTTATATCACGAAACTTTTTAGTTTGTAATTTGTGGATATCTTTTATTCTATCATTATCGACTGAAGTATAAATCATATAATCACCTACAAATTTATTTTATCACATTTTGCTATTATAAAAAAGAAAAAACATGATTAATCATGTCTTATTTCATAAGTGAAGTGCTGTGCCACAATATTTACAATAAATAGAATTTCCATCAATGTCTTTACCACATGATGGGCACTTGATACTATTTATACTTTGAATTTCGTTTATAAGCTGGCTTTCTTTACTTTTCTTTTGCTTTTTTCTTTTTATAAAAAACACTATAAACAAAATTATCGATAATACTGATATAAAAGCAAATATTCCAAAACTTATATAAACAAATTTAGTATAATCTTCTATTGCTTGTTCCATTTATTTCCTCTTAATAAACTAATATTATTTCTCACTAGTCTTTTGTTTTCTTTTTAAACTTTTTTTGTTTCCACTAAATTTAAAGACATATAAATAGTGTACACACGCAACTACATCTATAATAACTAATATAGCAAGTAAAATATATATATAGTTCATATTATTTGATGCAGATTCTGTAACTACCCAGCTAACCATAAATTCACCTCTATTCAAAAATTATGTTGCTATATCTATGTTTTATTAATATTATTATAGCATACTATTAGTATATTTAATATTATTTTTAGTTTTTATTAACGATTTGATATGTAATTAATTTTATATGATTAGAGATAAATAATTCATTTTCATCTATTTCTTTACTAAGATCACTACTTAGATACTTTTTAGAATCATCAGCAAAAACAGTAACCATATTACCTTTTATATTTTCATTTAAAATAATAGCCGCAATTAAATTAGCACCACTTGATATTCCAGTACCTATCCCTAGATCCTTTGAAAGCTTTTTTGCCATATTTATTGCATCTTCATCGTTTATAAGAACAATATCATCAATAAAATCTAAATCGACTAAATCCGGAATAAATTCATCACCTATTCCATCGATTTTATGAATTCCTACAGAAACCTTTTTAATTAATGACATTTTTTCAGGCTCTAAAGCACATATTTTGGCATTTGGAGATATCTCTTTAATTCTTTTACCAATGCCCATTAAAGTTCCTCCAGTACCTATTCCAGTAACAAAACCGCCTATATTAGAAAGTTGGTTTATTATTTCCTTACCTGTTGTTTCATAATGTGCTAGTGTATTATTTGTATTACTAAACTGATCTATATAATAACCATCTATCTCTTTGGCAAGTTTTTTTGCCTCCTTTATACATCTTTTAAAACCACCTTCTTCTTTAGAAAAAGTTTTTACATTAGCTCCATATAACTTCATGATTTTTAATCTTTCACTACTAACCCAATTTGGCATAAATATATATACAGGATGATTATAATAAGCTCCTAGCGCTGCAAGAGATATTCCAGTATTACCACTAGTAGCTTCAATAATAGGCATACACTCTTTTAACCTTCCAGTTTCTTTAGCTTTAATAATCATATAGTAAGCTACTCTATCTTTTATACTACCCGTTAGATTATAATGCTCTAACTTGACATAAACACTTTTTAAACTACCCTTATATTCATAATCAATTTTAATCATAGGCGTATTACCAATTAATTCTTCCATATTTTCCCCCCTATATTATTTTACGTTAGTAATGAAAAGGCTACACAATAACTATCATATAACCTTATAAAAAAACAAAAACATCTAAATTAGATGTTTTTTTGTTTCCACTAATGATTCGTCAATTCCTAAAATCATTTCTCTTAATTTTTGTAAATCTTCTAAAGTTTCATAACTTCTGCAAGTTTTATTTATTTCAAGAGCAACAGCATTAGTACCAGCATTACTAGCTTGTCTAATAACTTGTCCGCCTCTTTTAAATACTTTATCTACCGACACAACAAAGTTTTTACTTCTTAATGTCTCATAAAATATATCTACTATTTCTAAATTACAAGTCTTGCCATTAACTGATATTATTTCTACGTCAAATGGTCTTCTTGTTGCACAGCCATGTATATCAAGTAAAAATGATATCTTATCTTTTTTGATTAACTTTATAACTTCTTGTAAATATTTATCTTCCGGATTTTCTAAGGTTTCACCAATAGGATAGTTTGGATCATCCATACTTTGATAAGTTCTATAAATACTATTATATTTATTTAACTTAGGTAAATATGAAGCATAAAAACCAGTTAATTCATCCTCTTCTTTAATATTTTCTTCACGCATTTGTTTAACGCTATGAGGAGCACTTAATAATATGTTAGAACCATTATTTATATATTCATAATTTGGATTTATAGTAAGAGTACCATTGTAATTATTACTCATAAATCTAGATTCTATGTTTCTTACCATTTCTTTTGTAATATGCATATTATCCCTCCTTGGTGTTTAATTATATCATAATGTTAAAATCTAGGCAATTTGTAAACAATATAGAATTATTTCTTTGCTAAACACTTCCATACTGTTTTAGGAGATAAATACCATTTCTTATTTTCTTCATCGTAAAGTTTTAAATCTCTAGGTTCTTCTTTTAATAACAATATTTTAAAATCAGCAAGAAATTCTTTTATATCTTTTTCATTAAAAAATCTCTTCGTCATACCTTGTACAAAATAAAAGTTTTCGTCAAGTTTTGTACCTTGTCCAGCCCCATGATTGAAATCTTTAGTAGAATTAACTCTAAAAAGTAAGTATCCTTCATTTGTTAATATTCTTCTTATCTCATTTAGTATTTTTAGGGTAGTCTCTTTATCAAAATAATGTAAACAAATATCTGCAATAACAAGATCTGTCATACCATCATTAAAAGGAAAAGTATTTGTCATATCAAAATTAATTGTTTTTATATTAGGATTAACTCTATTAATTAGTTTTAAGCCTTCGTCCGAATAATCACATGCAATAACTTCTTTACCTATTTCGTTTAAATGAACACAATTATTTCCAGTTCCACAGCCTAAATCAATTATAGGTTTGCTTGTATTCCTTATAATTTCTTTAATTGGTTCTTTCTCCAACCAGCCATCATAATACTTACATCCCTCATAATTTTTAGGTAAATTGATATCCCATATTTCTTTATATTTATAACTCATGTTATCACCTATTAGAATTATAACACAAAAAAACTACACTACTGTAGTTTTTTCATATCTTTTATAATACTATCAAGTTCATTTAGATCAATAGTTTGACTACTATCACATATCTCTTTTTCAGGACTAATACTAGTCTCTATCATAAGTCCGTCTGCTCCTGCAGCTATAGCTGCAATTGCCATTGGCTTTACTATATATCTTTTTCCAGCTGCATGTGAAGGATCAACTATTATTGGCAAATTAGTATATTGTTTCATAACAGGTATAGCTTGCAAATCTAGTGTATTTCTCGTCTCTGTTTCAAATGTTCTAATCCCTCTTTCACAAAGAATTATATTATCATTACCGCCTTGCATAATATATTCAGCAGCATTTAACCATTCTTCATATGTAGCAGACATACCTCTTTTTAATAGAATAATTTTGTTAGTTTTACCTAATGCTTTTAATAATTCATAATTAAACATATTCTTACTACCTACCTGAATTATATCTACATTTTGGATAAACATATCAATATATTTTAAACTAGTTAATTCAGAAATTATTGGTAATCCTGTTATTTTCTTAGCCTCTATTAAATACTCTATTCCTTTTTCTTCTAAACCCTGAAAACTGTATGGACTAGTTCTTGGTTTAAAAGCTCCGCCTCTTAAAACATTAACACCAATTTTTTTAAGTTCTTTTGCTAAAAATATAAGTTGTTCTTTATCATTTATAGTACATGGTCCAGCTATAATCAATTTATCTTTTCCTATAACTAGATCACCTATTTTTATAACTATCTTACTATTATTTTTATGTACTTTTAATTCTGTTATATTCATATCTTAATTCATTTTATTAGCTTTATACCATTTAGCAAAATCATATTTAGCAGTTCCCCAGAACTTTGCTTCATATTCCCTGTCTTGTTCTCTAAGTTCACTTAAAGTTTTTGTTTCACCATCAGGTATATAAAATTTATCATGCCATCTTCCAAGATTTCCTCTTGCCTCTAGAGCTACTGTTCCTGTTCCACCACCAGTAAATACTATTGGTTCCTTTCCAGGTTCACAGTATGCGAAACAATCTTCTAATTTTGCTTTTCTATTTGTTTCATTTTTAAATAATTCTAAAAATTTATCGACACCTATTTGTTTATCAAAATAGGCATTGTAAGGTCCTGGCAAACCACCTAAAGCATCTAAATATAAACCACTGTCTGATTTAACACAAGGTCTACCTAGTTTCTCTGCAGCATATTTCACACTAAATGCTACTACTTCAGAGCAAGTTTTAGCTTGTGTTTCAAGTACTTCAAAATCAGGGCTCATGATATCAATATCTATACCATATTGATCTTTAAATATTCTGTTTGCTTCATCAAACTTTCCTTTGTTTGTTGTTAAATAAACTACTTTTTCCATTAATTTTCCTCCTATAAGTAATTTTTATTACATACTTCTTTCATTTTTTTTATAAACTTTTTATTTGTTTTTGAATCTTGAATAGCAATTCTAAAATGTAATAAGTTATCTTGATCAAATATTGGCACTACTGAAACATTATTATTATTTAGTATATCGAATGCTTTTTTAGGAAAAGTTGTTTCAGTTAGTAAAGTGTTAGAATTGGATAATATTGATTTAATACCATATCTATTTAAATTGCTATCAATAAATTTTAGTTGTTTCTTCACTTTCTTAACATTCTTTAAATAAAGCTTACTTCTTAAAACCTGTAATGCTATTTCACAAGAAACACCTGAAAACTCATTTACTGTTGTATTTTTGTTGTATTCATCAGCAAAGATATTTTGACACACCATATAACCTATTCTTAAATTAGCTAAACCATAAGCCTTTGAAAAACTTTTTAAAACAATAATGTTTTCAGGATATTCTTCAGTTAATAAACTTTTTTGATTTGAAAATTCAATATTTGATTCGTCTATTATTATGTTTATATCCTTATTTAGTTTTGCAAAATTAATTATTTCTTTATTACTAATAATTTTTCCTGTAGGATTATTAGGATTACAAATATAAATTAATTTTGTTTTTAAATCAGTACTGTTTGTAATATTATCAAGACTAATATCGTATTTATCCATATAGCATCTTCTTGTTGTTCCACCAAGGGAAGTAACTGCAAATTCAGCTTGATCAAAAGTTAAATACGGTGTGACTAAATTATCACCTGTTTTAAATAGCAATTTTACAATGTTTTGTAGTATACCATTACTGCCTGCTCCTAACACTACACTTTTATTGTCACTTATATTATACACTTTTTTTATTTCATTTTTCAATCGGTTTATATGGATATGCAAAGGATATCTATCTAATTTAGCATAATTAAATTTTAAAACAGGATAACGCGATAGATATCTTCCAGATAATGTCATATCAATCTCTTTTGAAATTATGTTTGAGTAGTCATCTAAATAATTTCGAGTTGATTCGATATAATAATTATTTTTGAAATAAGACTGTGTAAACATTTCTTCTTCCTCCGTCACCGACATCAGTTATATGTTCATCTATCTTTTTAATATATTTGAAATTATATTTAGCAAATATATCATCTATTTCTTCTTTTGATAATAATACCATAGGTGGTCTATTTAATATGTTATAACAATTATCACCTTTTGCTATTAAATCATCCGTTATAACATCATTTGTAAATACAGAAAATATTAAATAGCCATCGTCTTGAAGCAGTCTATGCATCTCATAAATAGCTTTTTTATATTCTTCCTTAGTTATAGCATTATGTATTACACCAATTGATAAAATCATATTGCACACTTCATTTTTTAGTGGAATATCATCAAAACAAGCATTTAAAAATTTAATTTTATCTAATTTTAATGAAGAAGCCATATTACTATATTTATCAATTGCCACTACATTGATATTTTTTTCTTTTAAGTATCTAGAGTATCTTCCACCACCACAGCCAATATCCAAACATTTTATATTGCTATTATTAGTAATTATCTCATCAATAATATTTGTTATGTATTTAGATGCAGGCCTATTTGTAAATTCTAATGATGTTTCTTTTTTATTCCAAAAGTTCTCATTATTTTCTACACTATTTTCAATTTTATAAGTTGTATTACATATTGAAGTTTCAATTACTCTCATGTTTAACTTTTCCATAAGCTTCTTGCAAATCTCTATATCGGAATTATTTTCTACTATTGCAAAATATGCAGGTCCTACTGAAGATAAAGCTAGAAACTCACAATTTTTATTTTCATAAAGTTTTCTCAATTCTTTACCTTGTTCTATCATTTTTTCATAAACAAAAGAACAGTTATCTATACTTCCCATGTTAAAACGATAGTCAAAAACAACATCAGCAAGTTCTTTAATATTACCATTAACCATATCTGGTAGAGCTTTATGCAACAAATTATAGGCAATTTCTTTTGAGTATTTATCGCCTGTCTCTTTAAATTTCCATAAATTGTTTTCTTCTTTTTCCATTAATATATCAGCATTTTGTTCTACAAAATCATTAGGTATAGCAATTAATACTTTACCTTCATATTTCATTTTACATATTGTTGTTGATTTACCTGCAATTATTATAATACCGGAATCAGTAAGTCCACCTGTGGCACCACCACCAATACACTGAACCATTTTTAAATCATTATCATTTTCATCACTTATTTCTTCACCATGATTACTAGCTAAATACTTTATAAGATCAGCATTAGAAATCGGATGATTATAAAGTTCATTTATTGCTGCTGCTACTGCAGCGATTGTTGAACTACTTGATCCAAAACCACAATGCTTTGGTATATCATCATCTATAACCTTAATCTCCATAGAATCTTCAAATAAAAGTACTTTTTTCATTAAGTAGTAGGCATGCTTTACTAAAACTTTTCTTTTAGTTTCATCAGATATAATAAGTCCATTTTTACCCGTAACAATTTTAATAGATACTTTAATATATTTATTTACAGACACCACTACTTCGCCCGGTGTAAATATCATTGAATCATTATAACAAACAGCACCTGGATTAATTGCCATAGCGTCTAATCTACATGGATATAGAATTGTTAATTCTTTATATCTTAATTCTCTATTTGTTAAAATTTTTCCACTAAATTCGTTAAATATATAGTCTGCCTTATATATAGGAAATCTATCAACTTTCATAATTCACCTCCAGATAAATATAATTTATCTAATATATTTCTTGTCATTAGCATAAGGTATGTCTTTTTCAGTAAAATTCCAACAATTTTCTATTTCCTTTTGCCAGAAACTTGCATATGGCTCTTCCGTAAAAATTTCTGTTAAATCATCTAAATTTCTTTTTGGTAAAATTAGTAATGGATCAACAGTATTTTCTTCGCCTGAATGATTTAAGTCACCATTTCTAATTTCAAAATGTAAGTGTGGTACTCGTGAGCCACCACTACATCCGGATAATGCTATAACATCATCGTAAGAAACTTCATCGCCAATATTTACTAATATTTCTCTTAGGTGGGCATATAAACATTTTCTTCCATAAATATCTAACACTTCTACAAGATTACCATATCTTTCATTCCAGTTACATGAACCACTAGCAATCTTAGGATCTAAACCTGCGAAAACCACTTTACCTTTTGAAGCAGCTTTGACAGGAGTCAAAGTCTCTGCAGTTATATCAAATCCTGAATGAAATCTAGGTTTCATTAAAATTTGGTGTTTTAATCGCATACCATACTTATCGTGTTCTAGGATTTTATATTTTGGCTCTATAGGCCATTTATATATTTCTAAATTACTCATATTATCACCTCTTATATTTTCTATTTATTTATACCAATCAATTAAATTTTAAGATTATCATAATCATTATAAAGTTTTTTTAAATAATCACTTACTTTAATATTAGGAGTTATTGCATTTTTTGCGATCATACTGCAGTATCCACAACTCTTACAATGACCAGTGCATTTGCCATTAACAAAAAATTCAATAAATTTATCTAGTTTATTATTATCTATATCTATATGTCTAGGATATTTACGTTCACATCCTAATCCCCTAATTTTATATATTTCTTCTAAAATTTCTTGTTTAGAATTAAATTTCTTATTAAAATCAATATCTTCATAATTTTCTTCACTGCTCGTCCATCCATGTCCTTGAATTAAATCTATTAAATTCCCATCATATTTTCTATCACTATAAGCTTTAACTCTTTTAACAAGTTCAGATGTTGGAAAATCACGTTCTGTTATTTTGAAATGCTCAATACCTATTTCTTCATAATATTTTAAATCTTCGGGTCTAACCCAAGGTGATTTTATATATTCAGCACTTTCGTTTAATTCTTTTTTTTGACAATTTAATAAACACCAATCTACATATTTACTTGTGTCATCAAACTTATTAGAAGCATGTGATAAAGCTGATGTATGAGTGTGAATATATGGGCAGTCTTTTAAACAACTATTTGTCATTAATATTTCTATTTTTGCTGTTTTTAAATTTTCTACCATGTATTTCAATTCTTTAAAATTTCTATTTACCTTTACAAAGTCTACACATATATAGTCAGCACCCATATCTTCCCAATATTTTGCTTTTTCATAGTTATCAACACAAGCAAATGTAGAAATTCTGACAGTAAAGTTTGTATAGTACTTTTTTACTAACTGAAGAATAAATGGATTCGAAACAGTCAAGGCATTAACACCGATATCTCTTAAATAATTTAAAAATTCTTTAAAACTTTCTTGCCACGCCTCTGATTGTTCATGATTTGATAAACATGAGCCATTCAATAAGTAATTAAATTTTATTCCGGCTTCCAAAGTTTTTTTTACGTGCTCTTCTAAACGCTTTTTTGATACTGGTGACAATGTGTTGTCAGGTCTTCCACCACCTAAAATATCATCTTTTAATTTTCCATATATCTCATATACAGGATATTCTTTTATTTGATCAATTAATTCATCTTCAAAATTAGTTGCTAAACTTATTTTCATGTAGTCCTCCTAATTTCTTTTGTTTGTTCTTTTTCAAAATAGCCTGATTATATATTTCTTCACAAGTTACCTCATAATTATTTTCTCTATAAAAATAATAACAATAATCTTTATTATCAAGAACATAACTTTTAAGATTCTTTAATCCTTGACGATTTTCATCTTCAATTAAATCACCAAATTCTCCATTGCTTAAACCTTTTTTTTCTCTTTCTTCATAGTTATCTTTTAAACTATAGAAAGGTGCATCTAAAAAAATAATTGATGGTTGTTTGATTTGAAATCTTTCAACTAGATATTTAATACCTTCTATAGATCTATTTCCTGTTATTATAATAACCTTGTCATAATTATCTTTTACAATGTACTTAATTCTTTCAGAAAGCATAATATCAGTAAAATGCTCACCAAAAAGTTTTTCACCTTGCATAACCCATTCTTTCAAAGATAGTGCGCTCTTAGAACTTGAATGTATTTCTCTAATTAATGGTCCTGTATCAACATGTATAAGATCTTCATTAACTTTTTTCATTTCATTAACAAGATACGTTTTTCCAACCCCGTGCGGTCCTACAATAAAATAAACATTTTCCATTTCATAAACCTCCCATTAAAATAAATATAACCGTTTATCAAATTAATGTCTAATATCTATTTTTTATACTTGTTATAAGTTATTATTATTAGAACTCTTTTTGATAATCATATAACCTGTGGTTATGGTGATTTTGTTTACTATAATAGGATACTAATTATTTTTATTACAAAAAAAAAAAGAATTCTTAATTCTTCTTCTTTAACACAAATACTCTAAATGGTTTAGGTCTAAACATTTTATTCAAACTAGTCATTTTTTCTATTAAAGTCATATAATGATAACTTGTTTCTTCAACTATGTTCGCATCCGCTTTTGCAAATAATTTTCTCCAGTATGTTAATTCTAAAAATCTCTCATCACCATATAATGCTTCGTTATCATTAAAAAATTTTGTTGGTATACCAACTATAACATAACTGGATTGCATAAGCTGTAATTTTAATGTTTCAATTATCTTTTCATCCGAAAAATGTTCTAAAACACCATTACTAAATGATACATCAAATTCATTATTTTTAAAATTTAAATCAAAAATAGATTTCAAAACAAATTTAGGATTTCCTTCTTTTATATATTCCTTAGAAACTTTTTTGGCTAGATTTAATATATCATTATTAATGTCTACTTCCGTAACATCATATCCTTTTGAGCACATATATGTAGAAATAATACCAGTCCCACAACCAGCTTCCATAATTTTTTTATTAGGACTATATTTTTCAATTAACTTAATTAACTTTTTTTTATGTTTAATTTTATAATCAATATAATTTTTAATGTTCTTTTTTAGCTTTATTTCTTCTAAATAAATTTCATACCAAGACATTATATTTTTATACTTCTTTCAAAAGTTAATTCTTCAAAACTAGTCAAATCTATACCATTTAATAAATATACATCCTCTGTATTCATTATCTTAGTATCTTCTTTTTTATATCCTAATTTGCTTGCTAAATCATATATACTATCAGGATTTGTCCCCTCTATTTCAATATATGGTGGGATAAGTGGCCACTGATCTATTTCTATTTTATTGTCAGCAAATTCATAACTAGTTCTTTTTTTCTCAACTAATTTTCTTCGATAATAACCTAATTCCTCCACTAGCTTATTAGCCTCATCAAAATTATCTACTTTTATCTCTATCTCTTTTACTTCATCGATAGCATATTCAGTTGCAACATTGTAAATATATTTGACTGTTAACTCTGCTACATCTCCACTTTGTCTTAATCTTATCCACTTAAAAAATTTATCTTTACTATTTTTAATTATCTTCTTAATATCTTTATTATTTAAAATAGATAGTTTTATATTTGTATAATTAGACTCTATGTAATCTTCTAAGTAATTATAACCTGTAATATTTTTAATTATTTCTTGTTCATCTAAAGATATAACTGGTTTAATATAACTTAAAATATTAATTATTTTTTGCAAAGAATTTTTAGATTTTGTTATCTTATAATCTGATATTGCTAATTCATACATAGTAATTGGGCTATAACAATCATAAGTATATATTTTCTGAATAACCTCTTTTTTATATATAGCACCTATTTCATCTAATTTATTTTTTATTATATCAACATCAACATCTAATATTTTAATTTCTAGTTCTAAATTGTTATTCATTTGGCACCCCTCTTTTGTATTCATTAAGTTTAATATTATTACTTCCTAATTTTTGTGCAATAATTTTACAAACAGAATTTGGATTCATATGAGATCCACAAGTAAAAGCATCAATGGCAACAAAATTATATTCAGGCCATGTATGAATAGTTATGTGTGATTCAGCTAAAACAATTACTCCACTTATTCCTATTGGTTTAAATTTATGAAATGTCGTTTCAACTACTGTTAAGTTTGCTTCTTTACAGCTACTAATTAAAATATCTTTTATTTTATCAATATCATCTAGCAATGCATTATTACATCCATATATATCCGCTAATGCATGTCTTCCTAATTCCATTCTATCACCTTATTTACTTATATAATTTTTGTCAGCACTACTTTTTATCATGCTTTCGACTTCATCTAGATAATTACTTTTATTCTTTACAACATCATTTTCTCTATTATTTATAACTCGCTTAGTAGCTTTTCCAAAAATATCTTTTCCCTTATATTCTAATTCTAATACTTTAGTTTCGCTAGTAACCTCCATGCGAAATAAACTTTCTGTAAAACAAATGCTTCTTGAATCAAAACTAATATTATACTTCTTCATAAATTCTTTATCGCTATCTCTATATAACTCATAAATTGCCTGATATTCAGTAAAAAATGGTATTATATCGGTTATATAAAGATTCATACTTGTAATAACTTTTTGCAAATCTAAGTTTTTACTCATTGCTGATGAATATATTGACGTATATATAATACTATTTTCTTTCTTTACTAACTTTATAGCATCATTCATAAATAAAGTAAAAGGTATTCTTTCTGGTGTAGGATCAGTCATAAGAACATCAAATTTATTTAGAAAATCACTAGATACTTCATCAAGAGCATTAAAAACATAAGCTTTTAAATTAAGATTATATTCTTTTGCTACTTGATTAATAAAATCTATTAACCTTTCATCAACATCTAAAGCTACTACTGTACAATTAACGCCCGTTAGTGCTAAAGCTACACTAGTTAAATCATCATCACCAAGCATAACAATTTTTTTATCATAAACATCATTTTTCTGAAGTAAATACTTAACTCTATTAATTGTTGTTTCTAAAGTTACTGGTCGTTGATCAAAAAACAAAGTTGGAATAGGCTTTCTATCCCATATATCTTTCATTTTTTGTTCTACTTCTTTCATATTATAATTATATTTAGATACATTATTTTTTAAATTAAATTTATTATCTATAAATTCAATAGTTCCTTCATTAATCATTTCTTCAATTAAACGCATCATTCTTCTTTCACTACCACCAACTTCACGAATTATTTTCCAAAATTCTGTTGGACCATATGTAGTTAGATAATTTATTAATTCATTATATTTGCTTATATATATAGGCTCTTCAAAATCATTTTCAATTATTTTACTATAATCTACAGCCATACTTTTTATCTCTCCCTTGTTCTTTTAGCATAATACTAAGTACAATCTGATCAATTGATTCACATACTTCTCCAATTGTTCTATCTTCTGTTTCTACAACTGCATAATTTAATGCGAATTTTTCTAGGAAATCTACATTTTCTATTGTTCCATCCAATAAGATTGAATCATCATGTAAATCTAAATCATTTCTATCCCTTTTCAATAAACGTTTATATCTAGTTTGAGGAGTTGCATGTAAAAATATAGTTATATCTGGCTTGCCACAAACTCTAATTAGTTCTTCAAAATATTTATCTAAACATATATCGCCATTCCAAAAATAATTTGAAGCAAAATGTCTATCAAGAACTATATTTCTTCCTTTAAATTTTGTTACAGCAAGTAAATTACCCGCTCCAAAAAAAGTACTTCGAATTTTGTTGTCACTTTTGTATATTTTCTGTAATTCTCTATTAAATGCATCATAATCAATTTTGCCATTTTTTTCAAACATATATTTGGTTGGTTTTTCAACGTTAACAAATCCATATTTTTCTTCTATATACTTGCAAATGGTTGTCTTACCGGCGCCATCCATTCCTTCTATTGCAATTATCATCTTATCAGCTCCCTAGTATCCGATTCAATAAATTCTTCTATGAAAATTTTGGCTATTCTCGGTAAATAACTTTCAACACATACAAGATTAATTTCAACTTGTGGTAATTTGTAATCAAGTTGTATCTTCTCAACATGATTTTCTTCCATTAAGTCTTTAACAGCATTTTCAACAACAAATCCTACTCCTAAATTTTTTTTAACTGACTCTATTATAAGTTCTTCTGTTTCAAACTCTAATTTAGGAACTAATTCGATATTATCTTTCTCTAATTCTTTTTCTAATGTTTTTCTAAGTGAAGATCTAGGAAGTGGTAATATTATGTTTTCATCCATTAATGCCTTGGGATTTATTATCTTATGATTATTTTTTATTGACTTAATAAAACATGTGTCTAAATATGCTACTGGTTTTACCAAAGTGTTATTATAAATTGTTTCTATAGGTGATGAATCTATTACTAAATCTATAGAATGTTTTTCTAACGATTCTAATAAATCTCTAGTAGATAAATCAATTATTCTAACAGCAATCCCTGGATATTTTTTTCTAAAAGATTCTATTTTTTCTAGCAAATAATATCGAACAATATGAGACTGTGCACCAATAACTAAAAGTCCAGAGTTAAGTTCGTTCTCACTACAAAGCATTCTACCACCAGCAAGTAATAAGTTATAAGCATCCATAACATAACTTAAAAACTTTTCACCATCAGGTGTTAGACATATACCTTTGTTACCACGATAGAATAAATTAACATGTAATTCTTCTTCCAATAATTTAATACTTTTGCTAATTGCTGGTTGCGATATATATAATTTACGAGACGCATCCAAAAAACTACTAGAAGTGGCTACATACATGAAAACTTTTAACCAATTTAAATTAATATTATTCATATTCTCTCCTTCAGCCCATAAATCGTTTTGTCAAAGTTATTATATATCTTTTTTGTTATAAAAACAATTCAAAATTAATTATATTGTTATAATTTGTAGTTATAACGATTTAGCTAGAAAAAAAAGGACAATAGTCCTTTTATGATGCACTAGTACTACCTAAAGTGATAGTAGTAGTATTCTCTTTATTATTTCTCGTATAAGTGAATTTAACTTTATCACCTATATCATATTTATATAATTCATATTTTAAGTATGAGCTTGATTCAACTGTAACATCT
Source organism: Bacillota bacterium (assembly GCA_023430885.1). GTDB lineage: Bacteria > Bacillota_I > Bacilli_A > RF39 > UBA660 > RGIG4266. The sequence goes on from JAEYYH010000042.1 coordinate 75,782, forward strand.
CCTACTTTAGTAATGATATCTCCTTTTTGAAGTCCTGCATCATCGGCTGGGCTTCCTTTTTCAACAGCTGCTACATACACACCTGTAGCACTGCTAAGCATGCCACTATTCATGTCGTACATACTAATACCTAAATATGGTCTAACAATAGCTTCACCATCTATAAATTTCCCTGCATATTCTATAGCTGTTTCAATTGGAATAGCAAATCCCATACCTTCTACTGAAGAAGAAGCTATCTTCATATTAGTAATACCAATTACCTCTCCATTAGCGTTACATAATGGACCACCACTATTACCTGAATTAATAGCTGTATCAGTTTGTAATACCTCCATTAAATAACTTGATGAAGCAAAATAACTTGAACTACTTGTTGAAACTTCAACTAATCTATTCTTCCCTGAAAGAATTCCTCTAGTTACTGTCCATGAGTAGACTGTAGAGTCAAGTGGCGCACCTACTGCAAACGTAGTATCCCCTACTTTTATATCCTCAGATGATCCGGTTTCTGCTACTGATAGAACAGCTTTTTTATCAACTGCAAGTAGTGCTATATCAGAATATGAATCTGAACCTACAACTTTTACTGTTTCTTCAGTTTCATCTGTAAATACTACTTTTATCTCAGTTCCACCATCTATAACATGATTATTTGTCAAAATATAACCATACTTATCATCAGTCTTATAAACAAAGCCTGTACCCGTTGCATATAACTGCCCTTTAACATAAGTCTCTACAACTACTACTGAATCATATACTTTTGATACTGATTCAGCAATGCCAGTATCAGTTATAGTTACATCTTTTTTTACAGTTTCAGTATCACTATTTGCTTTTACAAAATAATTGCAATAAGTAATAGTAAAAATCATACAAACAAGTAAAGTAATAATAGAAGATATAATAGCTATGGTAGCTTTATTATTCTTTAACTTAATTAAATCAAACTTTTTATTTTTACCCTTAGTTCCACTTTCGATTTTTTTTTCTTTATTACCTTTTTTTTCTTCAAAAGCTATACTTGTTTCTTCAGAATGATTTTTTTCATAAACGCTATCAGTATTGTTTTCTTTTTCTACTACTGGAGTAGCTTCCTCTTCTTCAACATTAAAGTGATCTTGTTCAACTTTTTTACCACAATTCTCACAATAATTATTTCCTTTTTCTATAACATTACCACACTCAGAACAGAAATATTCTTTTACCTTCCTATTTGTATTTTTCTTAGATGTTTCATTTAAATCATTTTCCATCTTACCACCTCATTATAAATTATATTTAATAAATATTAAGTTTTTGTGAACTTTTTGTTATTATTTTATGAACATAATAAAAATATTTTTAGTGTACTTATTTTTAATAAATTCATCTTTTACTATTTTATTTGCCTACTTATATTTAATAGAACTCCAATGCTTGTCATTAGTATTAGTAATGAGGAACCACCATAAGAAATGAATGGGAGTGTAACCCCCGTTACCGGTATTAAACCTACTACTACCATAAGATTAAGTGTTGCTTGGAAAGCTATCCAGAAGGTTATACCAAAACCTAAAAATTTACCAAACATATCATTACATTTCTTAGATATTTTAAATCCTGTTATAATTATAGTAAGAAATAAAGACACTACTATTAGGCAGCCTAGAAACCCAAATTCTTCACTAATAATTGAAAATATAAAATCAGTTTGGGGTTCTGGTAAGTAAAAATGTTTTTGTCTAGAATTACCAAATCCATAGCCAAATAAACCTCCTGGTCCTATTGCGTAAAGTGATTGGATTATTTGAAAACCACTTCCTAAAGGATCACTCCACGGATTTATAAAAGATAATATTCTCTCTAATCTGTAAGGTGCAATAAGAATTAAAACAGTTATTCCTATAACTCCCAAAATTCCTAAACCCACAAAAAATTTCATATTAACATTACCTACAAAAAACAGTCCTATTGCAATCATCATAATAATCATGCCGCTACCAAAATCCGGTTCAAGCATAACTAATCCAAATACAAATAAAACAAGTCCTAGAATAGGTAAAACACCTTTTTTTATATCTCTTAAATTTCTATTGTTTTTTACCATATATTTAGATATAAATATAATTATACCTAATTTCATAAACTCACTAGGCTGAATACCTAAATTGCCTATACCAAACCAACTACGGCTACCGTTTCTAACTATACCTATTCCAGGTATTAAAACAAGTATGAGTAGTATAATTATTGCTAAAAATATTTTATTAGCGTACTTATAATATATATGATAATCTATTTTACTAACAAAAATCATAGTGATTAATCCTAATATAAAAAAGATAACTTGGCTTTTCATAAACTTATATGGATCATTAAATTTATATTCAGCCCATATATATGAAGAAGAAGTAATCATAATAATACCAAATATACAAATAATTATAGTACTTATAAATAATAGTAGATTCATTTTCTTCATATAATCACCTATATAATTTTACGAAAATGTAAAAGAAAAAGAACACTATTGTGCTCTTAAATTAAGGTTGTAACAATATATACAAAATACATTGAAACATATATTAAGCCATTAAGTTTAGATATTTTATTTTTATTAAATCTAGAATACGGAAATAATATTAATAAAATAGCTCCAACTATCAATAAACATAGATCAGTATTGTAACTAATTGAATATGAAATTGGTGAAATAATAGCGCAACTACCTAATATTAAAAATATATTAAATATACCTGAACCTATTACATTTCCTATTGCCATATCAGAATCACCTTTTACTGCTGCTGTAACACTAGTAACTAGTTCTGGAAGTGATGTTCCAATAGCTAGTATTGTTAAACTAATTAGTTTTTCTGATAATCCAAATTCTTGCGCTATTAATATTGAATTTTCTATAACAAAATCTCCACCAAACTTAAGTAAAACTATACCACCTATTATTAAAATAATAGATTTGAAAACATTTATTTTCTTCATTTCTTTATTTGAAACATGTTCTACTGCATGTTTATCAAATTCTTTAGCGTGTTTTGCCATATATATATTATAAATTATAAATAAAATAGCAAATGTAAATAAAATTATACCTTCTACTCTAGATATTATATTTGTACCAATAAAACCATTAGCTAATATCAATAATAAAATAGCTGCAAATAAATGAATTGGCATCTCAAAAAGACGAGTTTGCTTTTTTACATCAAGTGGTCTTATTAATGCGCAAAGACCGAGTATAAAAAGTAAATTAACTATATTACTACCTACTACATTTCCTACTGCCATGTCACTATAGCCATCCAAAGCACTTGTTAAACTAACTACAAGTTCTGGAAGCGATGTACCTATACTAACTACAGTAAGTGCTATAACAACTTCTGGAATATGAAATTTCTTAGCAACATCGCTTGCGCCTGTCACTAAAAAATCAGCTCCTTTTATAAGTAAAACAAAACCTAAAATTATTAATAAAACCTCAATTATCATTTAAATTCCTCCTCTAAGCCCCAAAAAAAGAGACCGCCTGTAAAAACAGACAAGTCTCATTATTTAAAGTAAAACCAGATGTTAATCATGATGTTGGCTTTACTACACTGAGTGCTAATTACTCCCTTATCAATGTTAAAATTATATATAAAATTATCGTAAATGTCAAGTTATTTTTTATACTTTTTAGTTGACATTTTTTTTAGTTCTTTTTGTTTCTTTTCCAAGTTTCTTTTTAATTTCATTTCTTTTTCTTGAAACTCTTTTCTTAAATTAAACTCTTTTTCTTCTATTTCTAGTTTTAGTTTAGCTTCTTTTTTTTCTAATTCTCTTTTTAACTCTTGCTGTTTTAGCATAATATTATTAATGCTTGCTTGAACATTAGGGAATGCGCTAATTAGACGCTTTGTAAGTCTTGATTGTGTTATTAGATATTCCTTTATTTTTTTTGTTATTTCTTCTGTACTATCTTTACGAATTTTCAAACCAGTATTTTTAAACTTTGAAATAATATTAAATGAAATTATAATATCCGCTAAAAACAAAACAAATATTAATACACTTAAAATCATAGTAGTAGTATCATTCATGGCTCCTAGGAAATTTAACACTACAGGATGTATAAGATATACAACTATTAATGCTCCAAGTCCAAATGGAACAGCTGTTTCTAAGCAAATTCTACCATTAATATTATATTTTTGATCACTATAATCCCACCATCTAGCTTTAAATAATTTTTCCATTATATAACTAGTAATATATTCTAGAATCATACATATAGACATTGCAAGAATAAATAACGCTATATAATCATTTGTATATGGTCTAAGTAAACCAGTTATTAATAAACTACCAAATCCATATATTGGGCAACATGGCCCTATTAAAAAACCTCTATTTACAAATCTTCCAGTTTTGATAATTGTAAGAATTACTTCCATTGCCCAACCTATAAAAGAATAAATTATAAAAATTAGAAAGTAATGACATATCGACATCATCATGTTAATCACTCCTATAACTAATATTATAACTTATTTTAAATATAATATCTAGTCCTATATCCATATACCAAAACCTATTGCAATCATGGAAGCAATTAAACCTATAATCCAAAAGAATTTAACTATATCTGTTTCTTTATACCCCATCTTTTCAAGTCCATGATGAAGTGGTGCCATCTTAAATAGTCTTTTACCATGTGTTAATTTGAAATATCCTACCTGTAGAATAACACTAAGTGTTTCAATAACAAAAACTATTCCTATAACAACTAAAAGTAGTTCGTGCCTTGTAAGAATAGCAATACTTCCTAGAGTTGCCCCTAATGATAATGATCCAGTATCACCCATAAATATCTTAGCAGGATGACTATTAAACACTAGAAAGCCTAATAACGATCCTACCATTATAAAGCAAAAGATAGCTATCTCTCCATAACCTAAAAGCCATCCTGTATTCCATGCTATAAGACCAAAAGTAAAATAAGCTATAATCGAAAGCCCTGTAGCTAAACCATCTAAACCGTCCGTTAGATTAACAGCATTAGAACTCGCGACTAATACAAACAGTATAAATATTCCATATAAAAATCCTATATCATATTTTATATTTAAAGTATGAACCCATAATAAAGGTTCGTTTCCACTAACCATAAACAAATAGAAAAATATAATAGCTATAAATATTTGCATAATAAATTTCTGGTTTTCTGAAAGCCCCTTATTAGAGCATCTCTTTATTATTAGATAATCATCAATAAAACCAATTAAACTATAACTAATAAAAACCCAAATAATTATTAAGAAATTATAAGTAATACTTATCTTATTTAGCATAACTAGCAGTCCTATAGTAATTAGAGTTGATAACACAAATATAAGACCTCCCATAGTGGGCGTTGACTTCTTACTACTATGAGTTCTTTCTAAATATACATTTAATACTTGATCAATTTTAAATTTCTTTAAAATAGGTATTAATATCAAAGATAAAACAATTGTAAGTAAAAAACTTATCATACTAGCTAATACTGATTTAGTCATTATAAGCATAAAATCACCTATTTAAAGTTATGCATGTCCACAAAAAAAATGAGTAAACTCATTTCTATTTTTTATGACTAGCATTAGGATATATTTTATCTATATATTCATCTGGGTAATTTTTGTCTAAATATTGTTCAAAAGTATTACTTGCATGAATTCCATAATATCTTTCATTCCTTCTATATGTTGCAAAAAACGAAATAAAACTATTAAAAATCATAAATACTAGCAAAATATATGTTAAAGCTTTAAGCATATCGCTAGGAAGATTAACCATTAATTTTTGATATTTTGGAAAAATTAATTTTAACCAAAGAATACCAAGTATTCCCCAAAATACAGAATATAAAAGTGTAATACGACCATTAATATTTAAAAGTTTATGGCTATATTCCCAAGAAACTGTACCAAATACATATTCCTGAAAAGCACTACATATATATTCAAATAAACTTCCAATAACAAAAGATGTACAAAAAATATTAATTATATTTTTTGTTTTAATTCTCTTTAAAATTAAAGTTATTAATAATGCTCCAAAACCATAAACAAGATTAAACGGACCATAAATTAAACCTTGTCTACTTTCAAAATAACCATTTCTTACTAAGCAATATAGAGTTTCAATAAAAACCCCCATAAAGCAACCAACAAAGAAAATCCAAAAACCTTCATATAAATCTATATTTATTTTCTTTTTTTGCATACTATCCCAAACCTTCTGCTTCTAGTATATACTAAAAAACGCAACATAATGTGACAATTTTTTTATTTTATTATCCATTACTAATATATACTAGTATTCTTATTAATCTATTCTTAAAATAGTTGCATTTATATAATTAATCATTTTTTATTATAAAAACCATTTCTTTTTATAGCAAACACATAAAAATGGGTTTCACTTATTATAAAGAAACTAATTTTATTGTTTTCCTCAAAGTAAAGAATTGGCAAGTGTAATTCTTCATTAACATCTATCATATCTTTAAAGTTAGACACTTTAATATCTTTTAGTTCTAAATGTTCTGGTATTTCGTCTACAGCAACAAGAATTTCGGCATACGATTTTAGTATTCGATTTACTTCATAGTAATATCTATCTTTCTCCGTTGTCTTGTAAGCTTTTAATAAAAATAACCAATCTAGAATAACACCAAATAATACACCTATACCATATATTATTTTTAATAATATGCTTGTTTGTTCTATATCATTAACTGTTGTCCATATATTATTATCAACTACACCAGTTTTAGAATAATTAATATAAGTAGTGTCTCCAAGAAGAGGAATCTTAACATTAATCAAATCATTCTCATCAATCTGATTATTATCTCCAACTGTTGATTTAACATTAACTTTAAAATCTATATTTAAATATGCATCAACCATTAAATTAAACTCTTCTTTAAAACTTTGCATAATGCTATTATATGTTTGATAATCTATTTCAAATGTTTTAACCACTGAAATGTTATTTGCATCTTCTAAATTTAATGAAGTCGCTGGCTCTAAAATAAACTCTTTACTCCACAGTTCATCATTTTTACCACTACCATCATAATTACCTATTAAAGTAGCAATAATACTATAATTATATGTATAATCAAGTAATTTAGAAGAATCAAAATTATAACTAACATTAAATGTTATTTTATCAATTATAGATGAAACATATTGCTTATCCATGATCAAATCTTCATCTTTATAATAAGAGTTTTCCTTCGCAGTAATTTTATAACTTATATTGTCTTCACTATTATATGAAACAAGTAAATTTTTCTTATGCGTTGCTGGGTTATAACTGCGATACAAAAGAACAGCAGATATAAGTAAGAAAACTGTAGTTAATGTTACTCCAGTTGCAAGCAACGCAACATTAACCCAGTTTTTCAATCTTTTTTTATACATAATTTACTCCCTTCCAAATAATTTGTGAATTAAAGCGGTTGGGTAACCAATATAAGGAATTTTAAATTTATATATTCCTATTATATCATTATCAAATACTACCCAATCATCAACTTCTATATTGTTATCACCTTTAGTGATTATATGTCTAACACCATCAATAGTTTTTATACTATCTATACGATGAATTATAATTACATTTTTTTTGATAAAAACAATAATATTTCCTTCATTTAAACTGTCTGAATCATTTATTTTTTTATAGATGACCGCATCACCAATAGATATATTAGGTAACATACTTTCACTTACTACTGAAACGGGAACATAATTAAATATTCCAATTACAAACATAACTAATATTGTAAATGTTGTAAGTATCATAAATTTAACTTTCTTATTTTTATTAGCTTTAATTTTATTTTCTATAATACTTAATTTCTTAATATTATTACTAATTATAGTAAAAGTTGTAATAAAATAAATAACTTCTACAATCGCAAAAACTACCCAATTAACTCTAGGAACTACAGGTACTAATATATAAATAAGTATCGGTAAGCCTCTAATTAATGAAGTACTATATAATGATTTATTATATGCTAAAAACGAACATAACATATTAATCATTATATTTGGTATTATTAATAAGAATACAAACTTATAAACACTTATATTACCTACTAATTTAAAATATAGCACTAGATCAAATATAGTAAATATAATAGTTATTAAGGTATGAATATTAGTTTTACTTCTTAAACTATTAATTAAATAATATCTAATATACTCTTCGATTAATAAAACAAATACTAAGGAAATAAAATTTCTAATAACCTCATAAAATGTATGCGATACTGGGCTTATTTTGAATCCAAACATAAGTCCAAGTAAGAAAAAGATTACAATAAATATTAGTGTTATATAAAACACTATTTTAGCTAAGTATCTATTATACTTACTTCTAATATATATTTCTTTATAAAAGTAATAAGTCAATATAAACATTGAAATCCAAAATATTGGATTTATTATATGTAAATAATAAGACGAAAAAAAAGGTAATATAAATGTAGGAACTAAAACTATGTACATAGTAATAATTGCTAACAGCGTTATTAACTTTTGTTCCTTTTTCATTTAAATCACCACTTTTTATTATTCAGATTGTGTATAAGTTAAATCAAGCTCATAGTTTGCAACTATTGCTTCAGATACTTCTTCACCTTCACTACTATTGTACGAAATTGTAACTTCCACTGTATTAGTACCGTAATTTCTATATAAATGATTATATTGTTTATCTATTGTAGGTACTGCGTTACTTGTAATTATGTTTTCTCCTTTGTAGATAGTATAATTAAAATTTAATTTCCCCGAATTATTTAAATCAGATATTACTTTAACGTTATCTAAAATAGCATTAATATTACCTGTGTTTAACACTTCAAAAGTATATGTTTTATAATCACCAGGATTAGCAAAATTGACTTGAAATTTTACATTATTTTTTGATATAACAGGTCCGGCTACATCTTGACCTGTGCCCGATGAAGTATATTCTTCGGTATTAAACCCAACATTCCAACTTTTTTGAATTTTTGCATTAGCATTAGTTATGTCATTATTTACATATGCATATCCGACCGTCATAAAAGCAACTAATACTATAGCAAGTATTGCTATTAAATTTACATTTTTAATTTTTCCCATAAACTTTCCTCCCGATTGTACTCTCTATGTTATTTATACACTAATTATAACATAAGTTTTTTATAAATAAAAGACATATTTCTTTATAATTTAAAGAAAAATAGAAGAAACACTTCTATTTTTTTTTACTATTTTATACATTAACAAACTTTTCTTAAATTAACTTATTTTTTTAAAATTTATTAAATATTGAACTAATAATAATTAATTTTTTTTATTTGTTTTTTCCATCATCATATCGTATTGCTTATATAAGTATTGAACACTGTTTTCAAGTAAAAAATAGTGTTTAACATAAAATAATAGCATTATTATTAATATGATAGCCGGTATTACAAATAAGGCATTTACATTTATAAATGCAAAAATTGCAAGTGTGAATATTCCATAGAACAAAGTAACTAGTAAATGAATTAATCTTTCGTGTTGAAAAAACTGGATTTTGATTAAGTGTTCTTTTATAAGAGCATCAAAGTTGCTTCTTTCATTACTATTTAAGATATCATCTATATATTTTACATAATCTTTTAAATATTTTGCCATGTTACTAGCCTCCTATAATAATTATAGCACAAATATAGCACAAAAAAAGCAATTTAAATTGCTTTTTAATTATGTGTTTTTTGTTTTTGATATTGTTTATGATGGTGATTATTATTATCACAATTGTTGTTATCTCTGTCAGGTATATACTCACTTTTTATATCATAGTCATCAGTATATTCCTCAATACCTTGGTACCAAAAATTATCTTTACCATGTCCATCATATACATTTGAATTTACATATTGTATAAAGTTTATTGCATCAATTGTTGAATATCCTCCATCAATTAATTCAGTTAGTAAATTTGCTATGCCGTCTTTTTCTGTATATGTTTCAAACATAACATCATATCCAAAATCTTTATTAAGTTGTTTATATAGGTGATACATGCTGTCACTTACTTTTCCCTTATCATAAAGAATTTTTCGACCATTTGAAATTAATTGATCACCAAAATTTTGTAATATGGCTGCATTTCTTGTACCATTTGCTGGTATTCCCTTACGAACGACATCGTTCATAGTAATATAGCAGTGTGAATCACCATATTTTTGAATTTCCTCATAAGTTGGCTTGTTTGGAACACAAACATCGTCATCATCATAGTAATTATTTCCATTAATACTTTGATACCAATAATCATCTTCGCCATAACCTGTATAAATATTTGAATCAATATAACCAATAAAGTTCATAGCATCTGTTGGTGTAAACCCTTCAGCTAATAATTCAGTTAATAAATTTGCTATGCCATCTTTTTCAGTATATGTTTTATACATAACATTTTTACCAAAATCATTATTAAGTCCATCATATAAGTGATACATACTATCGCTTACTTTTTCAGTATTATAAAGAATTTTTTGACCATTTAAAATCAAATTATAACCAAAGTTCTCAAAGCTTGCAACTATTGCTACTCCCTTTGGTGGTTTACCTTTATGAACTACATTATTCGTGTCAATATAGCAGTGTGAACTACTATTTCTTTGTAATTGCTCAAATGAAGGTCTTTCTGGACAAACATCATTGCAATTATGAGCATAAGCCATTGGTGCACTGCAAAGAGTTATTCCACCAGCCAAAGCTAGTGCTGTAATACTTTTAAATAATTTAACATTTTTTTTCATAACCAAATTTCTCCCATCTTCCATAATTATAACACTTTATAAATTAAAAGCAAATTAGTTACCTAACATAAGTCTTACAGTATCTCCCTCATATAAAGAAGTAAACGATTGTGGTGATTGATAGATTACTTTTTCACCACTTCCTGAGAATTCTACTTTAAATGATGATAGTGATTTTATAGCCTCACTAACCGTCATATTTAAAACATTTGGTACAACTGCATATTTTTTGTCATAGTAATTATATGCCTTAGCAACTCCACCAGCACTCTTTTTAATATCAAGTATATCTATTATATCAAGAAGAACATTTTTTGCGATAGGAGCTGCTATAGTACCACCATATTGCGTTACTCCTTTTGCATTATCTATAGCAATATAAATTACCACTTTTGGATTATCTGCTGGCATAAAACCAATAAACGAAGTTATATAATTACCTACCATATATACTCCATTATTTACCTTCTGGGCAGTACCGGTTTTTCCTGCTACTCTGTATCCATCAATATATGCACTTCTACCACTACCTAAAGATACTACATTTTCAAGAGCAGTTCTTACTTTATTACTTGTATCTTCACTAATAACTTTTCTAACAACAGTAGGTTTATTTTGAAGAATAACGCCATTTGTTTCTGGTTCATTTAAACTTTTTAATACATATGGTTTATATAAAATACCGCCATTTATAGCCGCACTAACAGCTGTTATTTGCTGAATAGGAGTAACACTAACACCCTGCCCAAAACTTGTTGTAGCAAGTTCTACAGGTCCAACGTCTTCTACATCAAATATAATACCTGATGCTTCTCCATTTAAGTCTACCCCAGTCTTGGTTCCAAAACCAAATTTATCTATATATTTAAATAATGTTTCTTTACCAATTTTTTGTCCTAATGCTACAAATCCTGGATTGCAAGAGTTTTGTACTACTTGCATATATGTTTGAAGTCCATGTCCCCCTGCCTTCCAACATTTTATTCTTGCACCATCAACATTAATAGATCCTGAATCATAATAAGTATCTTTTTCTAAGTCGACTAATTTTTCTTCTAAAGCTGTTGATAAAGTAATAATCTTAAAAGTACTACCTGGTTCATAAGTCATCCATATTGGAAGATTTCTATTAATCTCTTCAATAGTATAATCTTGATAATTGGATGGTGAAAAATCTGGTCTACTTGATATAGCAAGTATTTCACCTGTATTAGGATCCATAACTATTCCTAAAGCATGATCAGGGTTATACATATTTACAGCATTAGTAAGTTCTCTTTCTAATGATGCTTGGATATCATAATCTATAGTAAGAGTCATATTAATACCATCCTGTGGTTGTTCATAGCTTTCAGTAAGTTCGAGTTTATTTCCTTTAGCATCACTATAATACTTTATTGCCCCCTCTTCGCCAGTTAAATAATCATCATACTCAAGTTCCAGTCCACTTAAACCTTGATTATCAATTCCTACAAAACCTATTGTGTGAGATAAAAAAGTATCGTAAGGATAAAACCTTTTGCTTTCCTTTACTAAATATACTCCTGGCAAAGATAAAGAAGCTATCTTATCTGCTATATCATAAGAAAGTCTTCGTCCATATGGATGTAATCTTTCACTTGAACTAGTTTTTGATATATCTTCTAAAACAGTTTTATAGTCAGTATTAAGTATTTCACTTAATTTAGAAGCAGTTTCTTCTTTGTCATCTACTTGATTAGGAATTACAATAACTGAAGATGTAGTTATATTAGAAGCTAGTACTATACCATCTCTATCATATATAACCCCTCTATCCGCTTCAATAGGAAGATTTCTACTCCATAAACTTGAAGCATAATGATTTAGTTTGTCATAATCAATTACTTGGATATGAAATACTTTAAAAGTAATAAGCATAAAGCATATTAAAAAAATTAGTAATACTATATTTATTCTTACATGAATAGATTTAAAAAACATATAATCACCTAAGTAATTATATGTTTTAATGTAATATTTATTTTGAATATAATGTGAACTATTAATTTCTTAGTTTAAATGTTTTAGGTGCATGTTTATATGCTAAATATAAAGCTATTAAACTATACATAATAGTAAATAGAATAATACCAGTTCCAAATATAACTGTTGGTATTTGTACCTGAATTGCAAAATAACAAACAAGGTAAGTTCCTGAACTTATTGCAGAAAATAATGGATTCTTCATTTCTAAATTAATATTATATGGTTGCAATAGATAGTATAGTACTAAATGATGTACTGAAAAGAATATTGACATTGCTATAATTGTAAAAAATGTTAGAAAATAATTTATATTATTTGCTGTTCCACCAGTAGCATATAAAAGGATTGTTAAACCTATTGCTATAATTAAAGCAGGTATTATATTTAATTTTATTAAAGTTTTTAGTCTTTCTCTAAATAGTTTTAATATAGAGTCAGATTGTCTATAAAATCTATAAAATAACATACTATGATCGCAATTCATAAACATTGCTTGAGTAATACTTTGACCCCTATTTAAAAAATACATAATAAATAAAAAATAAGGTAAGGAAACTTGTAAATATTCATTTAAATTTTTATTATATTCTCCATTAATAATTGTAAAAGTAATTAGTATGATAAATATTAAAGTTGAAATAATAGATATATTTCTTGTTGCCTTAGTTAATATTTTTTTGTGTCTTTTAACAAAAATATCATTGAAATATTCGTATCCTTCACCAACAGGATTAACTACTTCATTATTAATCTGTTTTCTATATGTATCAACAGTGATATTTTTGCTAGTATTAGCAGTAACAAAAATTACATTTTCTGGTGTTAATAGATCTTTATACATTTTTTTATAATTGTTAAATTTCTTAATATAATTTATAGCGATAACACCTAATATTAAGCTTAGTATAAATAATATATAAAATATTTCAGTATTTATTGTTATTCCTATAATTGGTAATCCGTATGCACCTGCCAATAATACTAGTGTCGTAATTATAGCAGAGGTCATTGGTAAATTTTCATTTCTTGTTTTATTCTTCTTATTGTCAAGATATAAAATAGATGCGCTTATTATTGTTTTAACGCATACCACAAACACAGGTAACAAAAGACATATTGTCAAATCAACATTATTAATTAGTCCAAATATAACTGTTAATGGCAGAAAACCAATTAATACTTTTAATAAAAAATAATAGTAATTAGATAAGGTATATTCCTTAGCATCAAACTTCATTAATATTATTGCGTAATATTTATCTTTTGAAGGATTAAATAAATGCGTATTTAAAAAGCCACCAATTATTGTTAAAAAAACAAATATATGAATAAAAGTATTTTCGTTGCCGTTTTTATATAAGGAAAGAGCTAAAACTATCATAAATAATATATATAGTAATTTTCCTAAAAAGAATGAATTAAATTCTATAAGTCCACTAATAACATTCGCAAAAGTTTTTAAGCCCTTGCTCTTATATAATGAACTTGGTAATACTTTCTTTATTATTGGTATTTGTTTCAAAGAGTAAATAATTGAATTAACTTTATAAGCATTTTTAAGTTTAAAAGATAACAAAAAGGAATTAATCATTTTTATCACCTTTTAAGATAGAAATAATTTTAGTTTTAAATTTATCATTATTTAAGTTTTCTTTTTCGACTTCTTCTAATATACCATCATTTAAAATTACTATTTCATCACATAAATCAAGTGCTAATTCCATAATATGTGTAGAAAATACTATTATATGATTTTTCTTTAAATCTCTAAGCATTTGCTTCATTTCATCAGCTACTACTATATCAAATGATGTTAATGGTTCATCTAGCAATAAGATTTTAGGATTGGCGATTATATTAACAAGCATTTGCATTTTATTCTTCATACCATGAGAATAATCTTTCATAAGTTTATCCCTATCATCAACATCAATCTTCATAAAATCAAAATACTCATCTATCGTTTTAGGATCAAGTATCTTGTCATGATTAATGTCAATGAAGAATTTTAAAAACTCTCTTCCTGTTAAAAAGTCTGGTACAACTGGAACAGATAAAACATATCCAATATCATCAGAAACTATATCTCTTATTGTCCCCTTATCATGAATAAAAAATTTACCGTCATCTACAACTAAATCCTCGTTTAAACAATTAAATAATGTTGTTTTACCAGCACCATTCTTTCCTAATAACCCATATATTTTACCAACTTCAAAAGTAAAATTAATATTTTTTAATACTTCTTTTTTTTCAAAATTTTTCTTTAAATTTTCTATTACTAATTTCATATTTACTCCTCACATTTTCTAATACAAGTATTATAGCATACAAAAAGTACTTTATTAAAGTACTTTTATAATGATACGTTTTAATACTTCCAATTATTTCTACTGGCAAAATTAGTGACTACTTCGAATATATCTGTATCTTTATTAATTTTTATAGCACTTATTCCAACTTTTTTTGCACCTTCAATATTTTCTGTACTATCATCTAAAAATAGCATATCACTAGCTTTAATATTTAAGTCATCTAAAATATAATTATAAAATTCTGCATCAGGTTTAATTTTGTTTATTTCTGCAGATACATATATTTTATTAATTAAAGACATGTCAAAATTATTCTCTATATAATCTCTAATATATGAAACATGATTAGTTGCTATAATGAATGTTACGTCTGGATATTTATTTTTTAATTCGAATATTAAATTTGGATATTTTATTTGGTAAATATTATTAATTATATATTTAGTATTTTCCTCAATATCTATTTCACTAGATATTGTCTCTTTTACTATTTCTTTATAGTCATAATCACTTTTGTTTTTTCCAAATAATCTTTCCATTTTATCTTGAATATCAGTAAGTTCAAATGAATTTTCCCCTACTAATACACCTACTAAATCAAATGCTATCACTTTCATATTGTACCTCTCTCTTATCAATAAAATAGTTTAGATAAAAATCTAAACTACTTGTTTACTTAATATGTGTTCGTAATACTCTATCAAATTCAGCTTTTATTATTGGTTTTGATAAATAATCATTAAATCCATCTGCTAAGTATTTTTCTCTTGATCCTACTATAGCATTGGCTGTTAAGGCTACTACTGGAATATTAAATCCTT
>JAEYYH010000022.1 GCA_023430885.1 Bacillota bacterium
TACAAATCACTGGTATATAACAAGTTCTAGTTTCACAGAGCTTAAAGAATATATATTTATGCGCTGGGATAGAACAACACCACAACCTCCTTCAATAGTTTTAGATACTTTAGAACCAGCAAAAGAAGTAAATGCAACAATAATCTATTCAAAAGATTTAGTAAAAAGACAGTATAAAGTAGTAGATGATGAAGGAAATACAGTAGTTGACTGGACAACATATAAATCACCAGTTAATATAAAAAATAATAATTATGTTATCTATGCACGCGGTCAAGATAATGCTGAAGTATGGTCAGAAGAGACAATATATAAAGTAGTAAATATTGATGAAAACCAACCAGTTATAAAATTAACAACCGATTTAGTAACTCAAACGCAAAAACTTGGTATAAAAGTAAGCGTTACAGATGATATAAAGGTAAGTAAAGTAAAATGGGCGAAAGGAATACTAGGTGAAAGTTATTTTGCAAGTGGCGGAAACGAAATAGCAAATGACAGCATAGTTAGTATTACTGAAAACGCATATTATACTTTCTATGCAGAAGATGGTGTTGGGAACACACAAGTTTATACATTAAATGTTGAAAATATTGACCTTACACCACCACTTATAAATATAAGTGCAGCTCCTGAAAATACAGTAGGGACAACATCACAAATAACAATTAATTATGGAGATTCAACAACAAAAGAGTTTAAAATAGGAAGCAGCACAACATGGATGACATACAATGATGCTTTCTCTATTAATTCTTACACAATATTACAAAATAATTGGCAAAATTCAGATGGAACAGTAACAATATTTGCTAGAGGAAAAGACACAGCAGGTAATGAGGTTATTGTTAGCAAGAAAATAGTAAATCTAGATTTAGATTTACCAAAAGCACCTGTAATAACATCTAATGCTGGATATGCTGAATTGACATCATATGGAGTGACATTAGATGCTACAACAACAATTGCATATGATTCAAGAACTGATATTGATAATTATTATAGTATTGATAATGGAGTAACATGGAGTATATATACTGGACCATTTAATATGGCTAGTGGAATTTTACAAGCTAAAAGTGTTAAGAAAACAACAGGCTTACAAGTTGTTACAAATAAAACACTTGGTATGCCAGCTGATGCTTTAGGACCACTTGCATATGATGGCGATGATAATACATATTTTAACTTGCCAATTGCAGTAAATTCTAAATTAAAAGTTAATCAAAGTGTTCAAGGTAAAAAAATTAATATAACAACATCATTAGTCAATGGACATGTATATGGACTATCAGTTAAGTTTATTAATGCGGTCGGAACAGTGTTGACAAATACCAATATAACATCTAGTTCTAAGATAACGACGGCAATAACAGTACCGTTAGGGACAACAGAAATGGTTTTATATAGACAGAATTACACAAGCAACATATATGAAATAGTATTGTGTGATGAGCCAACATTTAGTGTAACAAATGGCTATATGTTAATACATGCAGATCCAACAAAGGCAATAAAAAAACCATATCAAATGGTAACAATTAATTATTTTCCAACAAGTGTTCAAAGATTATATAAAATTGAAACTGGAGAGTGGAAATCTTATAATGATCAACCTATTAAGGTAAATCAAGGTGAAACAATATATGCTAAGGGAATTGATGAGAGTAGTAATGAGACACGAATTGCATCAAATTATGTAGTTAATGTCACTGATGCTATAGGACACGAAGCTTATGATGGAGATATTAATACATATTTTAACTTGCCAATGGCAACAAATTCTAAATTAAAAATAGATCAAAGTATTCAAGGTAAAAAAATTAATATAACAACATTACTAGTCAATGGACATGTATATGGACTATCGGTTAAATTTATTAATGCATCAGGGACAGTGTTAACAACAACCAATATAACATCCAATTCTAAGATAACTACGGCAATAACAGTACCGTTAGGGGCAACAGAAATGGTTTTATATAGACAGAATTATACAACTAGCATATATGAAATAGTATTGTGTGATGAGCCAACATTTAGTGCCGTCAATGGTTATATATTATTACATAGTGATGTGACAAAAAAAATAGACAAACCATATCAAATGGTAACAATTAATTATTTTACAACCAATGTCCAAAGATTATATATGATTGGAACCGGGGAGTGGCAATCATATAATGATCAACCTATTAGGGTAAATCAAGGTGAAACAATATATGCTAAAGGAATTGATGCAAATGGTAAGGAGACGCGAATTGTATCAAATTATGTAGTTAATGTTACTGATGCTATAGGACACGAAGCTTATGATGGAGATATTAATACGTATTTTAACTTGCCAATAACAACAAATTCTAAATTAAAAATAGATCAAAGTATTCAAGGTAAAAAAATTAATATAACAACGCTACTAGTCAATGGACATGTATATGGATTATCAGTTAAGTTTGTTAATGCATCAGGGACAGTGTTGACAACCACCAATATAACATCTAATTCCAAGATAACTACGGCAATAACAGTACCGTTAGGGACAACAGAGATGATTTTGTATAGGCAAAATTATACAACTAGTGTACATGAAATGGTGATTTCAGATTAACTAGATAATTATATATTAAAAATAAGATATTCAAAAAAAATTTAAAGCGCCACTACAGTAGATACAATAAAATAGATTGTGTCAAAGCTACTGTCAGTGGTGTTTTTATATAAACAAAAACATATAAATAGTTGAAGTTTGTAAACTAGTAGTTGTTTTATCTGTATTTATTTTATATTTATAATCATCAGACCAAAATATAATGCAATAATATTTTGTTAGTAATAATGCAAAAATGATGTGTAAGACAAAACTGAATAGGTGTTAGTGATTTTAGAATGACATATATAAAAATAAGATTCATATAATTATAGGGGTGATATTATGTATAAAAAGGGGGATCTCGTAACAAGAGACTCTTATAATAATGATACTATTTTTGTTATTATAGATATTGATGAAGATGACGATGTATATTATTTGAAGGGCGTACATGTTAGACTGTATGCTGATTCAAATTCAAGCGATTTAGTAAGGTATAAAGAAGTTTTAAAAAATGATGAAGAAAAGGAAATAATATCACGTATCAAAAAAGAGTTGAATTTAGATCGCGATGATTATTTCTATTTACCTGGTAAAATTCTTCATATTGATGGTGACCGAGATTATATGGAGAAATGCTTAAAATATTACAAAAATGTAGGTCTAATGGCGATAGGTAAAGTTGAAAAAGAAGACATAGTTCCTGAAAAAATTGAACAGTGGATAAAAGAATATAAACCAAGCATTGTTGTTATAACTGGCCACGACGCATATTATAAAAGAAAAGGGAAACAAGATGATCCAGAAGCATATAGAAACAGCAGTAATTTTGTTGAATCAATAAAAGCGGTGCGTGCTGTTGAAATGAGTCATGAAAAACTTATTATTATAGCAGGTGCTTGTCAATCAAATTATGAGGAATTAATAAAAGCTGGTGCAAATTTTGCATCAAGTCCCAAGAGAACCAACATTCATGCGCTTGATCCAGCAATAATAGCAAGTTTAATGGCTTTAGCTGATTGTAATAAAGAAATAGATATAAAGAAAGTTCTCGAATCTACTACGAGAGGCGCAAACGGAATGGGTGGAATAAAAACAAAAGGTACTATGTATATAGGGTATCCTAGATAGGAGATAGATGAACATAGATATTGTAAAAGAAGAACTAGAAAACAATATAGGCAAAGAAGTATATATAAAATATAACTTAGGACGTAATAAAATTGAAAAATATAGTGCAACCATAAAGGAATTATATAATTTTATATTTATAGTTGAAATAAAAGAAACAAGTGAATTGAAATCTTTTATGTATAGCGATATTATAACTAATACAATAAAGCTATATTACAAGTAAATTAACCTAGAGTAAATATAATAAAAAATATGTTGATTTTTGTCACTTATTGTTATACAATAAAGTTGTAGTATAATCGAGAGGAGAGATAGACTTGAAAATAACGTCAGTAAATGTTCGTAAGGTCGAAAAAGAAGATTCAAGAATGAAGGGAATAGCATCTGTCCTATTAGATGATAGTTTTGCTATTCACGATATTCGTATAATTGAAGGGGACAATGGCTTATTTATAGCAATGCCAAGTCGTAAAACAGCAACGGGTGGTTATCGTGATATAGTACACCCAATTAATCCGGAAACTAGAAAAGAATTTGAAGATGCAATTCTAGAAGCTTATAAAAAAGAAGCATAAACTCGTATTAACGAGTTTTTTTCATATTATTATATATTTAACATATAATTTATTAGGTGATAATGTGGACAAGACTGATATAATATCAAATTATAATCATAATATAACAATTAATGAAAGAAAAAATATTGTTATATCAGGAGTAAAAAAAATAGATAGTTTTGATGATGAAGAATTTCTTTTGGAAACTTCTATGGGATATTTAATTATAAAGGGAACATCATTAGAAATAATAAAGTTAGATACTTATCAAGGTAATGTATCTATAAAAGGTAAAGTCAATAGCATAAATTACTTGGAAAACAATAAAAAAGAAAAAGAAGAAAGTATGTTTAATAAACTATTTAAATGATGGATTTAATAACTCAAATTAAATTAGTTCTTTTTTCTTTTTTATTTGGTATTTTCTTTGCTTTTATGCTTGATGTAAACTGTAAATATATAAAAAGTAAACACAAAATATATCGTGCCGTTTTTACTGTAGTTTTTATGCTTTTTCATGTTTTATTGTATTTTTGGATTTTACAAAAAATAAATAGTGGAATTTTACATTATTACAGTTTTCTATGTATACTAATAGGAATGCTTGTCCAAAACTTTGTTGTTAAAGCTTTAAAAAAATGATATACTTGTTTAAGAATAGAGGTGATAGTATGAATAAGAAAAAAGTAAGTAAGAATGTCAAGCGTAGGTTGACATTATTAGGACCGATTTTTATAGGAGTTTTTATTGTTTGTACTATTACTATATTTACTTATGTTTATAAAATTCAATCATTAAGAAAAGAACAGACGGAACTTAATGAAAAATTGCAGGGCTTACAAAATGAAGAAGAAAAATTAAGCAGCGAAATAAGTAAATTGAAGGATCCTGAATATATAGCTAAATATGCTCGTGAAAATTATTATTATACAAAAGATGGAGAATACGTAATTAAAATAGAGGAAAAAGAATCAACAGAAACAGCAAAGGAAGTTGAAAATAATAGATATTTTTATATT
The DNA here is from genome assembly GCA_023430885.1 of Bacillota bacterium. GTDB lineage: Bacteria > Bacillota_I > Bacilli_A > RF39 > UBA660 > RGIG4266. The sequence goes on from JAEYYH010000022.1 coordinate 5,301, forward strand.
GTAGCGGCTGTTTTAATAATATTGGTTATTCTTTTATTATTTATAAAATCTTTAATCAAAAAAAGGAACAAGTAATTGTTCCTTTTATAATTTAATTTCGTTTTTATTTTTATTTATTTCTTTTCCGTCAAAGTAGTTTTTATTCTTAAACTTACATAATAAACCAACAACATTTGAAGGAAATGATTTAACCATTTTATTATAATCTGTAATAATATCATTATAATATTTTCTTAATGCTTCAATTTCTGCTTCGGTTTCGTTTATGCTTAATTCTATTTTCATAAACCCTTCACATTTTTTTAAATCTTTATGTTCTTCTTTATATTTGTTAAATTCATTTATAGCATCATAAATTTTTCTATCTAAATCAAAATTAGTTAATTTTTGAGATCGAAGATCAGATAAATCTTCTAAAACTTTCTTTTCATCAGTATTAGACTTAATAACACCAATAGATTTATTTAATAAATCATATCTTTTTCTTAGAATAGAATCAATATTTGCCTCTGCCTCATTAATTCTAATAATATAACTTTGAAATCTATTAAATGTATTTATGTGCCAAATCATTATAATGCATAAAATTACAATGATGAAAATTAGTGCCATTATTATATCCATATTTTATCACCATTTTAATTATAACAAGAATTAGTTATTTTTTCAATCGATATCTACAAATTTTGTATCATAGTTTATTTTCTCATCAAATTCAATGTAATCAACATAAATCATTAAAATTAATGTCCATTTTCCTGTAGTAGGATTACTTAATATTATGTGATCTCTACCTGATTGCTCAATTATTCCTGAAAATGTTTTACTCTTATATTCTGGAGCCGCATCAGCAAAAGATGCATATACAGTTACTTTTTTTCCTTTATTTTGTCTTAATATATTCTCAATATAAGATTGTTCAAATGGAATTTCTGATGTGTAAGCCGGTGGCATATTTTGTTGATTTGGAACTGGACTATTGCCAGTATATAGGGGACTTCCCGGAAAAATAGCATTATTATAATTATTATTCATATAATCATCCTTTCCGTAAAGTATATTAAAAATCACTATTTTTATACCTACAAATGGCGTAGTTATGGTATAATTTTAAAGGAGGAAATAGTATGGAAATAACAGTAGGTGTATCAAATAGACACGTTCATTTAAATGAAGAAAATTATAAAAAATTATTTGGTGATGCTCCACTAGAATGCATCAAAGAGATAAATCAACCAGGACAATTTTCAAGTAATCAAAAAGTAACAATAAAAACGAAAAAAGGTGAGATAGAGAATGTAAGAATTCTTGGGCCTTTAAGATTATATAATCAAGTTGAAATTTCAAAAACTGATGCGTTTAAGTTAGGTCTTAATCCACCAGTTAGAGATTCTGGGGATTTAGCTGGAAGTGAAGAAATCACTTTGGTTGGTCCAAATGGAGAAATAACACTTGAAGAAGGGTGTATTATTGCAACTCGTCATATTCACATAACTCCAGCTCAAATGCAAGAATTTGGATTTAATGGTCTTACTAAAGTAAAAGTGAGACTTAATGGTGAAAAAGGCGGAATTATTGATAATGTATACTTGAAAGTGGCAGAAAATAGTTTTTTTGAACTTCATATTGATACTGATGATGGTAACGGTCATCTAGTAAATCAAGGCGACGTTTGTACTATAATAACAAATAATGAAATTTAGTATTTGTGATAAATGCAAAGCATTCAATCATTTAACTATTTTAAAAAAGTTAAATGAAGTTTATCCAGACGCAAGTTATGAAATAGGATGTAATAATATGTGTGGTATAGGTAGATCAAAAGTAGTCGTTATTTTTAATAATAAAGCTATAATTGCAAATACTGAAGATGAAATTATTTACAAAATAAAGCAAGTTAATAATGATGCGAACTAAAATAGTTCGTAATTAACTTGCTTTTTTATTGCAATAAACCAATACCAATTATTCTTCCTTGATTGTAGGAATTAAGTCATCTAATTCAGTTTCATTTATACTTGGTTCAGTTCCTTTTATGTAGTATAACATTGCTGATTTTTGATCTGACGATGTAACAATTTCGCCAGTAATTGGATTAACAAGAGAGCCAACAACATTACTAGGCATATCATACCATGTAGCTTCTTTATCACTGAAATATGATTCAATAGTATCAGCCCATATATTTTTAATATCACTACTAACATTAGAAGGAATATCACTGTTGTCATCATAACCAGCCCACACCCCCATAACTATATTACTGTTATAGCCAAATACTAGTGCATCTGAATCTGTCGAACCTGTTTTCATAGAGTATTTATTAGTTAGTTTTGCTGCAATGTTTAAGCATGTTGGATAATTATAATCAACAAAACTTGAAGAGTAGCAGTTAGATAATAATTCATTAACAATATATACTATACTTTTACTTAAAACAGCTTCTTTAGTTTCACTATATTCATATAAAATATTTCCGTTAGCATCTTCAACTTTTTCTATTAAATGTGGAGTTATTTTATATCCATAACTAGCAAGTGTAGAATATGCAGTTATCATTTCGGTTAAGTTTATATTGGCTGTTCCTAAAGCTAAAGATGGTATTTCTTGTAAATCACTAGTTATGCCAACTCGTTTAAGTGTATTAACGAGGGTCTCTTCACCTAAAAAAAGATGCGTTTTTACTGCAAATACATTATCAGAGTATGCCAGAGCAGCAGCTAGTGTTATTTCTTTATTAGGATATATTTCACCAAAATTACTAGGGCTATATGTTTTATCGTTGGAAAAAACAAAAGTGGTTTTAGAACTGTTAAAAGTTGTAGAAGCAGTAAATCCATTTTCAATTGCTGCGTAGTACAAAAATGGTTTAAATGTTGAACCAACTTGTCTTTTTGCAGATATTGCTCTATTATATTCACTTTTTGAATAATCAGTACCACCAACCAGAGCAAGTATTTTTCCATCATTTGGATCAGCTATAATACTAGCAACTTGCAGTTTCTCATCGGTAATATAGGTATCAATATATTTTTCTAACTCCATTTGTAAGTTTAAATCTAAATTTGTATATATTTTTAAACCTCCTGTGTCAATCAAAGAATCAGGTATAGTATCAATTTTTTTTAATTCTGCCATAACAGCATCTTGATAATACATAAGTGTACTAGAATCATTTGATTTTAATTTGCCAATATAGGTTAATTCCTCATCATAAGCATTGTTTTGTTCTTCTTCGGTTATATACTTATTTTTCACCATGGATTTCAAAATTGTAAGTTGTCTACTTTTGGCATTATCAATATTAGTAATTGGGGAATAATAACTAGGAGATTTAGGAATCCCTGCTAACATAGATGCCTGAGCTAATGATAGTTCGCTTGCACTAATACCAAAATAATAATAACTAGCATTTTCAATTCCATAAACACCACCATAATTTATAGTGTTTAAATAACCTTCTAATATTTCGTCTTTGCTATAATGAGTTTCTAAATTAATTGTTAACCATGCCTCTTCAATTTTTCTTCCCCAGGTTTTGTCAAAATCTAAAAATAAATTTTTAGCATATTGCTGTGATATTGTAGATGCACCTTGACTATTTTTACCATTTTTTGCATTTACATATAAAGCTTTTAAAATCCTTAAATAATCAAATCCAATATGATTATAAAAGTTTTTATCTTCTATCGAGATAGTAGCATTTATTAGATTGTCTGATATTTCACTTAAATCTATCCAATTATTATTATATCCAGAGAATATTTCCCCGGAACTATCATACATTGAATAACTATTAGCCGATTCTATATTTAATTTGTTACTCATTTTTGCATATACATATATTCCAATATAGATAATAATTAAAAATAGAATTAGTATAATTCCAAATTTTATTAGTTTTTTTACTATTTTCATATCATCACCTTACCTTTATTTAGTATTGCTTAAAAAAGTCAAAATATAAGTGCAATTTAGTGAAAGATATGCTATAATTACAAACAAGAGAAACAGATGTATTTTAAATAGAAATATGGTGATAATATGGCAAAAATCAACTTAAGAACTAGTTTACATAATAAAACAGAAAACAAATTTTTTAATAATGAAGTAAATGCTATTTTAGACAGCAAAGAAACTATAAAATACTTAGATAGAAATGTAACTGTATCAATAGAAAAAAAAGAAAATGGTATTAATATAATTCGGCGATCAGATGATTATGAAATCCATTTGCCACTTGAAAAAGGCAAAAAAACGAAAGGATTTTATAATGTTAAACAATTAGGAATTTTAAATATGGAAGTAGAGACAACTGATTTAATAATTGGAGATAGTACTCTTGAAGTAGAGTATAAAATGATATTAGATGGTGAATCAGTTTCTGAATTTAAATTCTATATAGAATATATATAAGTAGGAGAGAAAAACATGATAATAGAAAAATTAGAAAAAATAATTAAAGAATCATTTAATAAAGCTGGATATGATATTGAAAGTATTAAAGTAATAAAATCAAATCGTCCTGATTTATGTGATTATCAATGTGACGATGTATTTAAATTAACAAAAGTATATCATCAAAGCCCTATTCAAATAGGTGAAAAAATAGTTGAAGAGTTAAACAATTATGAGAACTTTGATGATTATTTTGATAAAATTGAATTTGTTAAACCAGGATTTATTAATATTACTGTAAGTAATACGTTTATAAATAAATATTTAAAAGAAATGACTAATGATATTAAAACAATTTTAAACATACCAAACAAGAAAGAAACATTTGTTGTTGATTTTGGCGGTGCCAATGTAGCAAAGCCTCTTCATGTTGGGCATATGAGAACAATTTTAGTTGGTGAGAGTGTATCTAGAATAATTAGATTCTTTGGTCATAAAACCATTGGTGATGTTCATCTAGGTGATTATGGATTGCAAATTGGTCAAGTTATTTATGGAATATTAAGAGACGGCAAAACATCACAAGATATAGATATAAAATATCTTGATAAAATTTATCCTGAAATGAGTGGAATCTGTAAAGAAAATGAACAAATTAAAGCAGAATGCGCAGAGATAACAAAGCAACTTCAAGACGGTAATGAACAATATACAGAATTATGGAAAAGAATTCTTGAAATTTCAATACAAGATATTAAGAAAAATTATGATTATTTAGGAGCTAATTTTGACCTTTGGTTAGGTGAAAGTGATTCATATAAATATTTAGATGAATTAGAAAAACAATTCAATAATAAGGGAATTCTAAGTGAAAGTGAAGGAGCGATTATTGTAAATGTTTCTAAACCAGAAGATAAAAAAGAAATTCCACCACTTTTATTTAAGAAAAGTAATGGTGCTTATTTATATGCATCAACTGACTTAGCCACTATTCTTCAGAGAAAAGAAGATTTTAATCCAGATCATATTTTGTACGTAGTTGATAGTAGACAGGCCTTACACTTTGAACAAGTGTTTAGAGCTAGCGATTTGGGTGGATTGATGCCATATAGTAGTTTAGAACATTTAGGCTATGGAACAGTTAATGGCGAAGATGGAAAACCATATAAAACAAGAAATGGTGACAATCCTAAATTAGAGGGTCTATTTGAAACAGCAAGAGAAATATTTATTAGTAAAAAAGAAAGTAATAAAGAAATGTCTCGTGAAGATGTAGATAAAATTGTTAATTCTATTTTGAAATTTGCAGATTTACAAAATTCTCGTGATAAAGATTACATTTTTGATTTAAATAAATTCTCAGATGTATCAGGAAAAACTGGACCATACATTTTATACACTTATTTAAGAATTAATAAGATATTAAAAGAGGAAAATTTTGATTTAACTTTAACAAATAACATATATAATAAATTTGATCGTGATTTAAGAATCAAAATGTTAGATTATATAGATGCAGTTAATTCAGCCTTTTATGAAAGAAAACCAAATTATATTGCAGAGTATGTATATAATTTGTGCGTAGCATGTAATGTCTTTTATCAAAATAATCATATTGCTAATATGGAAGATAAAATCAACAAAAATGATTGGTTGTTTATCTTAAGCATATCTAACAAAATAATCAAAGAAATGCTTTACTTATTAGGTATTGAAATACCTTCTATGATGTAGTGGTATTTATTTAGAAATAATGCATATTATATAACTGTCAAAAAAAGTATTGACACACATGAAAAATGTGGTAGAATTAAATCTGGCGTATATATTGTAGGAGGATTTTATGAAAATAGAAGATATGACAAAAGCAGAGTTAGAATTACTTTCTAATTGTGATTTAACAGCTTTATTATTAAAAGAAAATAATAAGCCAATGAACACATTAAGTATATTTAAAAAAATATGTTCTTTATTAGGATATACTGAACAAGAATATACTGACAAAATTGGCGAATTCTATACTTCTTTAACTACAGATAAAAGATTTATTTTATTAGATACAGTTGAATGGGATTTAAGAGATAATCACGCTGTCAAAATTAGCATAGATGATGACGATGAAGAAGAAATTGAAATAGATGATTTTGAAGAAGAGGATGAAGAAGCAGAAGTAGAAGATGAAACTACTGATGTTGAAGAACCACTTGAAGATGAAGATTTAGATCTTGATGACGATGAAGATATGGATGATTTGGCAATAGTAGACGAAGAGGAAATTGACATATAAAAAAACTAGATTATTCTAGTTTTTTTTATGATTTGAATGGGCTATAAAAATTGATTTCTCCTGTTTTGCCATTGTATGTAGGCATATACATAAAACCGACACCATATTTATTAACAATTTTTATTAACATTTTTGGAACTGTTTCAGAAGGTGTGGTTTTGACTATAATTTTCTTATCGATGTTTTTTGCTTCATAAATTGTATCTCCTGAAATAATATTACCTGCTTCATCAAGCTCACTTTTATATATAAAGACTGATTTTACTTCTTCATTGAGTTCAATTATTATTGATTCATTGGTATTTTCATAATTCACTATAATTCCATCGTTTTTTGTATAATTATTGTTAAAAGTTATTTTAAAGTTTTCTTTAGTATAATCATTGTAAAGTTCTTCTAAGTCTGCTTGAATTTTATTTGACTTGCCACATAAATAACTACCACTGGCTGAATCTATAGTTTTATAACATATATTATCATTCACAAATATAAACTCATATTTTAAACTGTCAGTTTCTATAATTAGTGGACTTGCGTCTTCTTTTAATACATCAATTGCTGATTTAGTGTCAAAGTTAACTTTGTTGATTTTATCAACAATATTAAGCATATCGTCTTCTAACAAAGTGACACTTTTATAGTTTACACTAGCAACATTATTAAGTAATATACTACTTTTTGTGCATCCTGTTAGTACAAAAAGCAAAATAAAAAAACTTAATATTAAATTCTTTTTCATATAAATCACCTAGTATGATTATAACATAATTTAATTAGCCTATACCAAAAATATAGTTATTCATACTATAAAATGAGGGGGAAATAGTATGAATAACTATAGAGACTACTATAATTATGTAAACAATAATTATAATCAACCTAATTACAATCAACAAACTGAAAAATTAAATGAATTATATGATCCATACCAAGGATTTATAAGGGGAAACTTATTTCCAGATTTATATAACTCATATCGCGTTAACAATCCTATAGATATTAATCCAAGTAATGAACAAGCAGAAATATTAACAAATATAGATTCACTTGAATTTGCAATGCAAGATTTAAATTTATATCTAGATTTAAATCCAAATGATAGTAAAATGATCGAATTATACAATTACTATTTAAAACAATATAAGGATTTTATGAATGTTTATCAAAATAAGTATGGACCAATATTACTAGATAGTGATTCTCTAAAAGGAAACAGATGGGATTGGATTAACTCACCATGGCCTTGGGAGGTAAATAAATAATGTGGAAATATGAAAAAAAATTAGCATATCCTGTTAATATTAGAAATAAAGATTTAAAAATGGCAAAATTTTTATTAGCACAATATGGTGGACCAGATTCAGAACTTAGTGCTGCACTACAATATTTAAATCAAAGATATACAATGCCTGACGATAAAGGAAAAGCGCTTCTTACTGATATAGCAACTGAAGAATTTGGACATGTTGAAATGATTGCGACAATGATATGTCAACTTACAAAAGATGCAACACCAGATGAAATGAAAAAGTATGGTTTAGGTGAAATGTTTACTATGCATGATAACTCACCATTTCCAGTAAGTCCATCAGGTGAACCATTTACTACTGCATATATTGCCACAACTGGGGATTATATAGCTGACTTGGAAAGTAACATGGCTTCTGAACAGAGAGCAAGGGCTACTTATGAACATCTTATTGATCTAACAAATGATATTGATTTAATAGCGCCACTTTTATATTTAAGACAAAGAGAAGTAATGCATTATCAAAGATTTAAAGAATTAAGAAATTATTATTTGGAAAAGAAGATTTAGTGTAATTAAATCTTTTTTTTTTTTAATAAATAGGGTATAATGATTATAAGTAAAGATAGAAGATTGAATATTAGATTATAGTAGAGTAAATTTTCTTTTATTTAAATTAAGGGGTAAGAAAATGATAATACAGAAAACAAAAAAGTATAAAAAAATATTGAGTTTTATTTCATTGACTATTGTTGCAATATTTTTTTGTGTAGTTAATGTATATGCTGATGATTATAATGGTTCTGGTACTTCATCTGTTGGTTGTAAAGGACAATCAAATTGCTACTGTAACCAGGGAAGTTCACAGTTATGTATATGGGATGTTAAGAATCATGTTATATTAGAAATTGGTTTATACTATTTTCCAAATAAAACAGGATTAAATGGAAAAATTCCAATAGGCGACAGTAAAATATATGCTAACGGGAACATTTCTTATTATACAGGAATGGGATTCTTTGCTGGTAAAACAATTTATCCTTTAGGAAGTGGTTTCCCAACTAATACAAGAGGTGGTATATCTGCCCCTGCCAAAGATTTTTTCTATAATAATACCAATAATTTCATAGCTTTATTTAATCATATAACTAATTATGGTGCTACAAATATGGATTCGGTAAAAGTATGGATGACAAATTATTGCAAGACGCATGGATATGGGAATACACTTTCAGACTGTACGCAATCAATCGGTGGAACAAAAGGCTTTAGAATTGTTATTCAACCAATAATAACTGGTTTATATGGTAGTAGTGATTCGGTTAGATTAGGGACAGTAAAAAATATATTTGCCACATATGATATATGGAATTCTACAGATACAAAAATAGGAATTTCTACTGCAATGTACTTAAACAAAAAAGATATAGGCTTTTCTGTTGGACAGACAGGTTCATTTGCGGGTGCGGCAACAGTAGCAAGCGATACTTCTGGATACGGACTAAATATGTTTACATGGCCAGTTGATGTTCCTACATCAAATACACCTTGTAATCCATCTACAGATGGCGTAAAGTACTGCTGTGATCTTTATGATATAGAATATGCAACAGATGCCGCTAATCATGATTCAACTAAAATTAAAACACCAATGACTCAATCACAATTGAATAACGCAGGGTGTCATAGTGTCCCTGTAGATACTTGTAAAAATGAATATACGTTTACAAAAACTGTGCCTTCAACGTGTGCTAGTGGTGTTAATGGTTTAGTTTCGGATAGTGCAAGTTGGAAGTGTGTTTTTACTAGTACGGAATCAAATAGAGATACCACAGTTCGAAACAATTATTTATTTTCAAGTTTTTCGAATAAATATTGTTCAATATATTGTGAAGAGAAAATAGAATATACATTGCCAAATACTGGTGCATATGCAGATGCTGGAACATATTTTACTATAGCAACAGCATCAGGATTACAAAAAATAGGACCAATATCGTATAAAGGGACAAGTACATGTCGTGTAACTTCACAAACAAGCAGTGATGATGGTGTTATCGATGTTGCACAGTTTGTTAATGAATTTAAAGCTAAAGATCAGGAAGTACTTGTAGCTTTTGATAATTGGCAATATGCAGAATTACAAAATGAAGTTATAAATAATGCAACAAGTCATTCATGGAGCAGAACTTGTACAGATAGTTGGTGCACAGGCTATAGTACTAGAACAACTTGTTCAGGTACAGGAGCAAATAGATCTTGTCATACATCAACATATTGTTCATCACATGATTCATGTTCTAAGTCAAGATCTGGAACATATTATACCTATAATAATAAAACATACTATGGAGCAACCTTCTCTAGATCAACTGGTATATCAAATGGCAGTTGCGGTTGTACATCTAGATGCGGTTCGTCTTGTACTTCTAAAGTTGGACTTAAAAATGTTGCTTCATTAAAAGCGATATATAAGCAAAAAGTTGATGAAAGAGCCAACTTATTAGCAGAGTTAAAAAAATGTAATAATTTTTATAAAACATATAAAGAATTCAAACCATCTGTAACATTTACATATGATGATGTTTTATACAAAAATACATATACTTTAAAACCAACAGGTAGTGCATCATCTTCTACTGATTACTTTAGTTCTGGTAATAGTAGAGGATCAAAAAATTCTTCTGTTTTAACATATAGTAATTATGTAAGCAGTGATGCATCTAATGAGACAACTGCATATAATACAGATCAAACTTCAGTTCGTGGTTATTCAAGCTTAATTAATTATTACGATTGTGGTTATAATGTTACTAAAACTAAGTGTAGTAAAATTAGTCAGTACTCTTATCCTACAAACGCTTGGTTTGAACAAGTTACAAAAAGAGAATATAAATATACTTTGCCAGATGGAATAAATAATTATGTTGATAAACCAAGTGGTTTTTCATCATCAACACCTACCGCAAATTATGATTATATACCATTTAGTAATTTGCCTATTCATTTTTCTACAAAACCAGGAGATTATAATTATTATATAACAACTACAACATATGGAAATAACAATAAGTTTAATTCATATATTATTGGAACTTCTAACTTTAATAATGTGTCTTATCATGCTGATACTAAATTTAATTGTACTTATAAGATCAGTTGTGATAAAACCATTATATGTGGTCCAAATAGTTGTGATAAGAGTTGTGGAGGTAATGATCCAACTGGCTCAGATTTAATATATAGACCAATTTCTTTATATTATCCTTTCCCAGGTCAAAATGCTACAACAACAAACTTAAGAACTGCGGGAAAAAACTGGGCTACTGCTAGTGGTACAGATGCAATAAGCAAATATATATATAATAATAGAGGAGTCTCTTATTATGAATTATATAAATTGCAACCGATGTATGAAGTAACATTAACTCCTGCATTAATGAGGAAAATTCAACAATATAATACATCAAGAAGTAATACCAAAGAGTGGTATTACAAAGGCACAGCAAAACAGGTTTTTGCAACGGTTGGATATTCTGACTTCACATTAACATGTAAAACTAATCCAGACGGAAGTAAAGCCGGACAATGTACAAGTTCTATAATAAGAAGTTGGGGTATAAAAGGTTGTGCAATTTCTGGAAGTGGTTATACAAAATGTGGCAACACTGTTGCTTGGTGATGAAATTCAGAAGATAAATTGATCGTTATGTAAACATTAATTTATTATTCATACATAAACAAAAAGTTTAAGTTTTTACTTAAACTTTTTTTATTATTAGTAAATAAATTTTAAATTATTAAAAATTATTAAATAGACTAGTATCAATTGACTTTGACTTTTTTTTTGAGTATAATTTGAATTATAGTAGAATATGCCATTTATTATAAAGTTAGGTATTTAAGTAATTGGTATATATTAATCTTTTAATCTTTTAATCTTTTAATCTTTTAATGTCGTAAGTCCTAAAAAGTGTGAAAATGGAGTAAAAAAATGAGTAAAAACAAGAAATTAGTCACGGCAATTTTAATAGTTTTAATCGCTATTGTAGTTATAATAACAGTTATAATTAACATTAATAAAAAAGAAAATGAGAAGACAGAAACAACAATCAAAGATAATGTAGCTGAAAATGATGTAGTCATTGAAGATGTAACTTTTAGCGAGATTACAAAAGTATATGATGGCGGTATAACAAACTTATCAGCAAAAATGTTAAATAATACAAAAGAGGTTAAAAATTTTACAGTTCAGATAGTTTTAAAAGATGAAACCGGAAAAGAAGTAAAGTCAATGATGCAAGTAGTAGAAAATCTAGAGCCAGGAAGAGTAAAAGTGTTCACAACAGGAATAGCAGGTGACTATTCAAATATAAAAAATATAGAATTTAAAGTAGTAGAAGGGTAAAAGAAATGAAAAAAGTAATTGTAATAGTAAGTGTCATAGTTATATTAGGTGTAACGTATATTTTATTTAATTTAAATAAAAAGGATAAAGAAGAAACACCATACACAGTTATTAGTCTATCTGAGTTATTTCCAGATAAGGAAATGACGCAAAATTTTAAATATGCAAATGGCGAATATAAAGTTACTGTATCTAAACCAACTATAGTAGACGGAGTGACAACGGTAAAAACAAGTTATGATGTAGAAGATGAAAACAAACAAAAAACCACTTTAAATACAACATATGTAATAACAAATGAAAAGGTAGTTGAATCAGGGGAGTATGTAACAGATGGAAAAGTAGTTTCAGTTATATATCCAAGTGAAATAATAGTAGGAGTTCCATATGTGAATA
>JAEYYH010000026.1 GCA_023430885.1 Bacillota bacterium
TACAAATCACTGGTATATAACAAGTTCTAGTTTCACAGAGCTTAAAGAATATATATTTATGCGCTGGGATAGAACAACACCACAACCTCCTTCAATAGTTTTAGATACTTTAGAACCAGCAAAAGAAATAAATGCTACAATAATCTATTCAAAAGATTTAGTAAAAAAGCAGTATAAAGTAGTAGATGATGAAGGAAATACCGTAATTGACTGGACAACATATAAATCACCAGTTAATATAAAGAATAATAATTATGTTATCTATGCACGTGGCCAAGATAATGCTGAAGTATGGTCAGAAGAGACAATATATAAAGTAGTAAATATTGATGAGAATCAGCCAGTTATAAAACTAACAACTGATTTAGTAACAGCTACGCAAAAACTGGGCATAAAAGTAAGCGTTACAGATGATATAAAGGTAAGCAAAGTAAAATGGGCAAAAGGAATACTAGGTGAAAGTTATTTTGCAAGTGGCGGAAACGAAATAGCAAATAATAGCATAGTTACTATTACCGAAAATGCATATTATACTTTCTATGCTGAAGATGGTGTTGGAAACACACAAGTTTATACATTAAATGTTGAAAATATTGACCTTACACCACCCCTTATAAATATAAGTGCATCTCCTGAAAATACAGTAGGAACAACATCACAAATAACAATTAACTATGGAGATTCAACAACAAAAGAGTTTAAAATAGGAAGTAGTACAACATGGATGACATATAATGATGTTTTCTCTATTAACTCTTACACAATACTACAAAATAATTGGCAAAATTCAGATGGAACAGTAACAATATTTGCAAGAGGAAAAGACACAGCAGGTAATGAAGTTATTGTTAGCAAAAAGATAGTAAATCTAGATCTAGATTTACCAAAAGCACCATTAATAGTATCAACTTCAGGTTATGCAGTATTGACATCATATGGAGTAACATTGGATGCTACAACAACAATCACATATGACTCAAGAACTGATATTGACAATTATTATAGCGTTGATAATGGAGCAACATGGAGTTTATATACTGGGCCATTTAGTATGGCTAATGGAATTTTACAAGCAAAAAGTGTAAAGAAAACAACAGGCTTAGAAGTAGTTACAAATAAAACACTTGGTATGCCAGCTGATGCATTAGAATTAGTGGCATATGATGGAAGTGAAACTACTTATTCTGGAACAACAAATAAATATATGTTAGTTGATAGTAACATGCAAGGAAAAACACTTAACGTAGTATGGGCAGGCGGCAATTATTCGTCAATGGCAATAACATCATATATAAGATTTTTAGATGAAAATAAAAACCTTATAGGAACAATAAGCGCTTCTGGTTCAACTGTTACTAGTGGAGTGTACACAATACCTGTTGGAACAAAATGGATAAAATCCGAATTAACACAAGACCGTAATGCTAAATTATTTGAAATAAGACCAAGCAATGAACCGAAATTTACTGCTCAAAACGGTTATGCAACCTTAACAGCGGATACAACAAAAATAATAAGAGAGCCATATCAGATGGTAACAATAAACTACTTTGAAACTACAGTACAAAGATTATATCAAATTGGTTCAACAACTGGAGAATGGTTAACTTATCAAGATAAGCCTATTTGGGTAAATCAAGGTCAAACTATATATGCAAAAGGCATCGATCAATACGGCAATGAAACAAGAATAATATCTAGTTATACAGCAAATGTTTCAGATGCTATGGTTAAAGAAGTTTTTGATTGTAATGAGTCAACTTATACAACGCTAACTAACCAATATATGTTAGTAGATAGTACAATGCAAGGAAGAACAGTAAATGTTGTATGGGCAGGTGGTAATTATTCAACAATGGCAATAACATCATATATAAGATTTTTAGATGAAGGTAGCAATGTTATAGGAACAATAAGTGCCTCTGGTTCAACTGTTACTAACGGAGTATACACAATACCAGTTGGAACAAAATGGATAAAATCTGAATTAACACAAGATCGTAATGCTAAACTATTTGAAATAAGACCAAGTAATGAACCAAGATTTACTGCTCAAAACGGCTATGCAACAATAACAGCAGATATAACAAAAACAATAAGAGAACCATATCAGATGGTAACGATAAATTACTTTGAAACTACAGTACAAAGATTGTATCAAATAGGTTCAACAACCGGGGAATGGAAGATTTATCAAGATCAGCCAATAAAGGTAAATCAAGGACAGACTATATATGCAAAAGGAATAGATCAATATGGTAATGAAACTAGAACAATATCTAGTTATACAGCAAGTGTTTCAGATGCTATAGTTAAAGAAGTTTTTGACGATAATGAATCTACTTATACAGCGCTAACTAACCATTATATGTTAGTAGATAGTACAATGCAAGGAAAAACAATTAACGTGGTATGGGCAGGGGGTAACTATTCAACTTTGCAAAAAACATCATACTTAAGATTTTTAGACGAAAATAGTAATGTTATAAGTTCTGTAAGCGCTTCAGGTTCTGCAATTACTAATGGAGTATACACAGTACCGGCTGGAACTAAATATATAAAGTCTGAACTAGCAACAGGATATAATCCTAGATTATATGAAATAAGAACAAGTAATGAACCAAAATTTGCTGCGATTAATGAGTATCCAACGTTATTTTCAGATCCATCAAAAATAATTAGAGATCCATATCAAGCGGTAACTATAGATTATTTTGTTACTAGTGTTCAAAAATTATATAGAATAGGAACAACGGGAGATTGGTTAAATTATACGGGTAGTGCAATAAATGTTAAACAAGGTGATACTATATATGCAAAAGGAATTGACATATATGGAAATGAATCTAGAATAATATCTAGCCTTACAGCTAATTCAACTGATTCAATTCCTAAAGTAGTATTCGATGAAAATAATACAACGTACACTGCAACAACAAATCAGTATATGTCTATAGATAGTAGCATGATTGGAAAAAATATAAGTGTAGTATGGGCGGGCGGTAACTATTCAACTTTGCAAAAAACATCATACTTAAGATTTTTAGATGAAGATAGAAATGTTATAAGTTCTATAAGTGCTTCAGGTTCTGCAATTACTAACGGAGTATATACAGTACCAACGGGAACTAAATATATAAAGTCTGAACTAGCAACAGGATATAATCCTAGATTGTATGAAATAAGCTTGGCTCAATAAAAATAAATAATATATATTAGTAGATAGTACAATGTAAGCAAAACAGATTAGGGGTTATGGATTACTAGGCAGATACACAATGCATATTAGGTTTTAGACTCAAATAAGAGTTTAATCAGTATATTTAGTGGATATGGCAATAATTTATATACAATTTCTTTAAATGCAATATGGAAAAATTATATGGCAAGTTTTTCAGGTTATTCAAAATTGTATGAAATTTAACCAAGCATGTAGTATAATATACACTACACATAGCAAGAGTACATTATATAAAATAGAAGTTGTTATTGGTGATTCTAATATACAGCAAATTAATACTAATTAATATTATATTTACAAACAAGTAGAACTTTCTACTTGTTTTGTTTTAATAATTTATAAAAAATTTTGATAACAAAGTTATTTAATACTTCTTACAACAATTTCTATTTCAATATTATACAGATAGACATATATTTTTAAGTTAATATTTTAGAATAATAAATTGCTTTATTGTTTAGTTTGATGTCTAATATCAATTACAACATTATAAGATTTAGCTAATAAATCTTTTTTTTTACCCCAAAATAAGGTATAATAAATATATAATAAGGGGAGATATAATGATACTACGTAAACCGTATGCCATATTAATTAAAAATTTTAAATTAATTCATACAATCATTACTGTTTGTATGATTTATTTGGTGTATAGAAGTTATCTTATATACGACTATATTAGAGTATTTATGCAAACAGATATGCTTGCAACTCAAAAAGATATAACTGGTGAACTTTTCAATACACAAATGTTCCTATTTCCAGGAATTATAATGACTCTTTTAATTGTTTTATTGGTTGTAATGATTAGAAAAAAGAAGCCAAAATTATTTTATGTATTAAACATAGGATTCTATGGCACTACAGTAGTAATATATAGTTATTTGTATAATCAACTAAACTATATTGAAACAAATATTAGTGAATTAAAAGAAGTAAAACTTATTCATGATATTGCATTGATTTTATTAGCTATTCAAGTTATATCTATGATTCTTTCATTTATTAGAGCAGTTGGACTTGATATAAAGAAGTTTGATTTTGGAAAAGATTTGATGGAGCTTGATGTTCAAGATGAAGACAATGAAGAATTTGAAGTAAGTGTTAATGTTGAAACAAATGTAATTAAGAGAATTCTTAATAAGAATAAGAGATATGCGAAATATATATATGTAGAAAATAAATTTATAATAGATATATTTATTCTATTAGCTATATCAACAATAGCTTTTCTTTCATATATGAATTTGAATGTTTATAATGTTGTCTATAACGAAAGTGACACCGACACATTTCTGGCTGGAACATTTAATATGGGAGTTACAAAATCATACATAACACAGGAAAATTATCGTGGCATAAAAATAACATCTAATGATACAGCTCTATTGGTAGTGGAAGTTCATATAAAAGCCCAATCAAGAAACCAACTTTTCAATACTGCAAAAGCAGAGATGGTCGTTAATAATAATACTTATTTTCCTACAAAGGTAGAGTATAAATCTGCTATATTTGATTTGGGGGAAACTTACTACAATGAAGAGATAAGTACAGAATTTGAAAAAATACTGTTGGTATATGAAATTCCAAACAAAGATATAGAAGAATCTATGCAGTTTATGTATATTAATGATATAGAGATAAAAGAAAATAAGTTGAATCCCAAATATATTAGAGTTAATTTAACTCCAATAAATTTAGATGAAAAAGATGATGTAGTAGAAGCTAAACTCGGAGAAGCGATTTTGCTAAATAAAGATACACTAGGAACATCAACATTAACTATAAATTCATTTGATATGGCGAAAGAATATGCTTTAAAATATAAATATTGTATTAATAGTAAAGAATGTTATCCGTCAGTTGAGTACTTAAAACCACTAGTAAATGCTAATTATAACAAAATTTTATTAAGAATAAATGCAACAATGACTATTGATGAAAATATCGCAATTAGTAATATTTATAGTCCTTATAGTTTAATAAATTATTTTGGTGTACTTGTTTATAAAGTTGACGGTAAAACCTATACTTCCAACAGTGGTTTTTCAAAAGTGACTGCCTATAGAGTAGCAACAAATGATGATTATTATTTAGAAGTAAATGAAAATGTACTAAAAGCCGATGAAATTTATTTGCTAGTGAACATTAGAAATACACAATATAAATATACAATAAAATAGACTAAAAAAATATATAAGAAAATGAATAAATATGGTATAATTTAATAATGGAGGGTGTGTAAATGAAACAATTAAAATATGTTTTAATTTTTATTATAGTCGTTTTCATACCTAACATTGTAAAAGCTGAAGATTGTTCGGTAACTAATACAGCAAGATTAAAGAAAATTGCAAGTAATATAACTACAAAGTATGATTATGTAGAAAATCTGCCAGCTACAGGTTATGGTAATGTTGATTTCACAGTAACTATAAGTAATGTAATTAGTGATATATATATAATGAAAGTAGATGATTATTATAACAAAGTAGGGACTGTATATTATGGTGACAGTAACAATCAGGTTATAATTAGTGGCTTATTAGAAGGAGCTTCATATCACTTTGTAGCATTTGGAAATGCAGGTGATTGGTGTAAGGGGACATTAGTTTATGAATTTTATGTCACAACACCAAGCTATAACAAATATTATACAAATACGTTGTGTAAAAAAGTTCCAGAATATAAGTATTGTCAAAAATGGGTTAATTTTAATTTAACAGAAAAAGAATTTGTTAAAAATATAAACGATTATATAAAAAGCTTAGAAGTAGATGAAACTCCAGCAGAAGAAGAAAAACCAGAAGACAAATACCAAATTTTTATTGAAATAATGGAGTTTTTAACAAAATATGATATTCCTATTTTTGGTGGTATTGTATTGGTATCATTATTAGGAATAATTTATTTAAAAAGAAAAGACAGTTTTGATTTAAAAGTTAAGTAGGTGAAATATGAAGAAGTTGGTAGTTTTAATTATTGGTTTGCTATTGTTTTTCCCAAGTATAGTGCAAGCTGGTGTTACAGTTGATCCGAGTATAGACCAAGATCCTGGTAGTCCAGGTGGATCTTGCCCTAGCTGCGCATATGTCTATTCAGAATCTTATCCATATGGAGCAATTGTTTCGATTGTTGATCAAAATGGCAACAATCTTGCAACTTCAAGCGGAAGTGCTAGTGCAAGTTTAAGATATGTTGATCAACTAAGCGGAACTGTTTATGGTGCAGCTGGTGCAGTGAATAAGAAAACTGCTGTAGCACAGGCATTTAGTCATATTAGCCGAATAACTGGTAGCGATACAAATGCTGCTAACTTTGGATTTGCTAATCCTATAACATCTTCTAATTATAAAGCAGAAGTTTATAGACTTATTGGAGCAGGCGCTACTATTAATGAACAAACATTAGACAATTTTTTAAAACTATTTGGTTTAAACCTTAGTATACTGAAGGCTGCATGTGTTAATTCAGAGATATTTATTGAGGTTCAGCCTATGATGTCAATTAAAAAAGTTGGATCATCAACTTTTGTTCTAGGAAGTATTACTGAAATTATTAAATATCTAGATGAAGTTGATCCATCACGAAAATCATTTGGTAGAAATACAAGATGCACCTTTGCAAGTTATGTAACAACACCATCAACTATGGGAAACGTTGCAGGTGTAAGTGGTTGCACGAATTATGTAAATGCCTATGGGACAAGTGGTTCAAGAGTATATGGTTATGCAGTTGGTATGTTTTCACTTAATAATTTATTGTCAACTGTATGTAAAAAGTCTGGGGATACTTGTGCTAGCGATAAAGCTAAAGGATTATCACAAGAGGAATTATGCAGTAAGTATCCAGGAGACACCAATTGTTGTCCTAATATAGTTACTTCATCTTGTGATTACTATATAAATAGTTCATCAAGTGTTGATGAAGCAAAAAGTATGATTTCCACTTCTTGTTCTGTAAGCAATAGTGGAGTTGTCAAAGATGTTGCAAGTTGGGATTGCATATTTAAAAGTGAATCTTCAACAAAGTTAACAGATCAAAGCCACTATTATTTAGAGGAGTTTGGTGACAATCCATACTGTGCTGTATATTGTACTGAGACTTTAGAATATAATTTTCCAAAAGTAGGTACTAAAGTTGATGCTGGTAGTTGGTATATACTTGGTGGTTATTCAGGAACACAAATAAATGGTCCAATTACATATAAAGGAACTTCAACTTGTAGAGTAACCAGCGCTAGAGGTTCAACAACTGGTGTAATTAATGTTACGCAGTTTCAAAAAGATTGGGATGCTGCAGATAAAGCTGTAGTAGTAGCGTGGGATGCATATCAAAAAGAATTGATTGAGGAACATTTACATGCGACAACAGAAAGTACTTCAGATACAAGTGCATGCTGCAGCGGATGCTGTGGATCTTGTCCTACTGGTCCTGATGCTGATACTTCTTGTTGCGGTGATTCGCGAGAAGATTGCACACGATATACATATGATTCAGATTATTATTTAACATCTACTTGGTACTCAACATTTGGAACAACTTCTAATATGAGTAGTTCAAATGTTAGAATTAAACCTAGCACTTGGACAGACTGTTGTGGTAACAGAGATCCAAACAATTATGATATATCTGGAAAATATGCACAATATAAGAGTGCACTAAATAAAAGAAATAAATTATTATCTTACTTAAAACAATGTAATAATTTTGCGAGAACATACACAGAATTTAATCCATCTTCAAGTCTAGGAGATGCTGTAACATATAAATATGATGAAAAAAATTATGTTTCAAGCTATAATTTAAAAAAGAGTGTTTCAATCATTTCTTCAACTGATTATTATAGTGGAGGCAATGCTAATACAGGAGGAAAAGTTGGAGTAATTGAAAAAAATTGGTCTATAAGTACTAGTAATACATCAAAATTAATAAATAATTCTATTAATGTAAGTGATGCATTAAATAATTCACTTACAAATGGACACAGTTCCACTTTGCAACATTATGAATGCTATGGCGGAAGAGGAAGCAACTGTACTGGAGAATATTCAAGTGCAAGCTATCCAACAAATGTCTGGTTGGAACAAAAAACAGTAAAAACTATCACTTATACTTTACCATCTGGTGTTTATTATTATGTTGATAAGGCAAGTGGAGAATCTTTAAATAGTGCAACTGTTAATTATAGATATCTTGGTTTTAGTAATTTACCAATTCATTATTCTACGAAACCTGGTAACTATCCAATCCACGTGATTTATAACTCATTTGGTCCAAATAATAAATTTAATAGATATATAGTCGGAAGTACAAATTTTACGAATAATCCGACAACAAATTATAGTAAGGATGTTCAGTATTCATGTACTTATACTGTAAATGCTGAACCAAGTATTATTTGTGTTGAAGGAAGTAGCGATACTGCTTGCTCCGACGATAAAGGTGGAACGGATTTAATATACAGGAAGGTATCTTTATATTATCCATTTCCAGGGCAAAATGCCACTGAAAATAATTTAAGAGATTCCGGTGAAAACTGGGAATCAAATTCAAATTATTATATTAATTCATTTATATACAACAATCGAGGAGTAAGCTATTATGAAGTTTATAAAATTGATCCAATGTATGAAATTGATTTAACACCAGCAGTAATGCGAAAAATTAAAAAGTATAATACGCAGCAGGAAAGTGCTGTCGGATATTATTATGGAGCCACAAATGGTACTAGCTTAGGTTATTCTGATTTCACTTTGGTTTGCAGCCAAATTAGTGATGAAGGTAATGCTTCTAAATGTAAAAGTACATTTTTAAGGGATTATCTAAATGGCCTAGTAACTGGATGCGGAATTAAGAATTCTGGCAACTATAGTAATTGTGGAAATACAGAAGCATGGTAAGGAGGAATAAGAAATGAAAGAGTCGTTTTGGGCATATTTTATAGTAGTACTTGGTATGATAGCAATAGGGTTTATTTTCTTATTTCAAACTCTTACAAATACTGATGAACAATTAATGACTTTACTTGATGAGTCAGTAAAAGGAGCTATGTTCGATGCTCTTGATGTAACTGCTTATAGAGAAAATGAAACCATACGCATAGATAGAGAAAAATTTGTTGAGAATTTTTTAAGAAGATTTTCGCAAAATGCATCTCTATCAAGAACGTATAAAGTAAAAATTTATGACGTTAATGAGCTACCACCTAAGGTTAGTATTAAAGTTAGTACCCTCGAAACAGGAACACTTGTTTCTGGAGGTGGTAAAAAATCTGAAGAACTTATAGACTATACTATAAGTAACACTTTGGATGCCATTATAGAGACACCATATTAATAGAAGAAAGGAAGAGGTTTATGAACGATTTTGTTAACAAACTAAAAAGATTTTTTAAGAACAAAAATACAGTTACAATTATTGGTGTAATTGCTGTATTAGCATTATTATATTGGGGATATAGTTCTCAAGTAACTAGTGCTGTAACACCTACAGAAGTTCCAGTAGCTTCAGAAACAATACAACCTAGAACGCAAATTACTGCGGCTATGATTACGACTATAGAGGTTCCAAATATTGCTGTAGTGGAGAATGTATATACGAGTAGTAATATGATTATTGGTATGTATTCTAATGTAAACACTGTTATCCCTACAGGAAGTATGTTTTATAAAGAAGCATTAATTACTAAAAGTGAATTACCAGATTCAGCTTTCTTTGATATAGCTGATGACCAAATTCCTTATATGTTTCCTGTTACTTTAGAGACAACATATGGAAATTCAATTTATCCAGGAAGTAAAATAGACATATATATGAAAGCTGCAGATACAGATAATAAGATTATGTTTGGAAAATTACTTGCTGATGTTACTGTAGTAGCAGTAAAAGATGCACAAGGTAATGATGTATTTGAGGATAGTTCAGAAGAAAGAACTCCTGCATATTTAATCTTCGGATTGTCAGATGAAATACATGTATTACTTAGAAAAGCAAGCTATCTAAGTGGTGTTGAATTAATACCAGTTCCACATGGTGGTACACTTGCTAGCGAAGGAGAAACTCGCGTAAGTACAGAATACTTAAAAGAATATGTTAATTCAAAAACTATTGTTCTTGAAGGACAAGAAGGTACAACTACTGAAGACACTGATACGACAAAAGATACTAGTGATACAAAAACAGAAGAATAAGGGGTGATTAGTCATGGAAGAAAATATGTTCTCCCAAATAGATTTTGGCGCAATTGATAAATATTTAAAAGATGATGATATTACCGATATTTCATACAGTAATGGTGGACAAGTTTGGTTAAAAACGTTATCAAAAGGTATTTTCAGAATTGATGATCCGGCTGTAAATAATGCATTTATGGAAAAACTTGCGTTTCAATGTTCTAATGTAATGGGAAAAACATTTAACATGGCACATCCATTTCTGGATTCAGAAAGTGCTGAATTGCGTATGAACTTTGTGCATGATTCAATTGCAAAAAATGGGATAGCATGCGTTATACGTAAAACTCCAGCTAAAATAAGACTGGAAAAAGACAAATTATTAAAAGAAAAATATGTTGACTTGGACATACTTGAATTTTTAATCAAGTGTGTTCATGGTCACTGTAATATTATTGTTTGTGGAGAAACCGGCTCAGGTAAAACAGAGTTTGTTAAGTACTTAGCCGCCCAAACATTTACTAATGAAAAATTGATTACAATAGAGGATACTCTGGAACTTCACTTGGATAGAATCTTTCCACAAAGAGATATCGTTGCTATGAAAACAAATAACATTGCATCTTATTCAGATGTACTTGTTACTTGTATGAGACAAAATCCTAAGTGGATATTGCTTTCCGAAGTTCGTAGTGCTGAAGCTGTTCAAGCAGTTCGTAACTCTATATCTTCAGGTCACTATATATTATCAACAATACATGCTGATAAAGCAGCATCTATTCCAAACCGTATGTATAGTTTACTTGAAACAAATCAAGATATTGAACAGTTCTTAAAATCTATTTATAGATATATCCAAGTTGGTGTATATATAAGAGGTTTTCAAGATAAACAAACAAAACGTTTTGTACGTGAAATAGCTGAAGTTACAGAATTTTATGTAAATGAGGATAATGAGGCTAAATATAATCAAATTTATAAAAAATCTACAACAGGTAATGTTGTAAGAAATAAACCAAGTAAATACTTAGTGGGATATTTGGATGGTCAAGGTGTTAGTTTAGATCCTGATGAAATAAAAGAAACTTCAGAGGAAGGCAATCAACCAACACCAGGATTAGAAGAATTCATAGAAAAAACAGCTAATATTGGTAAAGAGGAAAATGCTACTTCAGAAGCTTCAGCACAATCTGCTACTACTTCAGTAGCTACGCCAATTACATCTGCACAAGCTGCAGTGCCACAAGAAGAAGTATTACAAATAGATGGTACCAATTCATCAACAACTACTAATGCCGATGTATCAGCTGATACATCCTCATCAGTAGAAACGTTGAAGTTTGAATAGAAGAGTAAAGGAGGAATTAAAATGACAAATCTAGTTTTCATTTTGGTAGCTGTAATAGCAGTTTTTGTTATAGTTTATCGTAAAGAAACTGGAGAAAATGTGTATAAATATATTTCCAGAAATCTTCAGGGAGTATATGAAAAATATGCACCTTACTCCTTTAGAGTAATAAGAGAAAAGGTAAAGAGTTTAGGACAAGAGTATACAGCAAAGCAATATACAATACAAATTGCAATATTTGCTATATCATCAGCAATAATTTCATATCTATATTTTTATAGTTTGATAATTTCATCTATATATGTTATTTGTGCTGTTTCTGTAATTCCTTATCTTACTTATTTAAGATGTAAAAGATTATATAGTGAATTTATATTTGAACAGATTCAAGTATATACAACCAATACAATTATGGAATTTGCTACTACACAATCTTTTGTTAAATCAATTGAGGGAGTATACGACTCTGGTGTTTTAGAAGATCCAGTAAAAAGTGATGTTAAGATGATGATTGATCTAGCATATACTAATGGTACTATTGAACAGTCTTTAGATTACATGAATGAAAGATATAATTTCTATATTGTAAAAAATATGCATCAGTTATTCCTTCAAATTAATAACGAAGGTTCTAAGGATGCAGGTGAATCTCTAGAAAATATGTCACAAGATATAGATATGCTTGTTGAAAATGTTTATAGAGATAGAATGGATAGATCAGCCTTCCATAAAAAGTTTTTGCAATTTGGTATAATATTATACTTAATGATAATGTTAGTTCAATTTTTACTAGGTTCAGAAACTTATTTGGAAATGCTTAATGAATTATGGGTTCAGTTATTATTGCACGGAATTATCCTTGTTAATACATATTTTCTAATAAGTGGAGAAAAATACTATAATGAAGATGTGGGGGCTGAATAGATGAATACATATGATCTTATGTTTGTTGTTATTGGTGCAATACTTCTATTTATATTCCAATACAATAAAGTTATTGATGCAAAAAAATTCATTACTGATGTAGAGCCATATTTTAGATTTTTAATGGAAGATGATTACAAATTCTTACTTAATCTAAAATATAATGGAGATATTGATGAGGCTGGTGTTAATAAATTATATAAAAATCGTATTAGAAATGGATTATTAACAATTGTTGTATTGTTTATTATGTTTCTTTCTAAAATGAGCTTTATATATGTATTAATTTGTATAATAGGTGGTTATATAGTTTTTAAATTAGATTATCAAAAACTAAAACAATATTATAAAAATAATTTACACCAAATAAATTTAATGCTTCCATATTACTTAAAAAGTTTGGAAATATTAATTCAACATTATACTGTTCCAGTAGCATTAAATAAGTCTATTGAAACTTCACCAGATATTTTCAAACCGGGATTGCATAAATTAACAGCTGCAATTGAAGCTGGTGATTCTAGCGTTGATCCATATATGGCTTTTGCTCAGGAATATCCAGTTAGAGATTCAATGCGTATGATGCGTCTATTGTATAGACTAGGATTAGGATCTCAAGAGAATAAACAAGAGCAACTAATGATGTTTTCTAGAACAGTATCCGCTCTTCAAAATAAGTCGCGTGAGCAAAGATATAGAACACGTTTGGATAAAATGGAGAATAAAACTATGTTAATGCTTACCTGCACAGGTGGTGGTATACTATTCTTTATGATGTTAACTATGTTTATGATGATGGGTGTATAATGTAAATCATGTAAAGTCATTTACTTATATGCTAAAAATGTGCTATAATTTATTTAAATAAGGTAAGGTGGTGATAATATGAAAGAGGCTGCAGGTGAAGCAAACTTAACAGTAATTGCTATTATACTTATCGGTGTAATTGCTGCTGTCGTAACTCCAATGATCAATAGTTACATGACTACTTCTGCACGTAAAGGATGTTGTACAAATGCTGGTGGTTATTGGGAAGCAGGAGCAACAGGTAATGCTGAAAAATGTAAATATAGAGATGCTGCTGGAAATGTACAAAATGTAACAAATTATTGGAATGCTGCAACTAAAACTTGCCAAGATACTTAATAAAAAGAGGTGTGTAATATATGCGTGAAGGAATAGGAAGTACAATGCTATATAATATTGTCATAGTATTTATGTCAATTATTTTTGCTCTTATTTTAGGAACAATCGTATATTACAAAGCTTTTAAAGTTAATAAGGTAATAATATCTTCATTAGAAAAGTATGAAGGTTATAATAGCTTGTCAATAAAGGAAATAGATATGAATTTATCTTCAATAGGGTATCCAAGTAGAAAAACTGGAAATTGCCCTGCTAAGAATGGAGTTTCAGCTTCCACACCTATTAGTAAGAATTATCGTTATTGTATATATTATTATAACAATGACGGTTCTTCTCACTATTATAGTTATGGGGTTATTTCATACATAACATTTGAATTTCCTTTTTTTCCAAGTAGTTATTTTAGTTTTCCTATTTATACAAGGTCGGATAGAATTTATAGATTCGGATAGGAGAGTGAAATATGAATGAGTCAATATCTAATGCTTTAGTTTTCATGATAGTTATTATAGTAATAGGAATATGCTCAACTATAGTATTTTTCTCTCTTGGCTATTCGAAAACATATAAAATCAAAAGTAAAGTGATTGATATTATAGAAAAAAATGGAACTTATAACGATACAACTGTTCGAACAGAAATAGAAGATTACTTAAAAACTGCTAGCTATTCTAGTTCTACTAATAGAACTGGTGAAGCTTGTCCAAAGATGGATGGTTTATCAGCAAAAAATACTTTGAAAAATTATAGATTTTGTATATATGAACATGCAACTATAAAAGGAAGTTACTATACTGTTCGCGTTTACATGTCATATAATTTACCAGTTATAGGAGATTTTATAAAATTAAGATATCATATCACTGGTGATACAAGGGTCATTTTTTCATTTTAAGGGGGTGTAATTTATGAATGTTATTATTTCTAATAAATATCAAGCGATGTTAGAATCACTTGATATTGACGTTATTAAAACGCTTAATGGGGAATTTGAAGTCGATGAAATTATAAAAAGTTTTCAAAACTTTTATTTTCAACGTATGATATTGGATATAACCGCTATAAAAGATTATAAAAATATTAAAAATATTCAAAAATTATCTATCTCTTTAGACATGAATAAGATCATTTTACTTTTGGATGATTCAGTAGAAAGTACTTCTACTGAATATTTATCCAAACTTATCTCAATGGGAATATATAATTTTACTAAAAACACTGAAGGAATAATGTACCTATATAATAATCCTAATTCATATAGAGATGTTGCCCATATTCAGCAACTTGAAGTTGAACAACCAGCTCCTATAGAAGTGGCTGGTGAAATTGTTCACACAACAACTGGCGCTAGAATAATTGGAATTAAAGGCATGACAAAAGAATCCGGTTCTACCACTCTTGCATATTTAATGAAGCAAGAGTTAGAAAATAATTATACTGTAGCTGCAATAGAAGTTGATAAGAGAGATTTTATTTTTTTCAAAGGAAAAGATATGATTAGTACAACTTCTTCAGAAATAGGTAATATAATAGCAAAAAATAATAATTATGAAGTTTTAGTACTGGATATAAATGGTAGCAAATCTGCTGAAAGCTTATGCCATATGGTTATTTATTTGATAGAACCGTCAATAATTAAACTTAACAGGATGATGATGGTGAGCTCTAAGGCGTTAAAAGAATTAGAGAATAAAAGGGTAGTATTGAATCGTAGTTTATTATCAAATAGTGATGTTAGTGATTTTGAATATGAATCTAGATTAAAAATATTCTATAATATGCCGCCAGTAAATGACAGGGAAAAAAATATTGTAGAGATTAATAAATTATTAATTAAACTTGGTTTTGATAGACAGCAAGTTATAGAATAATTTATTGACATATCAAGTTTAATAAGTTATAATTGTTTTAGATATGGAGGTATAAAATATGTTAAATTTTGAGATTTTAAATTCTGTATGCGCTACTTACTTGGGTACAAGTGAAGGAATTCCAAGTAAACTTGCTCATGTTATTTATTTAGTTGTTAAAGCTATTCAAGTCGTAGTACCTATATTACTTATAATTTGGGGTATGCTTGATCTTGGTAAAGCTGTAATGGCACAAAAAGAAGATGAAATTAAAAAAGGACAACAAACTTTTGTTAAAAGGGTTATTGCTGCAATTTTAGTATTCTTTGTAGTAGCCATAACTCAATTGATAATTGGTTTATTTGCAGATGGTGGAAACGAAGGCGGACTTGCCAACTGTATGAATTCAATTCTTGAGTGTTCAAACGATAAATGCGGAGAATAGTATTTAAAAATTTTATCAAAGTCAATAGTAAGTTATTTATTATTGGCTTTTTTTGTGCTATAATGTCATTAGAATAATAATGAAAATTTGGAGGTCTCTTTGTATGATACTATGGTTTATAAAAATTCTTCGTTTGTTTTGTGCCTTTTTAGATAAAATTGCTTATTCTTTAATAGCTTTGGTTTACGAATTATTCATGCTTATATCACAAGCAGGAATTTTTTCGCAAGCAACAATACAAGAATTTGCTGCAAGAATATATGTTTTTTTAGGTTTAATCATGGTTTTCAAAGTTTCTATTTCATTAGTAACATACATATTGAATCCAGATAATTTCAATAAAGCTGATGTTGGGGCACCAGCACTACTAAAAGGATTTGCCTTTTCTTTAATTGGGATAGTGCTAGTACCTTATGTTTTTGAGGCGGCCTACTCATTACAAAATATAGTTTTAAAAGATAATATAATTGGAAATTTAATTATGGGTATGAGTGATGACAATAATGATTCAGATGATTATATTAGGGATGCAGGTATTGATATGTCATTCGTGACATTGACGGCTTTTATAAGGCTCGATACTCAATTTCCTCAAATATCTGAAGCGTGTGCTGCAAATCCGGTTGATGTTACTCCAGCTGCAAGCGAAGGGGAAGATCCAACTGGGACTCTTACTGCTGAATGCTCTGGACTTGAAGAAGTAATAGGAGACGAAGGAGTTGAATTATTAACAAAAGCATATGCAAATCGTTCAATCACATATTTAACTGATGGTGATTTATTAAATGTAACCTATAAATTGGAGGATAAAGACGAATTTGTTATGAATTATCTACCAATTATATCTACGGCAGCTGGAATATTTATAGCTTATGTTATATTATTATTTTGCATAGATATAGCAGTACGTAGTGTTAAATTAGGATTCCTACAACTAATTGCACCAATTCCATTGATTGCAAAAATTGATCCTAAAAAAGGTAATGAAAAATTTACAAAATGGAGAGATCAATGCGTATCTACATATTTTGATGTGTTTTTAAGATTAGCAGCGATATACTTTGTATTGTTTATAATTTCTGCAATTACTACAAGTGGCAATAGTGGAATATACAACATTGTAACTGGAGAAGGTTTCTCAGGTGTTTCAGGAATATTTGTAAAAATATTCATTATAATTGGAGCGCTTAATTTTGCCAGAGACTTACCAAAATTGCTTGGTGATATATTTGGATTGAAGTTGAATAGCACAGGTGGATTTACGCTTAACCCAATGAAAAAAATAGGAGAAACACCATTAATTGGTGGTGCTTTAGGAGCAGGTGCTATGCTTGGTGGAGCCGGAGCATTAGCACTAGGCCGTGGTGTGGCAGGAACCTTTGGTTCTGCTGGAAGTGCTTTAGCAAATAAAATATCTGGTGGTAAGTATGGTGATACTTTTGGTAGCGGCATGAAAGATACTGGTTTGTTAATGGCAAACAGATTGCAAGCCGGAGTTTCGGCAGCAGGAACTCAGATTAATCCTTTTACAAAAGGAGAAGGTATGAGAAAATTCTATGGTGAAGGAAAGAAGAACGTAGATAAGATAACGTCATTAAAGGATGGTAAAGCTTTATTAGCAGAAGCGAAAGCAAGAACTAATAAGCTTGAAGCAACCGATGATTATAAAAATGCTAGCGCTTATGAACAAAATAGGATGAAAAATATAGCAAAAAGTGAAATGTTTAATAATAAAGATTTCAAAAAAGCATTCGTAGATATGAATGATGCAAAATATGCAAGAGATCAAGCGACAAGTGCATATGAGCAAGCAAAAATGAACTACGATAGAGGCCAAGGTAGTGCCAAAGAAGTCGATGATGCAAGAATAGCAGCTTTAAAAGCTTCCTCTAATTTTGATAACAGAAAAACTGATTTTGATACATATAAGAATATAAGTAAAAAAGATGCCGAAACTTTTGCAGCATATACATATGCTGATGATTTGGACAAATCAGCAGCTTCCTTTATTAGTGAGACATCAGCTCCTGTTTCAACAGCGCAAACTACTAGCAATGTTTCTAGTCGACCTAGTGTTCAACAAACAATTAATAATACGACAGGAGTTAGTAGGCCACCAGCAACATCAAATGGTGCACCTACTGCTGATAACAGTAGGATGGCTGAAGTTTCTCGAGAAGATGACTTTAGAAATAATCGTAGCTAAAACAATAGAAAGGTGGAATAAAAATGGGGTTTTTAATACCTGCAAATTCAAAAAAATCAATGTTAATATTTGGGGCATTTAATTCAGGAGATTTAATTATTCTTGGTACTGGTTTGGGAATATCGTTATTTCTATTATTATTATTACCATTACAAAGTCTAGCTATTGCATTAACTGCAATAGCTCCAGGACTTATATGTGCATTTTTGGTATTTCCAATACCAAATTATCACAACACAATGACTGTTATAATGGAGGTATATACGTTTTATACCACAAGACAAAGATTCATATGGAAGGGTTGGTGTTTTCTAGATGGCGACAAAGAACAAAAGTAAATATACTATGGATGATATTCCTATAAAGAGTATTACTAATGGAGCAATTATATTAAATAATAATTTAAAAGTTACAGGAATTAAAATAATGCCTAGAAACATTTTTATACTAGACTGGGATTCACAAAATGCAATAATTGCTAATCTTAAAAATGTTTATAATATAATTGATTACGAATTTTGGATTATAGCGGCAGATAGACCAGTAGATATAAACTTATATTTGTCTCAATTACAACTTCAATATAATACTTTGCAAGATAATGCTAAAAGAAAAATAATAGTTGAGGATATCAATAAGGCCAACATGTTTATGAATAATAATGTTGTTGATACTGAATACTTTTTGCTTTTTAAAGAAAAAGATCAGGATCTAATCCAAAAGAGAATCAGAAATTTGATTAATGCATTTGCAAATGCTGGATTATCAACACATCAAGTAACTAACGATGATCTTAGAATGATATTGGATAATTTCTTAAATGGTGGAAAATCTACTACGTTTGGGACGGTGATAAGCTAATGGATATAAGAAATCAAATAGCTCCAAAAGGGTTGGAGTTTAGACCAGCAAGTATGGTAATTAGTGATAAGTATGCTACTATTTTAACAGTAGTTTCTTATCCTAAAGTTATTTCACCAGGTTACTTATCATCTTTAACAAGCATGTCAGGAATAAAAGTTGTTATTAAGCACATACCACTTCCTTTTAGTGTAATTAGTAAAATGCTTAATAAGGAAATTGCTGATTTGAAGCAAAGATATCAAACAGAAAACGATAGAACAATTCAAGAAAGAATAAGACAAGATTATGAATCTCTAGAATCATTTATACAGCAACTTGCTGCAAGTCAATCAAAGATATATGATTTTCAAATGCATATAATGGTAACTGCTAATTCGGAAGATGAATTAGTGGCAAAAAAATTGCAAGTTAAAAATTATTTGGAAGCAATGGAAATGCAAGCTTTGCCATTGAGATTTGAACAAGAAAAAGTATTAAAATCAATGCTTCCAATTTACCCAAAACAAGATATAGAAGATAGAATAGGTACCCCAATTCCTGCACCTACTTTAGCAGCTATGTATCCATTCATTTTTGATAGCATCAAAGATCCAGGACTAGCATGTTTATTAGGTGTTGATTTCTCTGGTGGTGTTATATTATTTAATCAATTTTTATATCAAGAGAAAAAAGAAAATAATCGTAATAATGCTAACATGATTATATTAGGTACTTCTGGTAGTGGTAAATCAACTGCTGCTAAATTATTGCTTAGAACTAATATTCGTAACGATCATCAAATTATTGTTATAGATCCTGAAGGTGAACTTGAGGAAATGACAAAAAGATACAATGGTGACTTTATTGACTTAGGTAAGGGTGGAGATTATGGTATGATTAATCCACTTGAAGTAATAGTCGATGCTGATGAAGAAGAAATAGCTTCAGGTTTAGGATATACTGTACTTACTAGAACTATACAAACTGTAAAAGCATTTTTAAAATATTATGATCCTTCTATTGGAGAAGATGTTGTAAATATATTTAGTGAAGTTTTACAAGAAACATATAGAAGATTTAACATTAGTTTTGAATCAGATTTCACTAAATTTACATCTAAAGATTTTCCAACTATAAAAGATGTTTATGCTACAGTACGTGGAAAAATACTTTCTATGCCTGAAAAAACACAAGAACGTGATATTTTGGAAAGATTGGAAATTAAATTAAGACCACTAGTAAAAGAATTGAAGTATTATTTTGATGGACATACTACGATTTCTTCAAAAAGTAATTTTATAGTGTTTAATATCAAAGAATTAATGAATACGGATGCAAATATCAGAAATGCTTTATTCTTTAATGTATTAAAATATGCTTGGGGATTAGCTTTGGATAAAAGTAGAAATACTATTTTGATGGTTGATGAAGCACACGTATTAATGGCAGGAAATAATACATTGGGTGCAGATTTCTTAGCGCAGGTTCAAAGACGTGCTAGAAAATACAATACAGGTACTATAATAATTACACAGCAACCAACAGATTTCTGTGATCCTGCTGTAATAGTACAAGGAAAAGCAATTTTCGACAATGCTGCTTATTATTTAGTTATGGGACTTAAGAAACAAGCTGCAGACGATTTATCATTATTAATAGATTTAAATGATAATGAAAGAGAAAGTATAAAACATTATAGCCAAGGAGAAGCTTTATTTGTTTGTGGAAGCAGAAGAATGCGTATTAACGTAATAGCTACTGAACAAGAAATAGATTCATTTGGCGGTGGCGGCGGCCTATAAAATTTAATATAAAATTTACTAGACTTTGGTGGTGATGGTTATGGATGAAAATAATAATGTGAATGAAAATAGTGGCGTTGATAAAAAAGCACTAGAAAAGCAACATACAGAGCAAAATACAAAAAAAGCTCTTCAAGTTGCAGAAAAAGGTGCCGCTACTTATTTTGCTGGTCCAGAAGGAGCAGCTGCAGTTAATGCACTCCATAATGCACCCGTTGTTGGTAAAGCTTTAAATAAAGTAGAAGACAAGGCTGTTGAAAAATTAGGAAAAAATAAAAATATTGCCAATCTTGCAAATAAATTAGGTGATAGTGGTGTTACAGATGCTGCTGATAAAGGTTTAGATGCAGTTGGCGCAGCTGGAGGCGGTGGTGCTGCTGCCGGTGCCAGTGGTGCTGCAAAGGCAGGTGGAGCAACGGCAGGAGCAAGTTCTTCTGCTACTTCAGCTGCAAAGGGGATAAATGATGGTCTAGGAAAATTACCAGCCGGTTTAAATGGTTCTGGTGGTTCAAATAGCCCAAATGGTCCTGGCGGTGGTTTTGGTGGTGGAGATGACGAACTTTCTCCATCTCAGCGAACTGTACAAGCAGTCAAAAAAACAGGTAAAATATTAAAAATGATATCACCAGCTCTTCCATTTATTGGAGGAGCAATTGTTACAATATTAGTAGTTGTAATGGTTATGGCTGAAATCATGGTTATAAGAGATAAAATTGTTGGAGTAATCAATGAAGTTTTAAAGACGGAGCAGAGACTTACCAATTTTGTTACTGGAGATGGTTGGAGAACTGAAGATGAGGCTTTTTTCTACAAGTTAAAGGTAGCATATAACGATTTTAAATCAACTACTAATTCAGATAAGCCATTAGATATACCATTAATAGCTGCAACCATTCATTATTCAAAAGTTACAGATATGAATAACTGGGATGGTGCTGAAGGTGAACACGAAGATGACATTGGTAAAAATGAAGATAATTACTCAGATTCTGAGGATACTGGTATAGGTTCATCTATAGTTGAAACATATAAGACGTGGAGTTTTTACCAAATGGCTAATGTAAAACTTGGTAACTACACTTTAACACCAGGGCAAAGAGGACTTCTTGGTCATTTGGTTCATACCGAAATAGAATGGCATAAAATTTGTATTTTAGATGCACCTGCAAAATGGGCAGAATTTTTTTCGGATCTTTTTGGTTTCAAGTCATTACAAGAAAATCTTGAATTAAATGATGGTAAAGTAGGATCAGCGTTGCTTGACGAAATAAGTCAATTTCTTCAACTTTCACCTATTGGAATGATAACAGGTTTTGCAGATTTGTTTAAAGATATTCAGGCTTTTGCTGATCAAGATTCCAGTGCTTTAGAATGGTGGTCTGCAAACTTTGTCTACGAAGCAAGAGAGTTCATTGAATATTTATCTGGAAACTTTAATGATGAAAGGTTAGTTAACACGCCATATTCATATTACAACAATTTAGAAGGAAGTGGAACTAAGGTAGATGGTACAAGTGTTGGGAAACCAGCTCAAAGTGTATATGATGAGTCTCAGAATTATTCCTCAGCTTCCACTGGTAAAACTACAGATGATGATGGTACATGTATACTTAATTTTCCATATCCTAAAGTTGTTAGAAGTATGGATTACAAGGGATACTATCGTTATTTAGTAAATGTATATATTCCATTAACATATTATAGAGGTTTAGAAGTAGATAAAGATTATTCTTTTCTTGAAGTTGTTCAAACAGCTAATGCTATCTTTGATCAGAAGTATTTATATGAATATTTAGTTGGCGAAGATACTCAAAATTTAGCCAGTGGTTGTGATTATAACTTTTCTGGTTCGTCCTCCACGACAGTTAGTGTAGATAAAAATATGATTGACAATCTATATGTTAATGTAATGTCCGGTAGTTGTGGTAGTGTAAAAAATTGTACGAATATCGAAGAAACAGTATCTCTAAAAGATTATGTTATAGGTGTAGTTTATCGTGAAATTGGAGCTTCTATAAAAGATAATGCAGAATATTTAAAAGCAAATATTATTGCTGCAAAAAGTTTTACAGTCGGAAGAAGAACCGCTTCACAAAGTGGAGACAAGTATTACATAAATATGATAAATAGTACAAACGATCAAGTATATTGCAGTGTAACAAAAGGTTGTATGGAAGCATCTAGTAATAAGAAACCAGCTCCATCTGCTGAACTTCTTGAGTATTTAGGTAAACTTTATGATGAAGTTTATAATGATTTCCTTTACAATTCATCAAGTAGTTCATTTACAGGTTACTATAGAGCAAAAGAATCGCAATGTATTGGATCAGATATAGCGGGTGCTTGCCTAGGTCAAAATGAAAGCCAAGAAATGGGAGATGCTGGTAAAAAATATGAAGCTATTTTGGGATATTTTTATGTAGATCCTATAGGAATGGTGGATATTTCTACCGGAAACTTCAGTGTTGGTGTAATGCAGTGTATATCATCAGGTCTTAAATTAGGAACAGACGGTTACTATATGCGTACTACTAAGCCAGACCCAACCAATATTTACTTTAATCCTCCTTATGTATCTAATTCTAATAGAGGTCAATGTGTATGGTATGTAAAAGGAAGAGCACAAGAAATAATTGCCAATTCTATAGCAGATGCATCAAAAAAAGAAACCGCAAAAAATGCAATACAAGCTACAAATGGTAATGGAAATCAGTGGTTTACTGAAGAATTGCAAAAAGTATTTGGCAGTAGTACTGATTACAGACTTCCAAAAGTTGGATCAATAGCTGTTTACACATGGACAGACAGTCATTGTGCTCAATATTGGGGTGGAACTTGTAGAGAAAATTATGGACACTCCCTTATTGTTGAAGAAGTTAATGGAAATAATGTAACAACTTCTGAAGGTTATACAAAATGTAGTACAGGAAGTCCAGGTTGGGAATGCCCTATATTCTTTAATGGACACTACACAATTGAGCAAATGAAAGATCTTGGCGGGAATTATAAATTTATTGGGTATATATATTTATTGGATTAAGGAGGATATAATGAATAAAAAGATATTAGTATTATTATTAATAACATTTATATTTTTC
Source organism: Bacillota bacterium (assembly GCA_023430885.1). GTDB lineage: Bacteria > Bacillota_I > Bacilli_A > RF39 > UBA660 > RGIG4266. Next base: position 24,079 of record JAEYYH010000026.1, read on the forward strand.
TTAACTGGTTGCGATGCCAAATATGAGATGGAAATAAAAAACAATAAAATAACTGAAAATATTTCTGTCTCTATACCTAGTAAATATACAGAAAAGGAAATTAATGAAAATATTGATTATTTTGGCATAAATTCTGATTCTGCTTATAATCAAAAAATTGAAAAAAAAGATAATGAGAGTATTATTTCACTTAGTGGAAAAAAATCAAAGATTGATGATTTTTTTAATAATAGTGATAGTTTTGTAAATAAATGTTATAATAAGGTTAGTTTTGTACTAGAGGATGGCAAATATTATATAGGGACATCAAAAGGATTTAAATGTTTAACTTATGAATACATGGAATTAGATAGTCTTACTATAAACATTAAAACTTATCATAAAGTGTATGATAATAATGCTGACAAGGTAAGTAACAATGTGTATACGTGGATTATTAATAAAAACAATATTTCAACAAACAACATTTTATTTGTTGTAAGCAAGAATGAATATGTTTGGTATTATAGATATAGATATTTATTTGGCGGAATAGTAGCAGTATCTGTTATATTCTTAGTTACTTACATAGTTATTTCTATATTCAGAACAACTAGTAAGCGAGCAAATAAAATTTAGGAGGTAAATAGATGAAATTGAAATTCAGAGCAGATTCAAAAGACATAGTTATATTTGTAATATTTTGTGTAATATTACTTTATCTATGTGCTATAGCAGTATTAAATTTATCAGAATTTTCAAAATACGGAACATTTTTTGGATTAAATCCATTTCCGGCTTTTACTTCTGAATATGTATTCCCAACTTTAGTAATATTTGTTTTTGCTTTAGTAGCCATTATTATGAGTGTCTCTTCTTATTTCTTTGATAGAGAAAAAGGAATAGGCATTAGCACTGATGCTAAAAAAGAAAAAGGTTATTCAAGATGGTGTACTGATAAGGAAATGAAAAAAGAACTAAAACCTGTATTAGCAATGTCTGAGACAAGTGAATTTGCTGGTATACCAATAATGAATGACGGTAAAAAAATATGGGTTGATGATGGAGAATTTCATACTTTAGTTATTGGTTCTACTGGTGCAGGTAAAACTGAGATGACTATTCAACCTATGGTCAAAGTGCTTGCTAAAAAAGGCGAATCTATGATTATAACCGATCCAAAAGGTGAGATATATGAAAAGAATGCCTTGGAGTTAAAAGAAAAAGGATACAATATAGTTTTATTAAACTTTCGTAATCCTCAAAATGGTAATTGTTGGAATCCTCTAACTTTACCATATCAATTATACTGTGATAAAAATCAAGATAAAGCTTGCGAATTGTTAGAGGATTTAGCTTTGAATATTCTATACGATGAATCATCAAAAGGGCAAGATCCATTCTGGGAAAAAACTTCCGCAGATTATTTTGCGGGTTTATCTTTAGCGTTATTTGAAGATGCTAAAGCAGAAGAAATTAACTTAAATAGTATTAATTTGATGACTACTGCTGGAGAAGATAAAATAGGTAACACTACATATATAAAAGAATATTTTAGTGATAAAGATCAGGGTTCTCCTGCATACATAAATGTAGCAAGTACATTAATGGCTCCAAATGAAACAAAGAGCAGTATTTTATCTGTATTTAAACAAAAGATTAAACTATTTTCATCTCGTGAAAATCTATCTGAGATGTTATCTCATAGTGATTTTGACATGCATGATATTGGACGTAAAAAAACAGCTGTATTTATTGTAATACAAGATGAAAAGAAAACTTATCATTCACTTGTAACTATATTCTTAAAACAATGCTACGAAACGCTTATTAGTGTTGCGCAAGAATGTGGTGGGCATTTGCCATATAGAACAAACTTTATATTAGATGAGTTTGCTAATATGCCCCCCCTTAAAGATGTAACTACAATGGTAACTGCAGCTCGTAGTCGCCATATAAAATTTACATTTGTAATTCAAAACTTTGCACAACTTTATGAGGTATATGGCAAAGAAAATGGTGAAACAATAAAGGGTAACTGTGGTAATATAATTTATTTAATAAGTAGTGAGTTATCTGCTTTGGAAGAAATAAGTAAACTTTGTGGTGAAGTCAAATCAAAGGAAAAAGATAAGACGGATTCTAGGCCACTTGTTACAGTTAGTGACTTGCAAAGATTGCCACAATGGACTTTAATAGCTATACGTATTCGTATGATGCCTTTTAAAACCAAACTTACTCCAAACTGGCAAATGGTTAAAGATAATAGTTGGGGTAGAAATTATGATCTAGCAACATATCCAGTTAGAGAAAAAGGCATAGTTCAAACATTTAATATAAAGCAGTTTGTTGATAAGAAAAAGGAAGAAAAAGTTACAAATATGCTTAATAATATAACTGGAGGTTCATCTAAGCCAGTTGATACAGGATTCAATCCTTTTGCTAGCCAAAAACCTACTAATGCTCCGCTTGCTTCGAAGAACGCAGGTGGATTTGATGTAGATGAAATGGTTCGTAGAATTGATGCAAAGATTGCTGAACTTGAAGAAGAAGAAAGACAAGAAAAAGCAAAATTAGCCGAAAAAAATGCTGGCAATGCCAATCTGATTTCTAAGGATGATGTCACAATACCTATAGAAGAAAATAAATTAACTACATCACAAATTTCTTCAATTATACCTACAAGTGTTAAAGAAGAAAAATCTGAAACAGAAATAGATGAATCACCTGATTTTAATTTTAATATTCCAAAAACAGATGGAGAAAATTTAGATTTATCATTTAACAAACAAATTTTTCCATCTAGTGATTCAGTTGAATATAAAGATAATTCAAAATTAGATTCAACACAAAATAAAAATGTGTTATTAGATTCATTAGCATCAGAAGATGATGCAAACGATGATAATGATAGTGGTAGATTCTTTGGTTTACCAGTTGTTGAAAATTCTTCAGCAAATAAAAATTCAGAGAACTTAGATGAGGAAGAACCAAAAGATGAAACTACTCAAAAAGAAAATAATAATAGCAGTCAATTTTTCGACTTCATTGTTCCTGTAGAAACTAAGAATGAAAAGCTAGAACCAAAACAGGAAGAAAATAATGTTGATATTAATATACAAGAAGAAAAAATTCCGGAAGGTATTATTAATGACATATTACCTGTATCTACTGTTCCTAAACAGGAATTAACACCAATTGATTCTTTACCAGAGGATTCATATATAGAAAAACCTGTGGAAGAAGATGTTGATATTCCAGCTTCTACAGAAGTGAAATTTATTCAACCAGTTATTGAAACCGCTCCATTAAAGCAAGAACAAAATGTTCCGACAAATGAAATTAAAAATGAGACAGATAATAAAAAGACAATTGAAAAAAATATTGATAAATTAGATACAAAAGTGATTAATAATAATTATGTAACTGATGATCAATTCTTCGATGATTTCTTTAATGACGAAGAATAATTAAAAAAACCACTTATTAATATAATGCAAACATATTATATTATAGGTGGTTTTTATGTTAATAAATATAAGTGTTAGCGAGTTAAAAAAATTAATTGGGTCTATTAATATAATAGATATAAGAATTAAAGACGACTATGATAATGGACATATAAAAACGAGTATTAATATTCCAAATAGTCAATTATTATGTAATTATAAACAATATTTAGACAAAACAAAAAAATATTATATATATTGTCAGTATGGAAAGACCAGTGTAAAAACATGTGCTTTCTTGAATAAATTAGGTTATGATGTTGTGAATATATCAGGTGGTTTTGATGAATTTTTTAAATAATGTATTATGATTATTGTAGAATTATTTTTTAATAGTGTTTAATTAAATGTGTACAAACTATTGGTTTACAAAAAACAACAGAAATTTATAAATTAAGAAAAGAAAAGTATAATCTTACGATTTTTTCACATAAATATATTGAATTTTATGGTAAAATATAACAAGGAGATGGTAAATGATGAAACCTATAGTATTGTGCATCTTAGATGGTGTGGGAATAAGAAAAGAAGAACATGGAAATGCTTTTGCGCAAGCAGCAAAGCCAAATTTTGATTTTTTATGGAATAAATATCCACATAGTTTACTTGAAGCAAGTGGAGAATTAGTTGGACTTCCTCATGGACAAATGGGTAATAGTGAGGTAGGACACATGAATATTGGAGCTGGAAGAATAGTATATCAGCCACTTCAATTAATAAATGAAAAAATAAAAAATGGTGATTTTTTTGATAATAAAGAATATATAGATGTAATGGACTATGTTAACGAAAGAGACTCGAAGTTACATATTTTTGGATTACTTAGTGATGGTGGAATACACTCACATATTAATCATTTATTTGCTATACTTGATATGGCTAAAAAAAATGGGATCAAAAAATTATATCTACATATGTTTTTAGATGGTAGAGATACTCTTCCAGATGTAGCAGAAACATACTTAGATAAACTTGCCAAAAAAATAGATGAAATTGATTTAGGAGTTATTGCAACTATATCAGGAAGATATTATGCAATGGATAGAGATAATAGGTGGGATAGAGTTAGTTTAGCATATAATGCCATTGCTAATGCTGATGGTATCGAATACGATAATTATCACGATGCAATAAAAGATAGCTATGCAAATAAAATTTATGATGAATTTGTTTTGCCTACTGTTCTTGATAAAAATGGAACAGTGGAAGAAAATGATGGAATGATTTTGTTTAATTATAGACCAGATAGAGGTAGAGAATTATTTAGTGCTTTCACTAATCCAAAATTTACTGGATTTGAGAGAAAATTTATTAAAAATTTGAAACTAGTTACAATGATGCCACTTAGCAATGAAGTAATTAATACAACGGCATTTGATAATCAAAATTTAACAAACACTTTGGGGGAGTACTTGTCAGATAATAATAAAAAACAATTAAGAATAGCTGAAACAGAAAAATATGCTCATGTAACATATTTCTTTGATGGAGGATTAGAAAAAGAATTATCTGGATGTGATAGAATTTTAATTCCATCACCAAAAGTTGCTACATATGATTTAGCCCCTGAAATGAGTGCTGTTCAAATAACAGACAAGTTAATTGAAGTAATTGATAATTATGATGTTGTTATAGTTAATTATGCAAATGGTGATATGGTTGGTCATACAGGGGTAATACCTGCTGCCATCACAGCCATTGAGTGTGTAGATGAATGTTTGGGAAGATTATACAAAAAGGTGGATGAGATTGGCGGAACTTTATTAGTAACTGCTGATCATGGTAATTGCGATTGGATGCTGGATGATAACAATAATGTTATAACAAGTCATTCAACTAGTTTAGTGCCTTTTATTATTAATAGGGATGTGGAATTAAAAGATGGTAAACTTGCTGATATTGCACCAACTATTTTAAAGATTTTGGATCTTGAAATTCCAGAAGAGATGACAGGAAGTATTCTTATTAAGAATTGAGGAACTTAGTAATGAAAGAAAAGAAAAAAACAAAAATAAAATTTAAGAAAATAAATATATTTATTGCTTTAAATATATTATTTTTGCTTGGATGTTGTGTATTTTACGGATCTAGATTAATTTATTATTATAAAGTTGAACACCCAAAAGTAAAAGCTAACGAAGATTTAGTAGATTTAGTAACGCTTAAAAAAAATATAACTACAGTAGGCTCTGGTTTATACAAAACTGATGACGGTTATGTATATAAGGGTGATAAAGTAGCAAATTATGTGCAGTATTCAGGCAGATTATGGCGTGTTATATCAGTAGATAAAGATAATAATATAAAATTAATTACGGATGCTTCACAAACATCACTGGTATGGGGAATCTCTACAGATTATAAAAATTCTTATGTTAGATCATGGTTAAATGATGAGAGTAATAATATTAAATCATTTTATGAAAGTTTAGCAGACACAAGTAACCTCGTAAAAACTAAAACTTGTATTGATGAAATTTCAGAAAATAGTATTACTTGTGACGATTATGTAGAAGATAATATAGGACTATTATCTGCATATGAATATCAGCTTGCAGGTGGTGAAGATAGTTATTTAAACATTGAACAATATTGGTGGACTAGTAATATAAATGATAATGAAACTGCTTGGTATGTGTATTCTAAGGGAAGCTTAAATGACACATCATATTCAGGGACTATGTATTATAGCTATGGTGTAAGGCCAACAATAACTATTAAAGGAACATCAGAAGTTAAAAGTGGTGATGGTAGTAGTGAAAACCCATATAATTTGGATATTTCAACAACAAACATACTAAATAAAAAATATGTTGGTAACTATATAAATTATAGTGATTATACATGGCGTATAATAGAAACAGATGATAACTATGTAAAAGTTGTTATGGATGGTGTTGTTAAGAAAGATAACAAGGATTATTATACATCTTTTGGAACAACAAATTATTATTCAGTAGATTCAAAAGTTGGTAATTATCTAAACAAAAACTTTTATAATAGTTTGGATAATAAAGAGTATATTTTAAAATCCGACTTTTATGCTGGTAGATATGATTATTCAAATAAATATGATTTTAATAGTATAACTGAATATAATGAAACATTAAAAGTGGGCTTATTACAATTAGGGGAATTGTTCGTTACAGATGTTTCAAAATATTTCTTATCAACAAGAACCAAAACAACTGATAATAATATTTATCAAGTATTAGAAGATGGTCGAATATATGCTGGTGATTTAACAGATGAGTTAATGCTAAGGCCAACTATATATTTAAAACCAGACTTAGCAATAAATTCAGGTAATGGTACACAGAAAGATCCATATATAGTTGGGTAGGTGACATATGAAAAAAAGTATATTTATATTAGTGACAATAGATTTTATAGTGGCAATATGTTTCTTTTTGACATATGGACCAATTGGTTATTTTAGAAATTTTTTAATAACCACTGCTATGACTACTATGGATCACAAATATTTAGCTAGAATTTTCTATTCAGAAGATACAATTAATCGAGTATTAAGTGAAAATACAATAGAAGGCTTTTCCACTGGAACGGATACCAAACAAATAAATATTGGTGGTAGTGATGAGGACAATAAATATGCATCTGCATATGAAAAAGAAATTCTTGATCATAAAAAAGGTGATGTTTATAAACTAATTGAGTTTGAATATAATGGATATGATGCATATTTAGTTGCAGTTTATGATCCTACTAGAATAAGCCTAATACAAACAAATAAAATAGGAAGTTATGGTCAAACTTTACTTAATATGGCTAAAGATAATGATGCTTTAGTAGCTATAAATGCCGGAGGATTTGAAGATCCTAATGGTCAAGGCAATGGTGGAACTCCTATGGGAAGTGTTATAAAAAATGGCAAAGTAGTGTGGGGAAGTAGTAGTGCTCCTACTGCAATGGCAGGATTTACTGATAAAGGTATTTTATTACTTAGTTATGGTAGTCCAAGTGATGCAATAAAACAAGGAATGAAAGATGCAGTTCAATTTGGGCCATTCTTGATTGTTAATGGTGTATCAGCTACTATAAATGGTAATGGCGGATGGGGAATCAATCCTCGTACAGCTATTGCTCAAAGAAAAGATGGTATAGTATTATTTTTAGTTATAGATGGAAACGGTGCTAATAGGTATAATTGGAGTGGTCGTGGTGGCGCAACCTTAAATGATGTTATAGCAATATTTGAACGTTATGGTGCTTATAATGCTGTTAATATGGATGGTGGTGCTTCAACCAATTTAATTATAGAAAATAAATTATGGAATAATCCATGTGCTATTAGTTCAACAGGAGAAAGAGAACTTCCAAATGGCTGGATGGTAAAGTGATACATTAGTATCACTTTTTAATTTTTATTGTCTTATTTGCTTTAAAAAACAACGGTTTTTTGATAGAATAGATAGAAGGTGATAGTATGCATGAAAAATTAAAATTACTTTTAGAACAAGTAAATATGCCTAAAGAATATTATTCATATTTTAAAGATGGAAATTTGGATAAAATATCAGTATCAAAAAGAGAAAATACAGTTACTTTTATTGTAACTTTAGATAAAATATTACCAGTAGAAGTATATGTAAAATTATGTAATTTAATAAGTAATCAATTTAATATGTATAAGGAAACAAATGTAATTATAAATGTCTTAAATAAAGATTTTACTTTGTTAACAGAGTATTATAATTATTTAATTGAAGAATATAGTATTGATTATCCATTATTACAAATGTTTGCGGGAATCTCAAATAAATTAGAAGATGATAATTTATATCTTGAGGTAAGTAATAAAGCTGAAGAAATGAAACTTGAGAGTATAAAAGATAGAATAATTAGTGATTTAAATAGTGTTGGTTATAATAATATTAAAATCAAAGTTAATATTAATGAAGAAGCAAGAAATGCTATTTTAAAGCAAATAGAGGAAGAAAAAGAAAAAGAACAACAGGTACTTAAAGAAGAAGCAGAAAAGAAGAATGCCATTATAAAAGGTTATGCCTTTGATGGTGAATCAAAAAGTATTAGTGATTTAAATTATGAAGGAAACAATATAATAATTGAAGCAAAAATATTTGGAATAGAAACAAAAGAAACTCCTAAAATAAACATAATAACTTTAAAAGTAACGGATTATACAGATAGTATATTTGTAAAAGTATTTGAACGTGATTCTGAAGCTTATAAAAAGTTAGTTAAAAGTTTAAAACCAGGAAATTGGTTTAAAATGCGTGGCAGGGTGCAAGATGATGCATACTCTAAAGAAATTGTAATGATGGCTAATGATATCATCGCTATTAAACCTAAGGATGGTAATAAGGTCGTAGATGATGCTGAAGAAAAAAGAATTGAACTTCATGCACATACTAAAATGAGTCAGATGGATGGATTAGCAGATGAAGTTGCATTAGTAAAACAAGCCATGGCTTTTGGGCATAAGGGAATAGCAATAACAGATCATAATGGATGTCAGGCTTTTCCACATGTTTATAGTACTGTTAGTGAATATAATAGAAAAATAGAAAATCCAGAGGATAAATTTAAGGCAATATATGGAACTGAACTTACTATGGTTGATGATGAAGTTTATACTATAATTAGAGGTAACGATAGTAGACTTGATGAAAATATTTATGTGATTTTTGACGTTGAAACAACAGGATTTAATGCAGGACTTAGTGATCAAATGATTGAAATTGGTGCTGTTAAAATTAAAGATGGAGAGATAACTGAGAGATTTGATGAACTTATTAATCCGGGTTATCCTATTGATTCTGAAATAACAGAAGTAACTTCAATAACAAATGCTATGTTAATTGGAAAACCGAGTGAAGAAGAAGTTGTAAAAAGATTTAAAGATTTTATTGGTGATATGCCACTTGTAGCACATAATGCAAAATTTGATATGTCAATGTTAGAAATGGCATATTATAAATACAATTTAGGGCAGCTTACAAATCCTGTATTAGATACACTAGAAATATCTCGTACTATGGATAGAGATTATTCTAAGCATAGTTTATCAGCACTTGTAAAAAGATATGCTATTCCATTTGATGAAGAACATCATCATAGAGCAGATTATGATGATGAGGGTACAGGTTATATATTTTGTAAAATGATTAAAAAAATGCAGATGATGGGTATAGAAACACTAAATGACGTGAAAAAACTATGTACACCAGAGGAAACACACAAGTTTGCTAGAGAATATCACATTAATTTATTAGCATTAAATAAAACAGGTTTAAAAAATATATTTAAAATTGTTAGTTTAGCTAATACAACATATATATCAAAAGTTCCAAAAATTCCTCGCAAAGTAATTGAAGAAAACCGTGATGGCTTATTAGTAGGTAGTGGTTGCTATAAAAGTGAAGCTTTTTATGTAGCATCTACTAGATCTGATGAAGTACTTGAAGAAGTAATAAAATTTTATGATTACGTTGAAGTACAGCCACCAGAAGTATATGAACATTTAGTTTGGGGTCACGATGTAGATAATGATAAAGATATAAAAGAATGTATTAGTAAAATTATTAGATGTACAAAAAAAACTGGCAAATTAATAGTTGCAACTGGTGATGTACACCATATATCTAGGGATGATAAATTATATCGCGAATTTATAGTTAATCAAAAAGTTCCAGGTGGCGGAAGGCATCCACTAGCTAGAACACTTGATAAATTTCAAAAGATTCCAAGTCAGCATTTTAGAACAACAAAAGAAATGTTAAATGATTTTAGTTTCTTAGATGAAGATTTGCGCAAGGAAATAGTTATAGATAATCCTAAAGAAATATTAGATAAAGTAGATGAGATAGAAGTAATTATTGAAACGGGTGGTGTTCCTTTCTCGCCAATAATCGATAAATCAGTAGAAACAGTTACTAGTCTTGTTTTTGATAAAGCAAAAGAATGGTACGGATCACCACTACCATTAAATATTGAAGAACGTATTTCAAAAGAATTATATGGTGATATATTATATAACAGTATTAAAGAAGATATTGAACAAGAAGGAAAACTAAGTGGACAAGAACTTGAAGAGACTGTATTTAAAAAATTACATGAAATAATACTTCAAGGTAAAGATGCAGTTAAGGACATAGTAAGAGTTAATATAAAGAAACATGATGAAGAATCTTTAGATGAAAAAGCTTTAGAAAAAAAGGTAAATAAATCTTTAGGAGGAATTATTGGTGGTGGATTTGATGTTATCTACTTAATAGCTCAAAAACTTGTAAACCACTCCAATGAAGATGGTTATTTAGTAGGATCAAGAGGTTCTGTAGGATCTTCATTTGTAGCAACCATGATGGGTATAACAGAAGTTAATCCACTTCCGGCACATTATAGATGTTTAAATTGTAAAATGAGTATTTTTGATGACGATAATGGCAATCCTTTAGGAGCTGAATACTCTTCTGGGTTTGATTTACCTGATAAAATATGTCCAAATTGTGGAGAAAGATTATTTAAAGATGGTCAAGATATGCCGTTTGCGACATTCTTAGGTTTCAATGCTGATAAAGTACCTGATATAGATCTTAACTTTTCAGATTTAAATCAAGCAGCCGCTCATGAATATACTAAGGTTTTATTTGGTGAAGATAATGTATATAGAGCAGGAACAATTGGTACTGTAGCTGATAAGACAGCTTATGGATTTGTAAAAGGATTTTACGAAGACCGTGGAATTGTAAAAAGAAGTGCTGAAATTGAAAGATTAGCAGCTGGATGTACTGGCGTTAAAAGAACAACTGGGCAGCATCCAGGTGGAATTGTTGTTATTCCTGGGTATATGGATGTATTTGATTTTACACCATTTCAATATCCAGCTGACGATAATACTGCGGCATGGAGAACTACTCATTTCGATTATCATGCTATCGATCAAGATGTATTGAAACTTGATATTTTAGGTCATTCGGATCCAACACAGCTACGTATGATACAGGATTTAACAGGTATGGACGTTACTAAAGTTCCTTTAGATGATAAAGAAACAATGGCAATATTCTTATCACCTGAACCACTTGGTGTAACAAAAGAACAAATAATGTGCGAGACAGGGACAATAGGAGTACCAGAATTTGGAACGCCGTTTACTATTGGAATGCTTGTTGACACTAAACCTAAAACTTTTTCAGAACTTATTAAAATATCTGGTCTTTCACATGGTACTGATGTTTGGTTAGGTAACGCTCAAGAATTAATAAGAAATAATGTTGTTCCTTTTAAGGAAGTAATTGGGTGTCGTGATGATATCATGGTATATCTAATGTATAACGGTTTAAAACCAATAAAAGCATTTAAAATTATGGAATTTGTTCGTAAAGGAAAAGCAAGTAAGGAAATAGATGCATGGAAAGAACATGTTGAGACAATGCGGCAAGCAGGAATTGCTGAATGGTTTATTGATTCATGTGCTAAAATAAAGTACATGTTTCCAAAAGCACATGCGGCTGCTTACGTAATTAGTGCATTTAGAATTGCATATTTCAAAGTTCATTATCCAGCAGTGTATTATGCATCATATTTAACATCACGTATAACTGATTTTGATATTGATGTTATGATAAAAGGATACAATGCTATTAGAAATAAAATAATAGAAATTAATAACAAAGGTTATGATGTTACAAACAAAGAAAGTTCTATTGTTGATACTCTTAAAATAGCTCTTGAAGCTACTGCTAGAGGAATTAAATTTGGTAAAATAGATATTATGCATAGTCACGCAGAACACTTTTTAATTGCAGAAGATGGTAAAACAATAATACCACCATTTAGAACATTAGATGGTTTAGGAGAAAATGTTGCCAAAAAGATAGTTGAAGAACGAGAAATAAGACCTTTTATAAGTATTGAAGACTTACAAAAACGTGGAAAAGTTTCTGGAACATTAATTGATAAAATGCGTACTATGGGTATACTTGACGGAATGGATGAATCTAGTCAGTTATCTTTATTTTAAAAAAGCAAAATTTTTGCTTTTTTTATTTTCACTAATTACTTATTAAGTAGTACAAATAGAAGATTTTACTAATCTATTATTTAACAAATATAGTTTTTTCTTTTGGGATATTTATTTATAAACAATGTTATATATGATATAATATTTAAATAATGAGGAGGTTTTAGAAGTGGAAAAAATAATATTAGTTGATGGTAATAATTTGCTTTTTAGAAGTTATTATGCAACAGCCTATAATGGTAATTTTATGAAAAATAGTAAAGGTTTTCCAACCAATGGATTATTTGGTTTTGTTAATATGATAAATAAAATTATATTAGAAGAAAAACCAATATATATGATAGTTGCTTTTGATAAAGGAAAAACTTTTAGACATGACAAATATGATTCTTATAAGGGTGGAAGAATTGAAACACCAGAAGAATTGAAATTACAATTTCCAGTTGCCAAAGAACTTCTTACATGTATGGGGATAAAGTATTACGAAATAGATAATTATGAAGCAGATGATATTATAGGAACATTTGCTGAATATTGCAATAAAGATAGTGACTATATAGGAACTATTATAAGTAGTGATAAGGATTTATTACAACTTATAAGCAGTGATGTAGATATAAAGCTATTAAAAATGAAAGACTATATTCGCTATGATGAAAAATCATTTAAAGAGGAATATGGTATAGATCCAATTAGAGTAGTTGATTTAAAAGCTTTAATGGGCGATAGTTCTGATAATATACCAGGAGTAAAAGGAATAGGAGAGAAAACGGCTTTAAAACTTTTACAAGAATATAAATCTTTAGATAGTATTTATGAAAATATTGATAATATTAAAGGTGCTGTAAAAGATAAACTTATAAATGATAAAGAAAATGCATATATGAGTTATGATCTTGCTACGATAGTAAGAGATGTTCCAGTTGAAATAGATTTAAATGACATAAAATATACTGGACCAAAACATGAATTATTAAATAAGATGTATGAAAATTTAGAATTTTATTCATTTTTAAAAAGAGATACTGTTAAAGTTGAAAATATAAAACCAATAGATATAAAAGTAATAAAAAACATTAATGAAATTAATATTACTAAACCATGTTCTATATATTTAGAATTGTTGGGTACTAATTATCACGACGCAGAAATACTTGGTATGGCAGTATATAATTGTGAAGATAGTTTTTATGTACCATTCAGTTTATTAAAAGACGCTTTGAAAAAAATTGATGAAATTGATAAGTATACATATGATTTAAAGAAAACATATGTGGCATTAAAAAAACAAAATTTAGAAATAAACAATATTATTTTTGATACAATGCTTGCTGCATATTTGTTAGATTATAATGTTAAAGACGATATTGCTTATGTTGCCAATAATTTTGATGCTGACATTGCGTTTTATGAAAAAATCTATGGTAAAAATAATAAATTATCTAAACCATCTGACGATATAATTGCCTATAATACTATAATGAAAGCAAAGTTTATATATGAAACGTATGATAATTTTTATGACAAATTGTTTAATGAAAAAGAACTTAATTTGCTTGAACAAATAGAAATGCCTCTTAGTTATGTTCTTGGTGATATGGAATATGATGGTGTATGTGTTAATATTGATACGCTTGATCAAATGGGAGAAGAAATTAAAATTAAATTAGATTTGCTAAGTAATGACATATATAATTATGCAGGAGTTAAATTTAATATATCTTCACCTTCACAACTAGGAGAAGTACTATTTGAAACATTAAGTTTACCACATGGTAAAAAATTAAAAACAGGTTATTCAACTTCAGTAGATGTACTTGAAAAATTAAAAGGGAAACATCCAATAATAGATTTAATTATGGAATATAGAACGCTATCCAAGTTATATTCAACATATATAGAAGGTTTAAAACCTTGCATAGCTACAGATGGCAAAATACATACAATATATACGCAAGCAACAACAAGAACGGGAAGACTTTCCTCAATTGAACCAAATCTTCAAAATATACCTATTAGATATGAATATGGAAGATTAATTAGAAAAGCTTTTGTACCAAGAGAAAATAGTATTATATTAAGTGGTGATTATTCACAAATTGAACTTAGAATTCTTTCACATATGGCAAATGTCGAAACTCTTATAGATGCATTTAAACATGGTATTGATATACATACAAAAACAGCCAGTGACATATTCAAAGTCGACATTGATAATGTTACTAAAAATCAGCGAAGACTTGCGAAAGCTGTTAATTTTGGTATAATTTATGGAATAAGTCCTTATGGATTATCAGAAAACACAGGAATATCAATGGCAGAAGCAAAAGAGTTTATTGATAATTATTTTGCATCTTACCCAGGGATAAAAGAATATATGGATTCTACTATAAAAGAAGCATATGAAAAAAAATATGTTACAACACTTTTAAATAGAAAAAGAGTAATTGCTGAACTTTCTAATTCCAATTACATGATAAGACAACAAGGAGAAAGAATTGCTCTTAATACTCCTATTCAAGGAACAAGTGCAGATATAATAAAAAAAGCAATGGTGGAAATACATAAAGCTTTTAAAACAAATAATATTAAAAGTAAGTTAATTATTCAGGTACACGATGAACTTGTTCTTGATGTAGTAAAAGATGAACAACAAAAAGTTACAGAAATAATTACTGATATAATGGAAAATACATTTAAACTAAATGTTCCATTAAAAGTTGATATAGAGTATGGTAATAATTGGTATGAAGCAAAGTAGGTAGGGGTGTAATATGTTTAAATCTATATTATATTCAATAAGATATATTTTATTAATAGTATTATTTTACTATATATTACAGTTAAAGATTATATATAACCTAAATGTATTAATGATAGCGATAATTCCAGTGAATTTTCTAGCTATTCATTATGGCATACTATATCAAATAAAAAAAGATAATTATGTAACAAAAAATTATATTCTTATGTCATTACTTATATTTACTTCTTTATTTAATGTGATTTTTCTATCATTAAATAAAGTTAATATGATTGTTATTGTATTTACAATATTTGTCAATGCATTAGAACTAATGTATTTAGATCTACCATCAAATAATAAGATAATAATTAATAAAAAGAATATAAATAATAAGCCTAAAGATACAAATGATAGAGAAGTAACAGTAATTGAATTTGACAAGAAAAAGAAAAACAAAAAATAGTTTTTCTTTTTTTCACTAAACTTTCACTTTATAAATTTTACTATTACACTATATAATGTTATAATTACTTGGTGGTGATATTATGTTTAAAAAAGAAAAAAGAATTAAAGATACAAAAGAAAAGAAGATAAATATTAATATAATTCTTGCGATTATATTAGTTTTGTCTTCTTTAATGTTATCTGGATTAGTTATATATGCTAACATATTTCCAATAAAGTATTTAGCTCCAGCAATAATTATCTTGATAATTATGGTTGGTATAATTGTGTTTAAATTATTATCTAAAAAGACAAGAAAAAAAAGAAAAAACGTCCTTTATATATTATCTATATTGTTAAGTGTTATTTTTTTTATTGCTAGTTTTTTTGTAGCAAAAACAAAAATACTTTTAAATAGCAGTAATATTGATTATAAAACGCATAATTATTCTGTCATAGTATTAAATGATAGTAAATACTCAAATTTAAATGATTTGGAAAATGCAAGTATGGGCTATTTTGACAATGGTGCTGAAGGACTGAACGAGTCAATAAAAAAAATAGAAGATCAAATTGATGTTAGTATGGTTCCATATACTAATTTAGAAGAATTAGGTTATGCAGTATTATCAGGAGAAGTTGATTCTATAATTGTAGAGGATTCTTATAAAAGTATTCTAGATAATGAAGAAGATAATAGTGATAGATTGGAAAATTTTAAATCTCTAACTAAGACAATATATAATTTTAGTATAAAAATTAAACAGGAAGATATAAGCAAGGATGTTGATGTAACAGATAAAACATTTGCAATATACATAAGTGGAATAGATACATATGGTGATATATCTTCTGTTTCATGTAGTGATGTAAATATGTTGCTTGTTGTTAATCCAAAAACTCATCAAATACTTATGGTTTCTATACCAAGAGATTACTATGTTCAATTACATGGAACAACCGGTAATAAAGATAAATTAACACATGCTGGCAGTTACGGAATAGAAATGTCTATTCAAACTATTGAAGATTTACTTGATATGAATATTAATTATTATGTTAAAGTTAATTTTACAAGTTTAATTGATATAGTGGATGCTTTAGGTGGCGTTGAAGTTTATTCAGAATATACATTTACTTCAATAGAAGGCTATAGTTATACAGCAGGATACAATAGTGTTGATGGAATACAAGCATTATGGTTTGCTAGAGAAAGAAAAGCTTTCTTAGATGGCGATAGACAAAGAGGAAGAAATCAACAAGCACTCATTGATGCTATATTTAGAAAAGCGACAAGTAAATCAGTTATAACAAAATATAATAGTTTACTAAATGGAATAAAGGGTAGTTTTGTTACTAATATGAGTGTAGACAGAATAACCGCATTAATAAAAATGCAGTTATCTGATAATGCAAAATGGACTATTACTTCAACAAGTTTAGATGGTACAGATAGTTCTAATTACACTTATACATATAGCAACCAATTACTCTATGTTATGGAACCTAATATGGATAGTGTGGAAGCAGCTAAATCAATGATAAATCAGGTTTACAATGGTGAAAAGTTAACAGCTTCTTATGAAGATACTAGTAGTGATGTTCATGATGTACAAAAGTATGATCCTATATATTATCCAGAAGAAAATACTACTCCGGAAGAAAAACCAGTGATTACAACATATACAGTTAATTTTGATAGTACTGGTGGTAGCAGTGTAGCTAATCAAACTATTGAAGAAGGTAAGATTGTGGTAGAGCCTATAGATCCAATCAAAGACGGATATACTTTCTTTGGTTGGTATGATGAAGCAGGAAAATTATATGATTTTACTAGTACAGTTTCGAAAAATATGACATTAACAGCCCAGTGGGAAGTAGCAGTAATAGAAGAAGAGCCTGTTACAACTCCTTAGTATAAAAAAATAGAGTACGTTATGTACTCTATTTTTGATTCTTAGCAACTTCTGCTCTTATTGTTCTACCATTTAAAACAGTATTATGAATCTTCTTCATAAATGTTTTAACTTCTTTTGTTGAAACATCTAAGAAAGTAAATTTAGTTAATATCTCAATATTATTGAAACAATCTTTATCAATTCCAGTTTCTTTTTTCATGAAATCAAGTAAAGTTCCTCTTTTTAAATCATCTAATTTACCAATTGTTAAGAAAACTCTTGTAGAATTAGGATTAGTATTTCTATTCCTATTTCTATCTCCGCGTCTTTCTTCCTTAATAGTTAAATCTTTATTAAAATCTGAACCTATTTTATCATCTACACTTACCTTAAGAAGTGCAGCTGCAAGTTTCATAAGATCGTCTTTATTAAAATCTCTAACATATTCTAAAGCTTCATCATATTTTTTATTTGCTATAATTTCTTCAGCATTTGCTAAAGTTTTAGCATATTTGCTTTTAATTATATCTTCTTTGTTAGGAAGTTCTTTTCTTTCAATAGTTGATTTAGTGAATTTAGCTAAACCATTAAAGAATCCCATTTCTCTGTTACTTACAAAACTAATAGCTTCACCAACAGCATCAGCTCTACCTGTACGTCCAATTCTGTGAACATAAGATTCAAAGTCTTGAGGTAAGTTATAGTTAATTACTAAATCTATATTATCAACATGTATACCACGAGCTGCTACATCAGTTGCAATTAAAATATTAAATGCGTCATTTTTAAATCTATCAAGTGTTTGAATACGCATACTTTGTACGATATCACCATGCATAACTTCAGCACTATAATTTCTTACGGATAATTCTTTTAATAGATTATCGCATTGCATTTTAGTTTGGCAAAAAATAATTATTCTTTTTGTATCTTTTAAATCTATAACTCTACATATTGCTTCAATACGTATTTTTTCATTAACTACATAGTAATATTGCTTTACATTTGCAGCAGTTCTTGTTTTAGATTCTATCTCAATATGTTGATAATCAGGTTTCATATACTTTTTAGCTATATTTTCAATTTCTTTTGGCATAGTAGCAGAAAGTAATAAAACTTGCTTATCTTTATTTGTTTGCTTAAATATACTTTCTATATCTTCTAAGAAACCCATGTTAAGCATTTCATCAGCTTCGTCAAGTACGAAAAACTCTAGTGTTTCAATATTTAAAGCTTTTCTTCTCATTAAATCCATTACTCTACCTGGAGTACCAACAACTATATCTACACCTTTTTTTAGTGCTCTTAGTTGTAATTCAATACTGCTTCCACCAAATACTGGAAGTATATTAAAGTTACTTGATTTATTAAGTGTTTCAAATTCTTCACTTACTTGGAGTGCAAGTTCTCTAGTAGGTGTAAGAACGATTGCTCTTATTACATTTGTTTTAACATCTATTTTAGATAATACACTAGCAGCATATGCTAAAGTTTTACCTGTTCCTGTTTGAGCTTGTCCAATTACATCATATCCGTCCATTATGATAGGGATAAGCTCCTCTTGAATTTTACTAGGTTTAGTAAATCCTAAAGTGTCAATTGACTTTAGTACATTGCTAGATAAACCTAGATTTTTAAAATCATTATTCATATTTTTCCTCTTTTTTCTAAATCCGCTAGTTGATTATACTATAAAATCAAAATATTAGCAACTTGTTTTCATATTATTATTGATAATACATATATTTAAATGAAAGAAAGTAGGGATTAAATGGATAAAAGTGATATTTTAAGAAGTATAACGCAAAGAACTAATGGAGATATATACTTAGGTGTTGTAGGTGCTGTAAGAACTGGTAAGAGCACTTTTATAAAAAAAGTTATAGAAAATCTTGTTGTTCCTAATATTCAAGATGAGTATGAAAGAAAAAGATGTTTAGATGAAATACCGCAAAGTGCTCAAGGCAAGACTATAATGACTACGGAGCCTAAGTTTGTGCCTAGTAATTCGGCCAATATTAATATTGACAATTTTACGGCTAATATACGACTAGTTGATTGTGTAGGGTATGTTATTCCGAGTGCTAAAGGTTATGAAGATGAGAACGGTCCAAGAATGGTTAAAACACCATGGTATGATGAACAAATTCCTTTTGTAGAAGCTGCAGAAATAGGAACAGAAAAAGTCATAAAAGATCATTCTACCATTGGGATTGTTGTTACGACAGATGGTTCAATTGGTGAAATATCTAGAGATAATTATGTAGAAGCAGAAACAAGAGTTATAAATGAATTAAAAGAATATGGTAAGCCTTTTATTGTTATACTTAATAGTGTTCATCCAATGCTTCCAGAAACAGAGAGAATAGCTGAAAGTTTAAAATTGTCTCATGATGTGCCAGTGCTTCCAATAAATATAGAGAACATGAGCGAAAGAGATATATATACTATATTAAAAGAAGCATTATATGAATTTCCAATTAACGAAGTAAAAGTAAGTATGCCAGATTGGATAGGATGCTTATCGCCAAGTAATTGGTTAAAGAAAATTTATATTGATAAAATTAGAGAAAGTGTTACAAGTGTAAACAAATTAAAAGATGTTGACACAATAAATGGTCATTTTACAGATTGTGAATATATTAGTAGGTCTTATTTATCTGAAGTTAATTCATCAAATGGAGAAGTAACTATAAATTTAGAAGCCCCAGATGAATTATATTCTAAAGTACTTAATGAAATAATACCAGTTAATATAAATAGTAAAATGCAAATGTTAAAATTATTTCAAGATTATAACGAAACAAAGATTGAATTTGAGCAGTTCAAGTCAGCTTTGAAAATGGTTAAACAAACAGGTTATGGAGTAGCATCACCAACACTTCTTGATATGAAATTAGATAAACCAGAAATAGTAAAACAAGGAAATAGATACGGCATAAAATTAAAAGCTGTAGCACCAGCTATTCACATGATTAGAGTTGATGTTGAAAGTACTTTTGAACCTATAATTGGATCAGAATTACAGAGTAAAGAATTAATTAATTACTTGATGAAAGATTATGACACAAATCCTAATAATATCTGGAAAAGTGAACTATTTGGTAGAAGTTTAGATTCAATAGTAAAAGAAGGAATACAAGCAAAACTTGCTTTAATGCCAGATAACATTAGATTTAAATTACAACAAACATTAACTAAATTAGTTAATAAAGGTTCAGGAAATTTATTTGCAATTGTATTATAAGGTATAAAATATAAAATTTTATACTTTTTATTTTTTTACAAAAAAGAATATGTTATAATGTACTAGTAAGGAATGATAAATATGAAAAACTATAATATAAAGAAAGTGATTTTTTACGCATTTACTTTTTGTGTAATGCTATTTGTAGGTTCAAATAGTGTATTAGCCGATGGCAATCTAACTACCACATATATACAGTGTGGTAATAATACATTTCCAGCTCCAGTAGCTGCAATAATACGTACAATAATTTTACTTTTACAAATTATTATTCCAATTGGGATAGTCATTATGGGAAGCCTAGACTTCTTAAAGGCAGTGATTGCTGGTGACTCTGATAAAATGAAGAAAAATCAAAAAAGATTTATCTCTAGATTAATAGCAGGAGCTATTACATTTTTTGTATTTGTTATAGTGAAATTTGTAGTTTCTATGGCTGCTGATTCAGGAGCCTCACAAAGTTTTACTACATGTTTAGATTGCTTAATAAACGATGAAGGAAGCTGTAACACAGTAGCTACTTCTCCTTTTGAATCAAATTAATAGTTGATAATAATCAAATAAATGTAAAATGTTTCTTTTTGTCATTAGGTTTACATTTGCTACTTGGTATAATTGACATTATCTTAAAATAAAGTATAATATTAAATAGAATAAATAGATAAATAGGAAGGGTGTTTAAAAATGAATTGTAATAAGTGTGGAACTCCAATTTTGCCAGGCGAAAACTCTTGTCGTTTTTGTGGTACTATTGGTGACTATTCAAAAAGAACTCATGAAGAAACAAAACCAGAAATAATAGATTTTACTACAGGCGATGACGATGTAGTTATTATAGATGATGAACCAGAAAAAATAGAAAGTATACCAGTAATTAAACCTGTTAGTGCTCCAGTAGTGCCAACAATTTCAAGGCAAGAAATGGTAGCAGCCCCAGTCCAAATGCCAACGCCAGTAGTTAGAGAGACAGTAGTAAGTACTCCTACTCCTGCACCGACAGTATTACCAGTTAATAATACTGCTGTTCCTAAAGTGGAAATTCCTGTTAGTATTCCAACAGTTAGTATTCCAGTAGTTACTCCAATTGTTAGTGAACCAGTTCCAGCAGTTGTAAAGCAAGCTCCTGTTATTCCAATTGTTTCAAATATAGAAGCAGAACCAATTCCTGTAATTAAAAAGGAAGAAGTAATTACTCCTATAGTAAAAACACAAATAGATAATCCAACAGTAGATCAAGCTACTCCAGTAGTTTCAGTAGAATCGAATTCAGTTCCTACTGCTGTTTCAGCGTCTACTCCAGTATTAGTTACAAAAACTGATTCAAAAGAATCAAAAGAAGATTTAATAAGTGAGATTGTAACTCCAGTTGTAGAAGATAAGAAAGAAGCTAAAGAAAAGAAGAACACTCATGGATTATTCAATATAGTAACTTTTATATTAATAGTATTATTATTAATTTCAGTAATAGCTAATTGCTTTTTACTAATGGGAAACAGTAAAGAAAATCAAGAGGTGGACGATACTCCAGTAGTTAGTACTACTAATCAAACTATATATTTTAATGGTTATAAAGTAGAAGTTCCAAGTAATTGGATAACTACTACTAATAAAGATGTAAATTATATTACATTAATGGACAGCACTGAAAATTGGGCATTTACTTTAAATGTGGCACCAAATACTAATGCAAGTGCTATTAGTGATAAAACAAGTATTGAAAATATTACAAAGGCATTTGGATCTAACAAATATTTATTTACTAGTGATTATTCTAAAACAGTTGATGGTAAAGATTTTTATATATTTAAAGGTAAATATTATGACTATAGTGTATATATAATAACTTCAAGTTTAGATAGTACAAATGCAGTTATAGCCGATTTAAAGTTTAAGGGTGAAGTGGATGATGAAGTTTTAACTAATGTTTTAAGTTCATTAACTACATTAAGTATTAAAGATTTGACAACTTTTTATAAAAATGATTTTAGTTTTGGAGATATTGCTTCATTAGTAACAAGTAATATTAATGTACCAACTACTACAAATACAGGAGGAAATGAATAATTTCCTTTTTTTTATAATTTTTTAAAAGGTATTGACTTTTTTTAGTATCTAATTTATAATTATGGACATAGGCGTTGAAGAAACGAGTAATAATAACAACTAATTTGAGCGAGTTAGATATGGTGGAAGCTAACAATTAAGTTTATTATGAAGAACAGTTCGGAGCTATCTATTTGAACTATAGTAGAATAGATCGGTTGTAATCCGTTACCAAGTTACATGAGAGATTATATATTACTATACTTTGTATAATGATATTTAATAATGTGGGTGGTACCGCGGATACAACAGTAATTCGTCCCTTTGTGGAATTTTGAAGTACTGTTTTTTTATTCGAATTTGCCTGATTAGCTCAGTTGGTAGAGCATCCGGCTGTTAACCGGCAGGTCGTAGGTCCGAGTCCTACATCAGGCGCCATTTTTATTTTATAAGCGATGATTAAGAGAGTAATAATATGACTAGTAAAAGCGAGTTAGGTATGGTGGAAGCTAACAACCAATAGTATTATGAAAAACACTTATGAGCTATTATTCTGAAATAAAGTAAGTTTAATCGGTTTAACCCGTTATCAAGTTAGAGTGACTATAGAATTATTTTATAGTAATTTGGGTGGTACCGCGGATACAACAGTAATTCGTCCCTACAGGGATTGAATACTGTTTTTTTTATACATTAAAGGAGGGATAATATTATGGCAAGATTTACTAAGGAAATGGTTGTAGATTATGCAGATAAGTTATTAATTGGTTTGACAGAAGAAGAAGTGACAATGGTACTAGATGAGTTTGAGATAATAGATAAGAATATTGATTTAATAAATGTAATACCAAATATTTCAAAGGTAGAGCCAATGACTCATTGTTTGGATAATTTCATTTATGAATTAAGAGAAGATATACCAGACGAATCAGTAGATATTGATGAATTATTACAAAATTGTGATAGTTATTTAAATAGAGAAGTAAAAGTACCAAAGGTGGTGGAATAATATGGAATATATGGGTAAAACTATTGAAGAAATTCATGAAGCAATATTAAATAAAGAAGTAACAGTAAAAGAATTAATTGACGAATCAATTAAAAAATCACATTCTGTTCAAGAAAAATGTAATGCTTTTGTAACAATATTAGATGATGCTAAAGAAGTAGAAGTAACTTCTGATTTTTTATCTGGTATACCCTATGGAGTTAAGGATAATTATAGTACTAAGGGTATACTAAGTACTGGATCTAGTAACACATTAAGAGACTATGTTCCATTTTTTACTGCAACAGCTATTGAAAATTTAGAAAAAGCTGGTGCTGTAGCAGTAAATAAAACTGTTTTAGATGAATTTGGTATGGGTGGAACAGGAACAACGGGGCATACAGGAATTGTAAGAAATCCATGGGATTTATCAAGAATGTGTGCTGGGTCATCTGCTGGATCAGCAGCAGCAGTAGCAGCAGGTGTATATCCTTATGCTACCGGAAGCGATACCGGCGATTCCATTCGTAAACCAGCAGCATATTGTGGAATAGTTGGTTATAAACCAACATATGGCATGATATCTAGATACGGTTTATTTGCTTTTGCAAGCAGTTTAGACCACTGTGGAGTTTTGACTAGAACAGTAAAAGATGCAGCTATAGTAGTTGACAGTATGAAGGGTATAGACAAAAATGATATGACTAGTTGGGATTCAAGTAGTATTCAGTTATATAAATCAATTACTGGTGAAGTAACTGGTAAAAAAATGTGCTATATCAAAGAAATATGTGATATAAATATGTATCCAAACGCTTCAGAAGAACTAAAAGAACATTTAAGTAATTTTAATAAAGTATTAGATAAATGTAAACAACTAGGAATAGAAATAGAAGAGGTAAGTATTGATAAGAAATTACTTAATGCTGTTCCTTCTGTTTATGTAGTTATTTCTTGTGCTGAAGCAACTTCAAATATGTCTAATTTAACAGGTATTATTTTTGGACCTAGAGGTGAAGGCGATAATTATATCGATAAAATGAAAAACTATAGAACTGAAGGTTTTTCTCCATTAATTAAGAGAAGATTTGTAATAGGTTCATATGTTTTACAATCACAAAACAAAGATAGATATTTCCATAATGCTCAAAGAGTTAGAAGACTTTTAGTAGATGAATGGAATAAATTATTTGATAATTATGATGCAGTTATATTACCAGTAGGAAGTGGACCAGCTAAATATATAGATGGATCACAAAATATGCTAGAAGAAAACACTGCTATTTTAGAAGAACACTTACAAGTTGGTAACTTTGGAGGATTTCCTTCAATTACAATTCCAGATGGATTTGTAAGTAAATTACCAGTAGGTGTCAACATAACAGGTAAATGCTATGATGATGCCAACGTATTAAACATAGCTTATGCTTTAGAAAGTACAATGGATTATAAAAACCAAATAGCTAAGGAGGTAAAATAATGGATAAATATAAAGTACTAATTGGTCTAGAAATGCACTGTGAAATAAGTGAAACGAAAACTAAAGTTTTCTCTAGTGCTAAAAACTTATATTGTGATGTGGCAAATAGTAACATTAGACCAGTAGATATGGCTTTTCCAGGAACTTTACCTGTCTTAAATAAAGAAGCTGTAAAAAAATCATTAATGGCGAGTATGATACTTGGTTGTACTGTACCAGAATATATATACTTTGAAAGAAAAAATTATTATTATCCTGATTTACCAAAAGGTTATCAAATTACTCAAGAAACAAAACCTGCTCCTGTAGGAATATATGGAGAGTTAAGATATGAGTGTGAAGGAGAATATAAAACTGTAAGAGTTAATAATATTCATTTAGAAGAAGATGCGGCTTCAACAGATCATTATTCAAGATATTCAACAATTGATTATAATAGAGCGGGAGTACCACTTCTTGAACTTGTTACTGAACCAGATTTTCATTCAGCTATTGAAGCAGTTTCGTTTTTAGAAACAATGCGAACAATTTATCAATATGCTGGAATTAGTGAAGCTGATAGTAGAAAAGGTCAATTAAGATGTGATGTAAACGTATCTATTATGGATGTAGACAAAGATGATAAGAATCCTGAAAACTGGGGAACAAAAGTAGAAATAAAAAATATTAATTCTCTTGGCGGAGTAAGAGATGCCATTAATTACGAAGTAGCAAGACAAATTGAAGCAAAAGAAAACAATACTTATGATAAAATTGAGCAACAAACGAGAAGATGGGACGAAGCAACTATGACTACTGTATATATGAGAAGTAAAGTAGATGCTATTGACTATAAATACTTTGTTGAGCCAAATATACCAAAGTTTAAGTTATCAAAAGAGTGGCTTGAAGAAATAAGAAATAGTATTCCTGTACTTGCAACCGCTCGAAAAGAGAAATATATAAATGAGTATGGTTTATCAGCTTATGATGCAACTATACTTGTTAAAGAAAAAAATATTTCTGATTTCTATGAAGAAACTATTAAATTAGGTGCTGATCCTAAAGTAAGTTCAAACTGGATGACTACTATGGTTTTAGGTCATTTAAATAAAGCTGAACTTGAATTAAAGGACATCTTTTTAACACCAACATATTTAGTAGAATTAATTAATTTAATAAATAGTGGAGAAATATCTTCAAAACAAAGTAAAGAAATTTTTTACAAGATGTTAGAAGAAAAGAAAGAACCTAAAAAACTTGTAAAAGAAATGGGAATGAAACAAATTGGTGATGAGTCTACATTAAGACCTATGATTATTGCAATTATAGAAGAACACTTAGAACTAATTGAGGAATATAGAAAAGGCAGAAATGTATTTGACTTTTTCGTAGGCCAAGTAATGAAGCAAACTCGTGGTCAAGCTAATCCAACATTAACAGCGCAAATAATTAAAGAAGAAATAGATAAAAGATAGGTGATATGAATGAAAGATTCCAAAGAATTATATAGTACTTATAGTGATTTTATAGGTAAAGAAGTTACACTACAAGGATGGATTAAAAATCATCGTAAACAAAAAGAAATGGGCTTCATTGAATTTAATGATGGAACATTTTTTAAGAGTGTTCAACTTATATATAATAGTAAATTAAGAAAATTTGAGGATATACAAAAATTACGTATTGGTAGTGCTATAACTGTTGTTGGTACTGTTATAGAATCACCTAGAGAAGAGCAACCATTTGAAATAGCTGTTAAAGAAATTACTTTAGAAGGTGATTGTCCAGATGACTATCCAATTCAACCAAAGAGACACACTAGGGAATTTTTAAGAGAACAAGCTTATTTAAGACCTAGAACTAACTTATTTGGAGCGGTATTTAGAGTAAGAAGTGTAGTAGCAATGGCTATTCACTCATATTTTCAAGAAAGAGGATATGTCTATGTTCATGCACCAATAATTACAGGCAGTGATTGTGAAGGTGCAGGAGAAATGTTTCAAGTTACAACAATAAATGTTGATAAACTAGATGGTAAAGAAATAGATTACACAAAAGATTTCTTTGGTAAAAAAACAAGTCTTACCGTATCTGGTCAACTTCAAGGTGAAGCATTTGCAATGGCTTATAAAAAGATATATACATTTGGGCCGACTTTCAGAGCTGAAAACTCTAATACGAAAACACATGCTTCTGAATTTTGGATGATTGAACCAGAAATAGCTTTTTGCGATTTAAATGGTTTAATGGATATAGAAGAAGATGTTTTAAAGTATATTATAAAATATACTTTAGAGCATGCTAAAGAAGAATTAGAATTTTTTGATAAATTTGTTGAATCTGGACTTATTAACAAATTAGAAAAAGTAGTAAGTTCAAAAGCAGCTAGAATCACTCATAAAGAAGCTATTAAGATATTATTGAAGTCTGGTAAAGACTTTGAAAATAAACCAGCTTATGGTGAAGATCTTGCTACTGAACATGAAAAATATTTAACAGGAGAACATTTTAATAGTCCAGTATTTGTTTGCGATTGGCCAAAAGATATAAAAGCATTTTATATGCGCATGAATGATGATAAAGAAACAGTTGCAGCTGTAGATTTATTAGTGCCAGGATCAGGAGAACTTATGGGTGGTTCTCAAAGAGAAGAAAGAATAGATTTAATGATTGATAGAATGAAAAAACTTGGTATAGATGCTAGTGAAATGGATTGGTATCTTAACTTAAGAAAATTTGGTGGCTGCAAGCACAGTGGATTTGGTATGGGATTTGAGCGCTTACTTATTTATATAACAGGTGTTGAAAATATTAGAGATGTTATACCTTTCCCAAGAACTCCAAAAAATTGTGAATTTTAAGAGGTGATAAAATGAAAGGTAATAAATATAGAACAGTCTACTGTGGTAAAGTTACTAAAGAAGATATTGGTAAGGTTATAAGAATAGCCGGCTTTGTTGAAAATATTAGAGACCATGGTGGTATTATATTTGTTGATATCAGAGACGAATCTGGAAGTATTCAAACAGTAAGTAATGATGAAAAGATTTTTGATCATATTACACGTGAATCATCAATAACACTACTTGGTACTGTTAGACTTAGATCAGAAGATACAATAAATAACAGACTAGCTACAGGTGAGTTAGAATTACTAGTAACAGAACTTGAGGTTCTTGGCAAAGCTAACAACGAACTTCCTTTTGAAATAATGACTTCAAAAGATGTTAAAGAAGATATAAGATTAAAATATAGATATTTAGATTTAAGAAATGAAAAAGTACATGAAAACATAGTATTTAGATCTAAAGTAATATCACATTTAAGAGAAAAAATGAGTAGTATGGGATTTTTAGAAATACAAACTCCAATTTTAACTTGTTCTTCTCCAGAAGGAGCTAGAGATTATATAGTTCCATCAAGAATATATCATGGTAAATTTTATGCATTACCACAAGCTCCACAAATGTTTAAACAATTACTTATGGTAAGCGGTTTTGATAGATATTTTCAAATAGCACCTTGTTTTAGAGACGAAGATGCTAGAGCAGATCGTGCTCCAGGTGAATTTTATCAATTAGATTTTGAAATGGCCTTTGCAGAAGCAGAAGATGTTTATGCTGTTGCTGAAGAGGTTCTATATGATACATTTACTAAATTTAGTACTAAAGAAGTTAGTAGTAAACCATTTAGAAGAATATCATATGCAGAGTCAATGTTAAAATATGGAACAGATAAGCCCGATTTAAGAAATCCTTTAGAGATAATTGATCTAACTGAAGTGTTTGCTGATACTACATTTAAACCATTTGCAAATACTATCATAAGAGGTATAGCGGTAGATGATATAGGAACTAAATCAAACTCATGGTTTAATGATTTAGTTGATTATGCTAAGACACTTGGTATGCCAGGAATTGGTTATGTAACACTAATGGAAGATGGTACTTTAAAAGGACCTATTGATAAGTTTTTATCTGAAGAAGAAAGAGATTTATTAATATCTAAAGCTAATTTAAAAACAAACAGTGTATTATTTTTTATCGCTGATAAGAAAAAGGCTCCAACTTTAGCGGGTTTTATAAGAAGTGAACTTGGAAGAAGATTAGAAATAATTGATAATAGTAAATTTGAGTTTTGCTTTATTGTGGATTTTCCTATGTATGAATGGGATGAAGAAGAAGACAAATACGTCTTTACACATAATCCTTTCTCAATGCCACAAGGTGGTATGAATGATCTATTAAATAAAAAACCAGAAGATATCCTTGCATATCAATACGATATAGTATGTAACGGTGTTGAATTATCTAGCGGTGCTGTTAGAAATCATGATTTAGATATAATGGAAAAAGCTTTTTCAATAGCTGGATATTCTAAAGATGAATTAGAAAGACGCTTCAAAGCTTTATATACAGCATTTCATTACGGTGCTCCACCACATGCTGGTATGGCTCCTGGTATTGATAGAATGATAATGCTTTTAAAAGAAGAAGAAAGTATTCGTGAAGTAATTGCATTCCCAATGAGTAGCAGTGCTCAAGATTTAATGATGGGATCACCTAGTGATGTAACAGAACAGCAATTAAGAGATGTTCATATTAAGATAAGATAATTCTTATCTTTTTGTTTGCGTAATATTTTGGCGTGACATAAGCATTAAAATATTTATTTGTCAAGATATAAAATTAATAGTTTTTCCTTTATTTTCAATAAAAAAGCATGAAAAGTTCTTGCAATTGCAATTAAAAAATGATATTCTTTAATTGTAAGCAAGATAGGTGATAGTTGGATATCAATAAAAGCTTATGATAATAAAAATACATGGGAGGTAATTTATATGTCAAAAACTGATTTAGTAAACTATATTGCAGAAGAAACAGGATTAACAAAAGCTGATTCAGCAAGAGCTTTAGAAGCTTTCGTTGGAGGAGTAACAGAAGGTCTTAAAAAAGAAGGTAAAGTTACTTTAACTGGTTTCGCTACTTTCACTGCTAAGAAAAAAGCAGCAAAAACAGGACGTAATCCTCGTACTGGTGAAGCTGTAGCTATTCCTGCAAGAGTTGCTGTAACTGTTAAAGCTGGTTCTAAATTAAAAGACGCTTTAAACTAATTTTAAAAAAAGGCTTTTCCGCCTTTTTTTCATGTGAGGAGGGATAACTTGTTTAATATTTCACTTAAGATACTAGAAAAAATAGAACAAACCGGATTTGAAGCATATATAGTTGGTGGATTTGCAAGAGATAATTACATAGGACGTAATAGTACTGATGTAGATATATGTACAAATGCAACTCCAAAAGAACTAAAAAATATTTTTCAAGGAAGTATGCTTCCAAAAGAACAATATGGTTCAGTTGCCGTCATATATAAGAAAATTAGATTTGATATAACAACTTATCGTAAAGATATAAAATATCAGAATAATAGATTACCTGTTGAAATAAAATACATAAATAATTTAGAGGATGATTTGAAAAGAAGAGACTTTACTATGAATACACTTTGTATTGATAAAGAAGGAAATTATATAGACCTATTAAATGCTAGAGCTGATATTGATAAAAAGATTATAAAAACTGTAGGAAATGCTAAAGAAAAACTAAATGAAGATTCACTTAGAATACTTCGTGCCATTAGATTTGCAACTATACTTGATTTTGAATTAGATGAAGAATTAAAGCAAGCTATAAAAGAATATGGCTATTTATTAAAGAAACTATCTTATTTTAGAAAAAAGGAAGAATTAGACAAGATTTTTAGCAGTATTAATGTTAAACGTGGTATAAAGTTATTACTTGAATTTGATCTTGATAAGTATTTAGATTTAAACAATTTAGATAAAATAATTATCACATCATCGCCTTTAGCAATATGGGCACAGTTGGATGTTTTAAATACATATAGTTTTTCAAATATTGAAAAATGTTCAATAGAAACAATAAATATATTGAAAACAAATATGTCGTTTGATAACTACGAGCTATATACTTATGGATTATATTTGACTTCTTTAGTTGCAGAAATTAATAATATTGATAAAACTTTATTAACAAAAAGGTATATGAGTCTTCCTATAAAAAACAAAAGAGATATAGTGATTGATGGTGCTGAAATATGTAATGTTCTTAATATAAAACCATCAAAGATTATAAAAGAAATAATAGAGGATTTAGAGAAGAAAATCATTCATGGGCAACTAGAAAATGACAAAAATCTTATAATTAATTATATTAAAAAGAATTATTCTGGAAGAGTTGAATAATTCTTTTTTAATTGATATAATTTATATATGATAGGATGCGATAGTATGAATAAAAAGAAAGGTTTTACATTGGTAGAAATACTGGCTGTTGTAATAATACTTGGGGTTATAAGTATTATTGTTTATCCAGTTCTTAATAAAGTCTTAAAAGATAATAGAAAAAGAGCATTTGAGGCTAGTCTAAATGCAGTAGTTAGAGCAGCTGAATTATATAAAACAGATAATAATAATGTTTTGGGTATATTTGATTACGATGACGAAAATATTGATATAAGTAATCTAGGTAAATGGCAAGCAGGAACTTTAACTGATTCTGTTGATACTGATGGAAATACAAAAATATATCTTACGGGATTTTATGATGGTGAATTTTGTGCCACTGGTTATGAAGGTAACTTCACAATAATTGAAGGAAAGTGTGTGGAAACACCTGAATTATGTTTCATTATGAAAAATAACGAAATTATACAATATGAATTTGACTATAGTGCATGTCCAACGAATGTTAATATTCCTACTAGCATTGATGGTCAGGATGTTTTATATATAGGCGAAGGTGTTTTTGAAAGTTCACCTATAGCTTCTGTAATTATTCCTAATAGTATTAAAGAAATTAGAGATAATGCTTTTAATGATAGTGCCTTGACATCACTTGATTTGACTAATGCTACATCTCTTCAAATAATTGGTTCTGGGGCATTTGAATATACACACTTAACTAATGTAGATTTTACCAATCTTACAAGTTTAGTAGAAATAAAAGGTGCGGCTTTTGAATATTCTGGACTAACAGGAACTTTAGATTTAACAAACTCTACAAATTTAACAAGGATATGGCCATATTCATTTGAAGAAAATCAAATATCTTCAGTTAAATTAAGTGGTTTAACTCATCTTGAAAGAATTGGAGAATATGCTTTTGAAGAAAATAATATAACAGGAGTTTTAGAATTAACAAACATGCCAGCATTAGTATCATTAGATGATGGTGCTTTTAGCAATAATAATATAACAAGTATTAATCTAACAAGCACTAATGTTCTAGAAAGCATTGGTCAAAATGCTTTTGCATATAATGATATTACTAATATTAATGTAGATACAATTAATAATATAATGTGGTTAGGAGCATATGCTTTTGCATATAATGATTTAACTAGTTTCAGTTTAACGTTATTTCCAAATATCGATTATGTTTCAGCTGGTGTAGTTAATAATAATCAGCTATCTAATAGTGAAGCCTTCATATATAATGTAGTTAATGGAACAATAGAGCCTAGTATTTTGATATCATACGGTGGTGCAAGTAGAAGTAATATTGTAATACCTAGCACTGTAGTATCAATAGGTGAGAATACTTTTTATAGTCAGGGTATAACAAGTGTTGACTTTAGTCAGGCTACTGGATTAACAAATATTGATTATTATGCATTCGCTTCCAATAATTTAACTACAATAACATTACCTAGTACGTTAATAGAAATAGGTCAATATGCATTTTCTGAAAATCAACTAGTTAGTATTACTATTCCAGAAAATACAACAACAATAGATGATTATGCATTTTACTCTAACAGATTAACTTCTGTAACATTACCCAGCACATTATTAGGAATAGGACAATATGCATTTGCTTACAATCAATTAGCTAATATTACTATTCCAGGTAATACAACAACAATAGAAAACTATGCATTTAAAAGTAATGCTACTTGGCAAACAATAACAATCTTATCTAATGGGGTAAATAGTACATTGAGATTTAATTATGTTTGGGCTGATATTGGTTGGCCAATGGAAAAAATTCCTACTGTAGAAGTATTATCAACTCTTTCTACAGCAGCCCAAAATAATTTTGATTTTCAAAATTTTACATATTATAAAGTTGCTGTACCAACAAGTGGGCAATACAAATTTGAGGTATGGGGAGCCCAAGGAGGTTGTAACAGTGGTGGCAAAGGTGGATATTCTACCGGCTTAGTACAATTAAATAGTGGAGATACCTTATATGTTTATGTTGGTGGTAAAGGTTTGTGTTCAAGCGAAACTAGTTCTAGTCTAATGGGGGGATTTAATGGTGGCGGATTTGCTTATAAAAATAGTTATACCGCTGGTTCTGGAGGCGGTGCTACCGACATAAGAGTAACAACTAATTCATTATATGCCCGTGTGATTGTTGCCGGTGGCGGCGGTGGTTATAGTTCTGTTGGCGGTTATACTGGCGGTTTTGGTGGAGGTTTAGTAGGTGGTTCAACATATAACAATGCTACATTTTCAGCTGGTGGTGGAACTCAAATAAATGGTGGGGTAAATGGCTGTTATTCTAATGGAAATGGTAAATTTGGATTTGGTGGTTCATACGGTTCTGCTTGTGGTTCACTTTGGGGATATCCAATTTCTGGTGGTGGATCAGGTTGGTATGGTGGTGGAAGCACCAGCATAAGTGCCGGCGGTGGTTCTGGTTGGATTTACACATCAACAGACTTTACAAATTGGCAATCAGGAAATGCAACAGATGCAGCACAATGGTTATTAAATAGTTCATATTATTTATTAAGTGCACAAACAATTGCGGGTAATCTTGCAATTACTAATCCAGATGGTAGCAGTGTTACAGGTCATGCAGGTAATGGTTACGCCAGAATAACATTTATAGCTTAAAAAGGTCTATGACCTTTTTTTCTTGAAAAATAAAGAAATAAAAGATATAATGTATAAAGGTGATTTTATGTTTAAAATAAAGAATTTAGAAATAAAAAACAATGTCGTTCTAGCACCAATGGCGGGCATTTGTAATAGTGCATATAGAACTATTATAAAAGATATGGGATGCGGACTTATATATGCCGAAATGGTAAGTGATAAAGCGATAACATATGGTAGTAAAAAAACTATAGATATGCTTTATATGACAGATTATGAAAGACCAATTGCTCAACAAATATTTGGTAGCGATAAAGAATCATTTGTTCTTAGTGCTAAATATATATATGAAAATATGAAACCGGATATAATAGATATTAATATGGGTTGTCCTGTACCAAAAGTAGCAGTCCGTGCACAAGCAGGAAGTGCTCTATTAAAGAGTCCAGATAAAGTTAAAGAAATAGTAGAAGCAGTTGTTAAGGCTGTTCCTGTCCCTGTTACAGTCAAAATTAGAAGTGGTTGGGATGATAAGAGTATAAATGCAGTAGAAATTGCTAAAATAGTAGAGAAAGCTGGGGCTTCTGCTATTACGATTCATCCTAGAACTAGAGCACAGGGATATAGCGGAAATGCAAACTGGGATATAATAAAGCAAGTTAAAGATGCTGTTTCAATTCCTGTTATTGGAAATGGAGATATAAAGTCCTGTTATGATGCCAAACGTATGCTTGATGAAACTGGATGTGATGCTGTAATGATAGGTAGAGGTGTACTTGGTAATCCTTGGCTTATAAAAGAGTGTATCGATTATATTGAAAAAGGAATAGAACCTCAAAAAGTACCTGTAGAAGCAAAAATAGATATGATAAAACATCATATTAATTTACTTAGAAAAACTAAGTGTGACAAGCTAGCTTTACTTGAAATAAGAAGCCATGCTACTTGGTATTTAAAGGGGATAAAAAATAGTAGTGGTTTACGAAGTGAAATTTGTCACGCAGCAAGTATTAATGAATTATTAAATATGTTAGATACTTTTTTAAAGGAGAAAAAATATGAATGCTAGTTTTTTAAGAAGACTTTTAGCATATTGTACAGATATGTTTGTATTAGGTATTATTATAACCTTATCATTGTTACTTTTTAGCAATGGTAATGTTAAGAATATTGAAACATTAAATAATGAAGTTAACCAAATAAATGAACAACTACTTGAAGAAGAAATAACTATGGAAAACTATATATACAGGTATGCAGAGCTAAATTATCAAATAGACAAAATGTCTGTTATTGATAATATATTAAATACGTTATATATAATTTTATTATTTATTTACATTCCATTTCTATTTAATGGTCAAACTATAGGTATGAAACTAAGTAAAATAAAAATAGTGAAAGATAGTGGCAAACCAGCTACTCTTAATGACTATTTATTTAGAAGTATTTTAATATACTCTTTAGGTTATTTATTTATTACTTTAGCAATAGTATACATAGTACCAAGTTTAGCATACTTTACAATATCATCAATTTTAGTGATTTTAGAATTTTTACTAGTATTTATAAGTGTTTTTATGATATTATATAGGCATGACCAAAAAGGGTTGCATGATATTTTAACAAAAACAAAAGTAATGAAAATATAGAGGTGAAGAAATGAGAGAATTTACAGAACAAGAATTAGTTAGAAGAGAAAAAGCGGAAGCAATAAGAGAATTAGGTTTAGACCCATATGGACAAAGATTTGATAGAACACATAAATCTGGAGAAT
The DNA here is from genome assembly GCA_023430885.1 of Bacillota bacterium. GTDB lineage: Bacteria > Bacillota_I > Bacilli_A > RF39 > UBA660 > RGIG4266. The sequence goes on from JAEYYH010000026.1 coordinate 60,087, forward strand.
TAAAAAGTATATATGGCGAAAAAACTAACGAAGAATTAGAAGAAATGAATGTAGAAGTAAAAGTAGCTGGACGTATCATGACAAAACGTGGTAAGGGAAAAGCTGGTTTTATGCATATTCAAGATAAAGAAGGTCAAATTCAAATATATGTAAAAATTGATAATGTTGGTGAAGAAAATTATGAACTATTTAGTAAAGCTGATTTAGGAGATATAGTTGGTATAGAGGGAACTTTATTTATTACTCATACTGGTGAATTATCAGTAAGAGCTAGTAAATATATACATTTAGTAAAAGCATTAAAACCACTTCCTGAAAAATTCCATGGTTTAACTGACATCGAAGAAAGATATCGTCGTCGTTATGTTGATTTAATCATGAACGAAGACTCTAAAAAGATAGCTTTAACTAGACCAAAAGTAATTCGTACAATTCAAAATTATATGGATGCCCAAGGATTTATAGAAGTTGAAACACCAATCCTTCAACCTATACTTGGCGGAGCAAACGCAAGACCATTTGTAACTCATCATAATGCATTAGATATGCCATTCTATTTAAGAATAGCTTTAGAATTACCTTTAAAAAGATTATTAGTAGGTGGTCTTGAAGCGGTATATGAAATAAGTAGAGTATTTAGAAATGAGGGAGTTGACCCACGTCATAATCCTGAATTCACTTTAATGGAAGCTTATTTAGCATATTCTGATTTAGAAGGTATGATGGTTTTAACAGAAGGTATGTTCCAAAAGATTGCTACAGATGTATGTGGTACTTTAGAACTTGAATGGAATAACAAAACTATTAATTTAGCAGGACCATGGAAAAGAGTTCATATGGTAGACGCAATAAAAGAAGCATGTGGTGTAGATTTTTGGAAACAAATGACTTTAGAAGAAGCAACAGCTCTAGCTAAAGAACACCATATACCAGTAGAACCACATTTCACTATTGGCCATGTTATTAATGCATTCTTTGAAACTTATGTTGAAGAAACATTAATTCAACCAACATTCTTATATGGACATCCAGTAGATATTTCTCCACTTACTAAGAGAAATCCAAAGGATCCTAGATTTGTTGATCGTTTTGAATTATTTATAGATGGCAAAGAATTTGCAAATGCATATACTGAACTTAATGATCCAATTGATCAATACGATAGATTTGTAGAGCAATTAAAAGAACATGACCTTGGTAATGAAGAAGCAAATGAAATGGATATGGACTTTGTTGAAGCCCTTGAATATGGTATGCCACCAGCTGGTGGAGTAGGATACGGTATTGACCGTTTATGTATGCTTATGACAGGAAGCGCATCAATAAGAGATGTATTATTATTCCCACACATGAAGAGTAAGAACTAGGAGGAAGTATGAAAGTATTATCAGTTAACGCAGGTAGTTCATCATTAAAATTTCAAATGTATGAAATGCCAGAAGAAAAAGTTTTAATTTCAGGAGTATTCGAAAGAATAGGTATAGACGGAAGTTTTTATACAATTAAAATAAATGGTGAAAAAATAAAGAAAGAAGTTTCTTTATCAAATCATAAAGTGGCTTTTGAAATTTTAGTTAAAGAATTATTAGATAATAAAGTAGTAGAAAATTTAGATGAAATAAAAGGTATTGGCCATAGGGTAGTTCAAGGTGGCGATTATTTTGATAAAACTGTAGTTGTTGATGAGGATGTTATTGCTAAAATAGATGAATTATCATCTTTAGCACCACTTCATAATCCTGCTGCTATAACAGGTATTAAAGCAGCCCAAGCTGTAATTAAATATGCTGTTCAAACTGCTGTATTTGACACTGCTTTTCATCAAACAATGGATGAAGTGAATTATATGTATGCTGTACCTTATTCATGGTATACAGATTATAAAATAAGAAGATATGGCGCTCATGGTACAAGTCATAAATATGTATCAGTTAGAATGAACGAGATATTGGGCAGATTAAATACAAAGCTAATTACATGTCATATTGGAAATGGTGCTAGTATAAGTGCAGTTTCTAATGGCAAATGTATTAATACATCAATGGGACTTACACCTAATGCTGGTTTAATAATGGGATCTCGTTGTGGTGATATAGATGCTACTATAGTTCCATATATAATGAATAAAACTGGAATGACACCTAATGAAGTAGACACTGCTTTAAATAAGCAAAGCGGTTTACTTGGAATAAGTGGAGTTAGTAGTGATTCTAGAGATGTTGAAGCAGGAATAAATGATGGAAATGATAGATGTTTACTTGCTCAAAAAATGTATGTTAGAAGAGTAATTGATTATATTGCCAAATACTATGTTGAGCTTGGTGGAGCAGATGCCATTGTATTTACAGCTGGAGTTGGTGAAAATTCAATTAGTACTAGAAGAGAAATTATGGATGGTTTAAAAGTTTTAGGAGTAGAAGTAGATGAAGAAGCAAATGAAACTCGTGGACAAGAAATAATGATTAGTACAAAAGAATCAAAAATTCCATGTTATGTAATACCAACTGATGAAGAGGTAATGATTGCAAGAGACACATATGATTTTATAAAATAGGAAGTAGTCGATAAAGATGAATAATAAGTACTATAAAATATATCGCAAGATAAAAAAATATAATACAATAGTAATTGCTAGACATGTAGGAGCAGACCCTGATGCTTTAGGTAGTCAGATGGCATTAAAAACAGCCATCCTTGATAAGTTTCCTAAAAAGAAGGTTTATGCTGTTGGAGCACCAGCTTCGACATTTAAATATTTAGGAACACTTGATAGGTTTAGCGAAGAAATGTATGAAAACAGTTTACTTATTGTTTTAGACACTCCTGATGCAAAAAGAGTAGATGGGGTTATGCCAGAACAATTTAAATATTCAATAAAAATTGATCATCATCCATTTGTAGATGAGTTTTGTAAAATAGAATGGATTGATGATAGTGCTAGTAGTGCATCACAACTAGTATTAGAATTAATTAATAAGACACCATTAAAATTAACAAAAGAAGTAGCAGAAAAAATATTTGTTGGAATAGTAGCAGATACGAACAGGTTTCTATTTAAATATACTACTCCAAAAACATTTAAATTGGTATCTAATATGATTAAGGATACTGATTTGGAATTTACTGAATTATACGAAAGTTTATATTTGAGACCTATAAAAGAAATTAGATTTCAAGGTTATATTGCTGATAATATGACAGTAACAGCCAATGGTTTTGGCTATATGAAAATTAGTAATGATGAACTTAAAAAATATAATGTTGATGCAGCAACTGCTGGAAATATGGTTAATAATTTTAACTATATAAATGAAGTATATGCATGGGCGATATTTTCAGAGGATGTAGCAAATGATGTTATAAGAGGTTCAATTAGATCAAGAGGACCAATAATTAATGAAGTTGCTTCACACTTTGGTGGTGGTGGCCACATATTTGCTAGTGGTGTACGTTTAAAATCTGAAGAAGATAATGACAAATTAATAGCTGAACTAGATGAAGCTTGCCGCATTTATGCAAAAGAGAAATAGATAATTCTATTTCTCTTTTATATTACAAAAATGTTATTTTATTTTGTGAACATTTCGTGTATAATTTATATAGGAGGATAGTTATGAAAAACAAAGTTATTAATGAAAAAAAACAAAGCAACATTGTAATAAATCTTATTATTACAATAGTTTCAGCCTTAGTTATATATTTCTTCTTTTTACCTGCACTTAATCTAAGTAGTATAGGTTTTTGGATATATATAATAATTATAATAGGTATTTTTACAGTCCTAGGATTAATTCCTAATGTTGACTCAAAGGGAAGATTGACTGGTAGTATGAAATCATTATCAATTTGTGGTATAACAATAGTTACTATATTCGTAGGAATATTTTTAATTAATTTTATATTATCACCATTATTTTCTTCAAAGAAATATTCAGAGCGTATTTCTGTAAATGAAGATGGTAATTTTTTAGAAGATATAGAATTAGTAGATTTTAATACTTTACCACTTCTTGATAAAGATTCAAGTCAAAAATTAGGCGACAGAGTTATGGGGCAGATGCCTGAATTAGTATCACAATTTTATGTATCTGATTTATATACTCAGATAAACTATAATGATGATATAGTTAGAGTTACTCCACTTGAATATAATGGGTTCTTTAAGTATTTAGCAAATCATAAAAATGGTGTTACTGGATATATTACAGTTAATTCTGTAACTGGAGCATCAGAACTTACTAAATTAGATAAAGGTATGAAATATATGCCTTCAGCTATTTTAATGGAAAATCTTAATAGAAAACTAAGATTCAGTTATCCAACAAAAATATTTGGTGAAAAAACATTTGAACTTGATAATGATGGTAATCCATATTGGATAGTACCTTCTATAAAGTATTCTGGTATCGAACTTCTTGAAGAAGTAGAGGGTGTTATAATTTTAGACCCGATAACTGGTAAGTCTGATTATTATGATGTAAAAGATGTTCCGACTTGGGTAGATCATGTTTATAGTGCAGATCTAATTGTTGAACAATTAGATGACTGGGGACAATATAAAGATGGATTTTTAAATAGTGTGTTTGGTCAAAAGAATGTTACTATGACAACTGATGGTTATAACTATATGGTTATGAATGATGATGTATATTTATATACTGGTATCACTTCAGTTGCAAGTGACGAATCAAATCTAGGATTTATTTTAACAAATATGCGTACAAAAGAAACAATTTTTTATCCAGTACCAGGTGCTGAAGAATTTAGTGCTATGGCAAGTGCTGAAGGACAAGTACAACAAATGAAATATACAGCTTCATTCCCATTATTAATTAATTTAAATGGAAAAGCTACGTATTTATTATCTTTAAAAGATGATGCTGGACTTGTAAAAATGTATGCTTTTGTAGATGTAGCTGATTATCAAAAGGTTGTTGTTACAGATGCTTCAGAAGGTATAGAAAAGGCTGCACAAAATTATTTGGGCGAATCTTCTATAGAGGTAGATGAGGATACACTTACAACAAAAGAGATAACAGTAAGCAGTGTTACAACTGCTATAATCAATGGCTATACATATTACTATATAACAGACACAGCTAATCAAAAATATATGGTATCAATAACAGCTAACAAAGAATTATTACCATTTGTAGGTAAGGATACAAAAGTAACTGTTTCATATCAAAAAACTGATGCAAATGTTATAACTTTAACAAAGATTAAATAAATAAAAAAGACTTAATTAAGTCTTTTTTTGTTTATACATTTTTTCTTCAATAGAACTACCTAGATATGATCCAATCATTGCACCTAGACAAAAAAAGAAAATTTTATATGGATTACTATCAACGTTTATAAGAACCATACTGGTACTTAATATCCAAATTAAAGATATTAATCCATTTAATATAGCCCCAGTCATCTTCTTGTTTTTCGCAATAACAATTATCCTAACTGTACCAAGCATATTTTCAATAATTTTATTAATAAATATAATTAAACATATAATCATACAATCACCATTCTATTATGTACTTATATAATAAATCTTAACCATAGTAATTGCATATTTGAAATATTTTATATAATATACTTCTATTTAATGAATGACTTCTTTTTATTATAGAAAACTTTTATAATGTACATAATAAAATAATAGGAGGAATTGTATGAAAATAATTAATAAAGAGTCAGTAACTTACAAAAAAGGTTTTACGCTAATAGAATTAATTGCTGTAATTTTATTAATAGGCATAATTTCATTAATAACAGTGCCAACAGTATCAAATATAATACAAGAATCAAAAGAAAAAGCTTTTAAAGCACAAGCAATATATATATTTGAAGCTACGATGATATATTTATATGATAATGATTATGCTGATATACCATCAGAGGGACTTGATGTCACTATAATAAATAGTATAGATCCAAATCCTTTTATAACCGGATATGTATTTAGAAATGCCAGTGGTAAATTTGAAATCGCTTATGTAAGTGATGGAAATTATTGTGCAAATGGTGAAAAAAATAATTTAGTAATAACAAGAGGAACTTGTGATGTATAAAGCTTGATAAAATTCCATTATATTTGTGATTTCAAATTTTGTATGTTGTGTATTGCCTTCCATAATTTCCCATACTTTAAACAAAATATGTACATAATTATGTAATATACTTATAACAGTGGAGGTGATAAGAGAAAAATAATAACAAACAAATATTAAAAATAATAATGTAAAACTTAAAATAAAATAATACACTCTAAAATATAAACGAAATGAAGGTGATAGATTAAAGAATAAAAAAATGATATACTACTAATGAGGTGTTAAAATGTATAAAATTTGTTTAGTAGAAGATGAAATCAATTTAAATAACCTTATTAAGAATTATTTAGAACATGAAAATTATGAAGTAGTCCAAAAGTTTAGTGGAAATGAAGCTATAAATTATGTAGGGACAGAAAATATTGATCTATGGATTCTTGATATAATGCTTGGCGATGATATAAGTGGTTATGATATAATCAAAAAAATAAGAGAAAAATCTCCTTTAGTTCCTGTGATATTTACATCAGCACGTGATCAAGATTTAGATAAAATAATTGGTCTAGAACTTGGAAGTGATGATTATGTTACAAAACCATATTCTCCTAAAGAGTTAGTTCTTAGAGTAAATAAGTTAATTGGTAGAGTTTATAATAAGGTTGAAGAAAAACTTAGATATGAAAATTATGAAATAGATGCTACAAAAAGAGAAGTCGTTGCTAGCGGCAAAGAAGTAAAATTAACAACACTTGAATTTGATTTATTGATGTTATTTATTAACAACAAAAACAAATCTTTTAGTAGAGAAGAAGTATTAACCAGTGTATGGGGGACAGATTATTTTGGAAGTGATAGGGTAGTTGATGACTTAGTAAGAAGACTAAGAAAAAAAATGCCTAATATGCGTATAAATACTTTGTATGGATATGGATATAGATTATCATGATAAAAAAATTCAATTTGTCTAAACAATTACTATGTATAGTAATTGTAATATTTGGAGTAATAACTGTTGCAATAGGATATTTACTTCCTAAAGTATTACTACCAGTTTATGAAAGTAATATATATACAATTTTAAAGCAACCATTAGAATTTATGAACGATACTAACTTTGACGATTATGAATTTAATTCAGATATCGCTTATTTATATATAACAAACGAAGGAAAAGTAATAGAGTCAACAAACTTAATCAATGTTATTAAAATATCTACTGAACAATTAATTAAAAGAATAGATAGTCAGTCTGGTAACTTTACTTATCTAGGCAGTAAATATTACTATATTGCTGAAACAGATAATTATGTTACAAAGATAGCTATAACTAATGATAATTATATAATAACAATAAAAGAGGAAATAATTGACACCATATTTCCTATACTACTCTTCACGCTATTAATAATAGTTGGACTTGTGTTATTGTGGTCTCAACTATTAATAAAAAAAATTGAACGACTAAAAGAAAAAATAGATAATTTAGATAATGATAATTATACAGACAGGTTTAATTACTATTTCGATGATGAACTTAAATCTTTATCAATATCCATCGATGATATGAAAGATACCCTAAAAGAACAAGAAGAATATAAAAATCAAATGTATCAAAATATATCGCATGATTTTAAAACACCACTTACTGTAATAAAATCATATATAGAAGGTATGGAAGATGGTATTCAAGATAAAGATGAAGGTGCTAGAATCATCAGCGAACAGGTAAACAAATTAGAATTAAAAGTACACTCCTTACTATATTTAAATAAATTAAATTATATAAAAGATTTAGACAATTATAAACATGAAACTACAGATGTCTCTCGGGTTATAACAGAATCTGTAGAAAAGTTTAAAATACAAAGGCCAGATGTTGAATGGGAAGTTAATATCATTGATAAAAAAAGTGATTTTAAAGGAACTTTTGATATGTGGGAAGCTATTATTGATAATTTACTAAATAATTTTGTTCGCTATGCCGAAAAAAATATAAAAATAATTATTAAAAACAATAAAATAACCTTATATAACGATGGACCTAACATCGACCCTAATATACTAAACGATATTTTTACTCCGTATAAAAAAGGTATAAAAGGACAATTTGGTTTGGGCTTATCAATAGTAAAGAAAACTATAATGCTTTTTGGTTATGAAATAACCGTTCATAACGAAAAGAAAGGAATTAGTTTTATAATTAAATAAAAGTAACGTAAGTTACTTTTTTTTATGTTATAATTATATTAAGATAGAGGAGAATTAAAATGCAAAAGTTAGATTTAAATAAAAAAAAATATGAAGTAGAAATACCTAAAGAAGAAGTTACAAAAAAGAAACCCGTATTGTATAACGTTATTTTGATTATCGTTTTAGTTACTCTTATTTGTTTGTTTACATTTTTATTTAAAAAATATACAAACAAAGAGGCTTTAGCTACTCTTGAAAGTAGAGTTAACATGACTATAAATTTAGCACGTGAGGTAGTAGATGATGAAAGTTATACAGAAGATTATCTGTTAATAAAGTTCCCTGATACTGAAGAAATTATTACTAAAGATGGGAAAATGAATTTTAATAATAAAGAATTAGAAGAATTTTCAAATGGCTATATTATTGTTTATAAAGATAGTTCAATAGCTTTTAAGCTAAGTGATGGTGAATACTGTGCTTCTAAATCATATAATGATGCGTCATATAAGTTATTTATATTTGGTAATTGTTCTAATTATGACGTTGAATATAAATAGGGTGATTTTGTAATATGAAAACACACGAAACAACAATTCATGTTTATGATTATGGAAAGAAAAAGCGCAAACATCATAATGCAAAACTAAAAATATCAAATATCTTAAAAATAGTATTACCGTTACTAGTACTTATATTTGCAGCATTTTGTATATATAAATATTCTAATAAAGATAAAATTAAAGAAATAGATAAAAAAATTGCTATGTCAATTGAATTAATGCAAAATGTTGTAAAAGATAAAAGCTTTGATGGCGATTATTTATTAGTAACATTTCCAGATAATTCAAAAGTTGTATCAAACGACGGTTATATAATTAATAATATAGGTTCTTCATATAAAGAGTTTGATGCAGGTTACATTATATTATATAAAGATGGAACATATAAATTCGAATTACAAGATACTGGATATTGTGCTACAAAAGATATTTATGATAAAAAATATCAGTTATTGATATTTAAAAAATGTTCAAGTAAAGAAGTTGATTACTTAAAAAAATAAAACAATAGTTTATCTATTGTTTTATTTTGTCTCCTTGATAAATATCTTTTTTAACCATGGCTTTATCTATTTCATTTAGAACTCCAAACTTTTTTATTAACCATTCTGGTTCTACTAAATCGCTAGCTTTAGGATCACCAGTAATTCTATTAATAACTATTTCTGGTCGTAAATATTCAAGTTGTTCACATACTATATCAACATACTCTTCTTTGGATAAGACGTGAAAATGCTCTTTCTTATACAAATTGGCAAGTTCTGTATTTTTTAATATATGTAGCATATGTATTTTTATTCCTTGGATATCTAAGTTATTCAGATATTTAATGGTATCTATCATCATTTCTCTTGTCTCATATGGAAGTCCATTGATAATATGTACAACAACATTTATATTACGACTTCTTAACTTTTCCACCATATAATTAAAACATTCAAGAGTATGACAACGATTTATTAACAATGAAGTCTTTTCATGAATGGTTTGAAGTCCTAATTCCACAGTTAAGTATGTTTTTTTACTTAGCTTTTCTAAATAATCCACACATTCATCAGTTATAGCATCAGGACGTGTTGCAATTGAAAGACCAACAACATTTTTTTGTTTTAAAATAAGTTCGTATTTTTCTTTTAAAACATCAAGTGGCGCATATGTATTAGTGTTGGCTTGAAAATATCCGATATATTTACTATTTGGCCATTTCTTAGACATAATTTCTTTGACATCTTCAAATTGTTTTAGCAAGTTATCATTAACATTACCTGCATAATCGCCACTACCAAGACTAGAACAATATATACAACCTTTAGTTCCTACTTTACCATCCCTGTTAGGACAAGTAAAACCTGCATTTAAACTTACTTTAAATATTTTGGAATTAAATTTATGTTTATAAAAGTAATCTAAAGTGTGATATCTTTTATTAGAATCACTATATTTAAACAAATTTTTCATACTTTCACCTAATTTCTTAATAATTATACCATATTTTTTTGTGACGAAAGTGTGAAAAATAACAAAATAACTTTAAATTATTTAATAATCTTTAGAAATTTGCTATAATTAATATGGAGGTAATAGATAATGAAAAAAATGAGGGAAAAATACAATTTATTTACAGCAATAGTTATTTGTTTTTTAGTTTATGTAGTACTTAGTTGGTTTGTTCCAACTGGAGCGGTAACAAGTAGTGCATATGCTGGTGCTGGTACAAATCCAGTAGGATTATTTGGACTAGTATATTATCCTGGTATTACAGTTGGAACATTTGCTCAATTTGGTCTAATTATTTTAGCAATTGGAGCGTTCTATGGTGTAATGAATAAAACTGGTGTTTATGGAACATTAGTTAATAAAACAGTAAACAAATTTAAAGGAAAAGAAAAAACCTTTATAACAGTTACAGTAGCTTTATTAATTATTATAAGCTCACTAATGGGTCTTCCATATGCTATGTTAATAGTAGTACCTTTTATTATGGCTATTTTGTTAAAACTAGGTTACAATAAAATAACTACAGTAGCAAGTACAGTAGGAGCAATTTTAGTTGGCCAAATAGCATCAACTTTTGGTTATACTATAGCTGGTATGTCAGCAAGTCTACTTGGTCTTAAAATAAATGAAGGTATTTGGTCAAGACTAGCATTACTAGTAATAGTAATATTCTTATTTGTTTTATTTGTAACAGGAAACAAAGAAACAAAATTAAACCAATCAAAGAAAATAGTTAAAGACAAAAAAGCAAAGAAGGATATAGTAGAAGAAGAAATATCTGAAGACAAAGTTATTTTCTTAGAAAATGAAGTTACTTCAACAAAGAAAACTTTCTCGCTTAAACTATTATTTATTCTTACTTTAATAATTGCCTTTATTAGTATGTTCAATTGGAACACAGTTTTCAAAATTACTTTATTTGAAGATTTTTATGAAAAAATTATGGGAATAACTGTTTCAGATTATCCAATTATGCAAAATTTATTAGGATTAACTAATCCTTTTGGATACTGGGATTCATATGAATTAGTTGCATTATTAACAGTTTCATCTATAATAATGGGATGGGTTTATAATTTATCTTTAGTAGATGTATATGAAGGAATGAAGGCTGGGGCTAAGAGAGTTCTTAAACCTGCATGTCTTATCACAATAGCTAATATTATATTTACTTTAACACTATCATCTTCAGATGGTACTATGTTAGTATATATTACAGAAAAACTTGGAACAATATCTGATTCATTTAATTTATTTACAACTGCATTAACAGGTATAATAGGTGGATTTTTCTATAACAACTATTATTATTACTTTAATGCAATTGCAACAGACTTAGCAATACATGTTGATGCTAATTACTATACAATAATGACATTTGTTCTACAAAGTATATATGGATTAATGATGATGATTCTTCCTACAAGTTTAATACTTGTAAGTGGTCTTAGCATGCTTGGTGTATCATTCAAGGAATGGATTAAATACATTTGGCGTTTCGTAGCTCAATTATTAGTAATTATTCTTATAATAAGTGTTATCTTAGTATTAGTTGTGTAAAAGAGACTTTTGTCTCTTTTTTTATTTTATTTTTTGTGGTAAAATTATAAGTGATAAGAATAGGGTGAAGTTATGGAATATGCAAATATGATTTTTATTTATTTATGTGCAGGCTGGTTTGTATTATATGCAGTAGTATTAATTTATCTATATGTAAAAAATTTCAAACCATATAAACCACAATTTAATATGGATTTTTATACTGAATTACCTAGCGCTATTACTCCAATTGAGCTTAGTGATTTAATGTATAAAAAAATAATGCCGGCAGCACTTTCAGCCGCAGTAATTGATCTATTTAATGAAGGCATAATCAAATTAGTAAATGATAATGGTGAAGATTATATATGTATTGATAGAATAAATGCTAGAGATTATAGTATTGGACAAGATTATACTGTTAAATTATTAATAAATATAATTGGTGATGGTAATCGTGTTTCTGTTAATGAAATATATAAATTTTGTGATCGAAAAAAGAATTGTGATGTCTTTTTAATGGAATATAATATATGGGTTAGAATTATGCGTAAAGAAAATTTCAAACATATTTTCTATGAAACTAAAAATCAATATGGTATGGTTAAGTTTGTAACAGTTTTAGGTTGTGCTTTATTTATTGCAAATATTGCTGGACAATTTAGAACAATAATTGGTTACGTAACTTTAATTCCTGCAATATTCATATTGTTATATTTTACTAAAATATATAAAAGAACGAGAGAAGCAAATGAAGAATATCATAAATGGATTGCTTTTAAACAATTTCTAGAAAATATTGAAAATTTCCAATATGCTATAGCAGATCCAGATAAATATGTTATGTATGGAACTGTGTTAGGAATAAAAGGATTAGAGAAAAAAATAACTAATCATGCATATTTTGATCGCATAGCAGAAGCAGTTAATAGATGTGTTGTTAGAGCAATCTTAAACGGTAATAGAAAGATTTTATAAAATGATTTACAGACTAGATAATGAAGATTACGAAGTAGAAATACTAAAAAAAGGTAATAAGAACACTTATGTAAGGGTGAAAGAAAATTTAACAATACAAGTAACAACAAATCATTTCGCTACTAAACATGATATTAAAAATTTACTTGATCGTAATCAAGACTTCTTAAGAAAAACATTAGGAAAAAGAGAAATAGAAAAACAAAAAGATGATGACTTTTACTTTTTGGGAAAAAAGTTTGATATCGTTGTTGTTCCAATACTAAAAGGTGTTGAGATAGACGGTAATAAGTTATATGTCCCTGACAAATCACTATTAGACAAATGGCTAAAGAAGCAGACATTATCAATTTTTGAAGAACGTTTAAAATATAATTATAATCTTTTTGAAGAAAATATACCTTATCCTCATCTACGAATTAGAAGTATGAAAACGCGATGGGGTGTATGTAATAGAAAAAATTTAATTGTCACTATTAATAGTAAATTAATAAGGGAGAGTATTGATAAAATAGACTATGTAATAATACATGAATTATCACATTTAGTACATTTCAATCATTCAAGAGATTTTTGGGAAGTAGTAGATAAGTACTGCCCTAAATACAAAAGAATACGTAAAGATTTAAGGGAGTAGGTGAATCATGAAATATATAAAGAAAGTAATAAATATATTATTAATATTTGTTTTACTAGTTCCAATGTTTGTCGCACCATACGTGGTAAATGCAGCTGATAAAGACGATATGACTGTCAAGGAACTTGAAGAGGAAATTGCTAAAGAAGAAGCTGCACTAGCAAATAATAAAAGTAATATAAAATTAACAGAAGCTGAAATAACTAAAATTCAAAATAATATAAAATTAATTTCTAAACAAATAGCTGAGAGCACTAATGAGATTTCAAAAATAAGAGAAGAAATAATTGCACTGGAAGAAAATATAAAATCTAAAAAAGGTGAAATTGATGAGATTGTCAGATTTTTAGAAGTATCAAATGGAGAATCGGATTATCTTGAATATATGTTTGGTGCAAAAACGTTTACTGATTTTATATATAGAATGGCTATAACTGAACAATTAACTAATTATAACGATAGATTAATTAAAGAATATAATGATATGATCGTTAGTAATAAGCAAAAACAGGTTGATTTAAATAAGGAAATAGAAAGCGCAAAAGCAAAACAAGCTGAAATTGCATCAGAATCAATGAAGCTTCAAGCCAATTTAGTAAATTTAAAATCTGATGGTGGTAGTATAGAAGAGAGTTTAAAAGAAACTAAAAGCACTTTAAATGATTTAAAATCTAAAGGCTGTAGAGATGATGAAACAGTAAGAACATGCGCAACAAGAATATATGGTGTTCCAATAAGTTCTTCTGGAATGATTAGACCATTAAGAACAGGTATAGTAACAGCAGAATTTGGTGAACCACGTCCTGAAGGCCCACATGGTGGTATTGATATAGGCGTCCCTGTAGGAACACCAGTTTACGCAGTTGCTGATGGTATTGTAAGTGGTGTTTGGGACTACGGTGGAACAGGTATGTCAATTCACATAATACACATCATTAATGGAGTAAGGTATACATCAGGTTATCAACATTTATCAAAATATGAAGTATATGTAGGACAAACAGTAAGAAGAGGCGACGAAATAGCTTTATCAGGTAATACTGGTTATTCATTTGGCCCTCACTTACATTTCACACTTTTATATGGATGGGCTGGACCAATTAAGGACTTCCATGATTATGGAATATGGAGTACAACATACTGGGGTATGTGGTTTAATCCAAGAGCAATGATTAACTTTTAAATCGACAAAATTTTATATATTAATGTGATATCATCTAGATGGTGATAATATGAAAGTTAAAGTATTTGATGAAAATCATGAAAAAGATTTAGAAGAATCAATAAACAAATTTCTAAAAGAGTTTGATGGCGATATAGTCGACATTAAATTTCAGACAGCAATAGGTATAATGGGTGAGGAACAGATATATTGTTTTTCAGCGTTAGTAATTTATAATTAAAAGGATTAGTAAATCCTTTTTTTGTTAATTTTAAAAATAATATTTAAAATAGAGATTTTATGATAAAATATACATTGGTGATGTTTATGAAGGGTAGTAATTTAAACTTATCTTTTGGACTAGAATTAATATATGAAAATGCTAACTTTCAATTAAACGATTTTGATAAAGTTGGAGTAGTTGGTGTTAATGGTGCTGGTAAAACAACTTTATTTAAAGTAATATTAAAAACTCAAGATTTAGACAGTGGTAAAATAGACGTGATTAATAAAAGAATTGGATATCTTCCACAGGAAATAGTATTAGAAGATAAAGATATAACTGTTTTTGATTATATTATGACAGCAAGACCAATAGAAAAACTAGAACAAGAATTAACTAAATTATATAATGATGTTGCAGTAACAACTGGTAAAGAACAAGATAAGATAATGAATAAAATTTCTAAGACTCAAGGTTTATTAGAATACTATGATTATTATAATGCAGAAAATATTATGTTGGAATTAATTAGTAATATGAATATTGACTTTGATTTATTAGATATGAAATTGTGTGATTTATCAGGTGGACAAAAGTCAAAAATAGCTTTTGCCCATCTTCTATATTCAAAACCAGAAATTCTTTTACTTGATGAACCTACTAATCACTTAGATGTAGGTACAAGAAAGTTTATAACTAATTATTTAAAAAATTATAAGGGTATGGTTTTAATAATAAGTCATGATATAGAATTCTTAAATGATATAGTTAATAAGACTTTGTATGTAGATAAAGCAGAAAAAAGTTTATCTGTATATAATGGTAACTATAGAGATTTTATGAAAAAGAGAACGGCTGAAAAGGAAGCTAAAGAAAAACTAATTGAAAAGCAAGAAAAAGAAATAGAAAAATTAAGAAGTACTGTTCTTTTATATAGTAACTCATCTGGTAATAGAAAAAAGATGGCTCAAAGTAGGGAAAAAGTTTTAGATAAAAAAATGGATGAATTACTAGTAAGAGATAAAACACTAAAAAAAGTAAGATTAAATATTAAACCGGATAGAGAAGGCTCTAAAATACCAGTTAAAATAAATAATATTACTTTTGGATATAATGAACATAAACTAATAAAAGATTTATCATTAAATATAACAAATAGAGAAAGATTTCTTATTGTAGGGGAAAATGGAGTAGGTAAGTCTACTTTATTAAAACTTATTGTAGGGAAACTAAAACCTGATAGTGGTTCAATATGGTATGGTAATAAAACTGATATTGCATATTATGCTCAGGAATTAGAATTGCTTGATTTAGATAAAACTATAATTGCTAATGTTGATAATGATACTTATACTGAAAGAGAACTTCGTACAGTATTAGGTAACTTTTTATTCTATGGTGAAGATGTATTTAAGAAAGCTCAGGTTTTATCACCTGGTGAAAAAGCAAGGGTAGCTTTATGTAAGATTCTTTTAAAGAAAGCTAATCTTCTTATTCTTGACGAACCAACAAACCATTTAGATCCAGAAACCCAACAAATAATAGGTGAGAACTTTAAAAACTATGAGGGTACTATTATTATGGTAAGTCATAATCCAGCTTTTACTTCTAACATTGGAATTAATAGAATTTTAATTCTTCCTAATGGAAAAATAACTAATTATTCAGATGAAAAATTAGAATATTATTATAAACTAAATACTAAGGATTAATATTGTTGTTAATTAGTATTGTTATAATATCTTGATAATTATAACCATCATATTCTAATAACTTAGGATACATACTTATATTAGTAAATCCCGGTAATGTATTAATTTCATTTAGATATATTATATTATTTTTATAGTCATAAAAGAAATCTATTCTAGCTAAGTCTTTACAGTTAAGCACAGTAAAGACTTTTTTAGATATCCTTCTAATCCTATCAGCAATATTTTGCCCAATAAAGGCTGGTATTAAAACTTTTGAATCATTGATGATATATTTATCATCATAATCATAAAACTCTCTAGAAGGCTTTATTTGGCCAACAGTAGACACATGTATTTTATCTTTATCTTGCATAACTGCACACTCAAGTTCTAGGCCTGTAATAAATTCCTCGATAATAACATTATTATCATATTGCATAGCTAGTTTAATAGCTTCTTTTAATTCATTTTTATTATTGACTTTAGTAATTCCAATTGATGAACCTCCACTAGATGGTTTGACAATCATTGGGTACTTTAGTTTATTTTCTATATCGCTTAAACTATTGTTATATAAAACATATTTAACTTGTTTAATCTTATATCTATTTAGTATTGTTTTAGTAATATGTTTATTCATACATATCATACTTGATATATGATTAGGTCCAACATACTTAATATCCATTAATTCAAATAGACTTACATATTTGCCATCCTCACCATCATTGCCGTGTATTATATTAAATACACAGTCAAAATTTTTTAAAAAAGTTATGATATTTGGTACTTTTTTTAACATACTAATATTGATATCATTAAAATTATTATCAAATATGTACCAATTATTAGTTTTAGATACATAAACACTAGTTACATTAAATATATTTTTATTGATATTATTATATATATTTTTAGCGGATTTACATGATACTTCATGCTCATAAGAACGGCCTCCAAATAGGAGTAAAACATTTTTCAATTTAAACACCTCTGTATATTTTATGAAATAATGAAATAAAATATAATTAAGTTGCATATTTAATTTAAGTGTGCTATACTGTAAGTGGTTTATAACTTATTTCGTTACTTCCGTTTTGAAAGTGTCCTAAATAATTATATAATCAATATTTCAAAAAGGAGGGACAGTCATGGAAAAAGAACTTAAGGATATCGAAATTACTTGCAAAGATTGTGGAGAAAAATTCTTATTCACAGTTAGAGATCAAGAATTCTATGCTGAAAAAGGTTTCACTAACCAACCAGTTAGATGCAAAGCTTGTCGTGATAAGAAAAAATCTGAACGTAATAATAACCGTAGATTTGATAATAACGACAGATACTAACAAAATGGATTCGAAAGAATCCTTTTTTGTTGCTAAATAAAGGAATATATAGTATAATTTAGTAGCGAGAGGGCGATAAAATGATAGAAAGATTAGAAAATATTGAAAAAAAATATAATGAGCTTAATGAAGAAGTAATGAAACCCGAAACTATTTCTAATATTAAAAGAACATTAGAAATAACAAAAGAACAATCTTTATTAAGAGAAGCATATGAGGCATATCAAGAGTATAAAAAAATATTAAATGAAATAGAAGAAGCTAAGGAACTTGTTAAAGATCCAGAACTTGGAGAATTTGCTAAAGAAGAACTTAGTGAACTTGAAACAAAAAAATCTTCTATGGAAAGTGAATTTGAAATTCTTTTACTTCCTAAAGATCCTAATGATGCTAAAAATATTATTATGGAAATAAGAGGCGCAGCAGGTGGAGATGAAGGTAATATCTTTGCTGGCGATTTATATCGCATGTATACAAGATATGCTGAAAAACAAGGATGGAAATATGAAACACTTTCTGAAATAGAAGGCGAAGCAGGTGGATATTCTTTAATAGAGTTTTTAATTAAGGGAGATAGTGTATATTCAAAACTTAAGTATGAATCAGGAGCTCATAGAGTTCAAAGAGTGCCTGAAACAGAATCACAAGGTAGAGTACATACTTCTACAGCAACGGTTTTAGTAATGCCAGAAGCTGAGGAAGTAGATTATGAACTTGATATGAGTGAAGTTAGAATAGATATAACAAGAAGTAGTGGTTGCGGTGGTCAAGGTGTTAATACTACTGATTCAGCTGTTAGACTTACACATTTACCAACTGGAATAACAGTATATTCTCAACAAGAAAGATCTCAAATTAAGAATAAAGAAAGAGCAATCAAGATACTTCAAACAAGACTATTTGATTTTAAAACTCAACAAAGAGAACAAGAATTAGGTACAGAAAGAAGAAGTAAAATAGGTACAGGTGATCGTTCTGAAAAGATAAGAACATACAATTATCCTCAAAACCGTGTTACAGATCATAGAATTGGATTTACATTAAAACAATTAGATAGAGTTATGGAAGGAGAGCTTGATGAAATTATTGAGGCCCTAATAACTGAAGATCAAGCACGCAAACTTCGTGGAGAATAATTTAATTGAATATGGAGTTTCTAAACTAAGAGAAAATAATATTGATACTCAGTTGGCATATTATTTATACAAATATTTAAATAATTTAGATGTTTATAAAGAATCAATAGATAAACTTATAAAGGGAATACCAGTTCAGTACATAGTCGGGAATGTTGATTTTTATGGACTTATATTTAATGTCAATGAAAATGTTTTAATCCCACGTTTTGAAACAGAAGAATTAGTTGAAAAATCAATTAAATATATAAATAATTTTTTTGGTAATAAAGTTGATATAGTTGATATTGGAACAGGAAGTGGATGCATTGCCATTTCACTTAAAAAACATCTGTTATGTAATATGGATGCAGTAGATATTTCAACTAAAGCTTTAGAAGTAGCAAGGGGAAATGCTAAGAAACTAAATGCTGATATAAATTTCTATAATGGTGATTTATTAACTCCTTTAAATAAAAGATATGATGTAATAATAAGCAATCCTCCATATATTTCAAAAAATGAAGAGATAATGGATTTGGTCAAAAAGAATGAGCCCAATATAGCTTTATATGCTGATAATGAAGGTCTTAAAAATTATGAAGATATCTTAAAAAATGCTTCTAATCACTTAAATAATAAAAATATGATTATTTTTGAAATAGGGGAAACACAAGGTGTTAAAATAAAGGAAATGACACTAGATTATTTTCCTGAATCAACTGTGAAAATTGAAAAAGATATGCAAGGAAGAGATAGATTTATATTCATTTTTAATGAATCATAAATCTTTTTTTTTGCTTTATATTATGCTATACTTATAATAGGTGATAGTATGAAAAATAAAAAAGGATTCACGCTTGTAGAGTTAATTGCAATAATAATTGTTATTGGAATAATTATTGGAATTATAGCGCCTACTGCAATTAAACTTATAGAGAAATCCAAGGTTAATTCTTTTAGAGAAGGTTTAAGAAGTATAATACGATCAGCGGAAATTTATATGGAAGAAAATGATTTGAAAACTCTTCCAGAAGATGGAATATATTTACAAGATAACGATCTTGATATTGATTATGCGGATGGTTATAGTGGAATAATAAAATATATAAATGGAGAAATTGTATTACAAAATATAGGTAACGGGACATATTGTGGTAGTGGCAGTAAAGATACTTTATCTGTATCTGGTTTTACTGAAGATTGTGTAGTGGTCAAACCTGAGCCTCAGTGCTACTTGATGGGAACCACTGATACTACAGGTGATACTATCATTGGGTACGATTATGAAAAAGAAGATTGTAGTTCTATGGAATTATCAATTCCAGCGACAGTTAATGAAGTGCCTGTTAAATATATTGCAGATGGAGCATTTTTAGATTCTTATGAATATGTACTTGGTGTAGGTTACTATGACACTACTCCATTAGGTGGTCCAGGTCTTTTTCCAGTAATTGAACTTTTAGATAATTTATCTTATATGGGTGTGACTCCTTTTGAAACAATCTATATGAATACTCTTCCGCAAATGCCAAAATTCTGTCTTACAACTTCTATGGAAGAAGCAACGGTTCCAATAAATTATATGATGTCATCAGGTGGATACGTTTTTTGCAATTTTGAAATGTATGATGATCTTTCTTCTTATCAAGCACATGGTATTGGTATAACAAAAGTAGATTTTAGTAATGCAACTAATTTGGTTAAAATTGGTAATTCAGCTTTTTCTTATAATTTTATAACAGGGGCAATGGATTTAAGTGGTGCCACTAAATTAACAGAAATAGCTTCAAATGCCTTTGGTTATAATCAAATAGAATCTATAAAGTTACCTAGTAGTCTTGTTACAATAGGAAGTTCTGCTTTTGTAGGTAATCAAATACAAACAATATCAATACCTTCTTCAGTTACAACAATTGGCGATTATGCTTTTGAAGATAATAATTGGAATAGCGTTACTATTGGATCAAACTCAACTAATAAAGAAGATAGATTTAATGATAGTTGGGAAGTTATCGGCTGGCCTTTGGAAATAATGCCAGAAGAATCTATTTCTGATCCTATTGATTATACATTAACGACGTCAACAAACACATTTGATTATATAAAAGGTTATTATATTGTAAATGTTCAAACAAGTGGTAATTATAAATTAGAAGTTTGGGGCGGTTCCGGTTCAAATGGTGCTTCAAATGATCCTTCTGCATATGCATATCCAAGTTATAGCGGTGGCTATACATCAGGTACAGTATATCTTTCTGCAGGAACAAAAATATATGTATACGTTGGTGGCGCAGGAAATGATATAAAAGGTGGATATAATGGAGGTGGAAACTCCATTTCACCAGATGGCGATTGTGAAGACAATGGCGCTGGCGGTGGCGCTACTGACATAAGATTAGTTGGTGGAGATTGGAATGCTCAATCAAGTTTATTGTCAAGGATTATTGTGGCTGGCGGTGGCGGCGGCGGTAGAGTAACCGCGCCATCTACAAATGCTGGTACTGAAATAGGATTGGCTGGATCACAAACACAATCTGGAGTGGCAACGGATACTGAAAATTCTTGGAATGATAGTATAACTTGCGATATTGCTGGAGGTTTTGGTTTTGGTGGCTCAGAAAATTCGTCAGATGATAATCCCGGCGGTGGCGGAGGCTGGTATGGTGGATGTTCAGGCTATGATGCTATGGGTGGTGGTGGTTCTAACTACGCACTTACTAGCGAATCAGTAAAACCATCAGGATATACCCCAACTAGTACTTACTATTTGTCTAACATTGTATCAACAGCTGGTAATGCTTCAATGCCAACTTATGATGGTCTTAGTACAATGACTGGAAATATAGGCAATGGCTATGCCAAAATAACTTATATTGGATAACATTAAAATAAAGGATCAAACTCCTTTATTTTTTTTAATTATTATAGTAAAATAACCTATAGGTGATGAATATGTTTGATAAAGTATTAAATTTAGTAAAAACTAGAAATTTAGTAGTTCCTGGAACTATATTTTTTCATTTAAATGAATTAGGAATTAGTTATGAGGAATTATATATTCTAACATATGTTATTAATCTTGATAATTTAGAATTTGATATGGTTAAAATGTCTAAAGAACTAAACATGAAACCCAAAGAACTTTTGGTCGTAGTTAATTCTTTAGTTGAAAAAGATTACTTAAAACTAGATGTAATTAAAAATGAATGTAATGCGGGCGAATATTTTAACTTAGATGGAATATATCGAAAATTAGCTTTTAATATAATTGGAAAAGAAGAAGAAAAGATTACTATACCAGCTACTTTATATGATGAATTTGAACAAGACTTTAAAAGACCATTAACTCCTATGGAATTTCAAATAATAGATGCATGGAAAGAAGTAGGATACTCTTCTGAACTTATTATATTAGCTTTAAAAGAGGCTACTTATAATGGGGCTTATAGTGTGACATATATTGATAAAGTATTGAGTGCTTGGGATAAAAAGGGGATAAGAACTGCTGCAGATGTTGAAAAAAACAAACAAGAATTTAAGAAAAATAAAACAGTTCCCGCTGAATTAGAAGAAGAGTATGATTGGTTAAATGAATAAAGAAAGAATATTTAATTATTTAGATGAATTAATTACAAATCCGATTTGCGAGTTAGACTTTACTAAAGATTATGAACTTTTGATTGCAGTAATGCTTAGTGCACAAACAACAGATAAAAGAGTTAATATGGTTACTAAAGTTTTATTTGACGAGTACCAATCACTTGAAGAATTAAGCAAAGCAAATATTGAAGATGTTAAAAAAATTATTAAATCACTTGGAACTTATTCTAAAAAAGCTTCTAATGTAGTTATAATATCTAATAGATTACTTAACGATAGTAATGGAGTAGTACCTAATGATCGTGATTTTTTAGAAAGTTTACCAGGAGTAGGCAGAAAGACAACTAATGTAGTTCTAGGCATCCTTTATAATGTTCCGTGTATTGCTGTTGATACACACGTAGCTAGAGTAGCAGTAAGACTTGGTTTTGCTAAAGAAGGAGACTCTGTTTATACTATTGAGCAAAAGCTAACAAAAAAAATACCAAAAGATAATATGATAAGAATTCATCATCAACTTTTATTATTTGGTAGATATTATTGTAAAGCAATTAAACCAGAATGCCAAACATGTAAATTATATGATATATGTAAAGAAAAAAGGAAATCATTTTGATTTCCTTTTTATATTAGTTTGTAATTGTAAGTGTACCAGTATTACTAGGTGATTTAGAACCACATGCATATGTTACTTTTAATGAATGTGTTCCAACATCTAAAGTTTTAATTTCATTAATAGCAGCAGTCCAACTCGTATATTTTGATCCACTATCAATAACAATTTCACTTACTGTAGTACATGAACTTGGTGAAACAGTTACATAATTTGCATAATTATATGTGCCACCTTTTGTTATACTTGCAGGGGCAATTGTTACACTATATGTAGTAGCTGTTCCATTAATTTTTGCTGTAATAGTAGTTCCTGTTGATTGATTAGATTTAAAATTTGTATAGGCAGTTCTAACCATAATTGTAGCAGAACCACTTGAAGATGGTTCAAATGTATAACTAGTATCTGTAGTAGTTCCTACTTTAACATATGTTCCATTTTCATCTTCTTCATATATATCATATCCTAAATTACCTAAATAACTATTGTTCCATCCCATTATGCTTGAAACATAATTTGATAAGAATCCAGTATTACTAAATATTTTTTTGTAGTAAGAAGTAAGGTAATCTCTACCTAACCATTTTGCAGTAGCAGCAGTCCAATTAAGTGTTACTTCACCACCACTTGATTCAGATGTTAATCCAGTAACGTTAGATAACTGTGAAAATCTAGTAGAAGTTTCAGTTGGTTCTGTTCCTTTTTTAAATAATTCACTAGATTTTAATGCATCTGGTGTGTAAGCACTTGGTAAAATTGGTTCAACTGCTTGTGTTTCAACTGTTACAGAAACAACACTATCAGGTTGTTTTATATTACTACCTCTAGTCCAAACACTTTTTGCAACTGTATTAAATAAAGCAGCATGTTGCATATTTCCAAAATGAGTATAATGGTCAGAATAAATTTTATCATAACCATACCATACTGATATTGTATACTCATCATTGAATGCAGCAACCCATAAGTCATTTATTGCATCAGCAGCAAGTCCATTTGCTGTTTTTGTTTCTTCACTAAAGTTAGATGTACCAGTTTTAGCTGAAAATTTCCATCCATTAACATTTGAATAACCTAGAAGTGCAGATGGAGCTGTAGTTACTAACATATCTTGAACTATATATGCTGTAGCTTCACTCATTACTTTATTACTAACTTTTTCATTTTCGTATTCTTCTCCAGAATCGCGATAAACTAATTTTGTATAACTATATGGTTCATTATATGTTCCACCATTACCAAATGCAGCATAAGCACCTGCAACAGACATAGGGGATTCACCATTATAACCACCAATAGCATGAGCCTCATGTAATGAATTGCCAGATACTTCAGGAGATAATCCTAAGTTAGTAGCAAATTCAATAATATTTGTTTTTTTAACACTTTGAAATACTTTAAGTGCTGGAATATTTCTAGATCCAGCTAGAGCAGTACGATAAGTAATTACTCCTTGATAGTTTCCATCAAAGTTTTGAATAGCAGTTCCATCAGAGTAAGAATATTCTTCATCTGCAACTAACTGTCCAGGAGTAGCATTATTATATTCAATGGCAGGACCGTAATCATATAATGGTTTAGCGGTAGAACCAATTTGTCTTTTTGTTTGATTATCAAAATTAAAATGATTAAGTAGTCCACTAGCTGATGAATCTCTATTTGTACCGACTGCTACAATAGCACCAGTTTTAGTATCTAATACTGCAATACCAGCTTGAACAACATCATTTTCCCAATTAAAGGTTTCACCACTCATGATTTTATTTATAGCATCTTGTCTTTCGGTATCCATAGTTGTATATATTTCCATAGATGTAGTATAAGGGTTAAAACCAGTATCTCTTTTTACTTCAGCAACAACTGTATCAACAAAACCCTGAAATTTTGTATCATCACCAGTCCCAGAGCCAGTAGCAATTAAATCTTCAACTGGAATTGCGTTAGCAACATTCGCTTCTTCTTCAGAAATGTAACCATGTCTAACCATAAGGCTTAAGACAACACCACGACGATATGCAGCATTTTCTGGATTAATAAGTGGATTATAAGTATTTGGTGCTTTAAATATACCAGCGATTAAAGCAGCCTCACTTAAATTCATATCTTTAGCACTTTTTCCAAAGTAAGCTAAACTAGCTTGCTCAACACCATAGTTATTACCACCTAGTAAGTTGTTATTAACATAAAATTCGATAATTTCTTGTTTTGTATAATTTCTTTCAATTTGAAATATTGATAAATATATGTCTGTAAATTTACGTATAATTCCTTTAATACCTTGATCTTCTGAACTCGTAAAGGCATTTTTAGAAACTTGCATTGTAAGTGTACTAGCTCCACCAGCACCACTAGAACCAAGTATTTGTCCAAATGTAGCTTTAGCGAAACGAGGTAAGTCAAAGCCATTATGTTGGAAAAATCTTGAATCTTCTGTTGCAACAAGCGCATCTACGAAAACTTCTGGAAGTTCATCATAAGTAATTTTTTCACGTTTTTCCGCACCTAATTTAGCTGCGATACTTCCATCACTAGCATAAAGTATACTTGCTTCAGAAGCGTATAATTCATTTGGATCAAATTTTGGCGCCGCAATCACAATGTAAACAAAGAATGCTCCCATTGCAAGCAAACCAATAATGAAACCAACAAAAATAATCATTAATGCAATTTTCCACCATTTTTTCTTAGTTGTTTTAACACTTTTATTTTTTGGCTTAGTTCTAACTTCATGCGCTTTTATAGTTTTTTTAATTCCACTTTTAATTGCAGCAACATTATTGCTTTTAATAGATTTAGCTCTGTTAGCTGCAGCAATCTTACCTTTAACCATATCATCATGCCTTCTTTCAATATTTTTGATTTTTAAATATTTTTCATATAGACCAGGTCCACAGAAAACAAGTAAGTCAACAATTGCCACAATTACAATTGCTTTAGCACCAACAGTCAGATTCCCAATTATACAAGCAATCAAACTTACTAATAGAATAAGACTTTCAACCTGATGCTTATAAATCCATTTCTTAATTATTTTTATATTCATATTTTTCTCCTTCTATTAATTTATCTACTATTTTAATATAGTCCAACCTTAAATTGTATTTCAAATCTATTTTATAACCATTAACTTTAAAATATTCTAATGGTATAGATTTTCTCTTACTATTTTTCAAGAAAAATTGTAGTTTATCATTACTTAACACATATATTTCATTGACTTTAACAAAACTAACAATTAAAAAACCAATACCACCCATTTTAGAAATATTATCTAGATGTTTGATTTGGTGTTCATGTATATTAGCAAGTGGAAAATTAATAACCATAGTTTCTTTAGCTTCAAAGTCAATATATTTTCCTTTATATATACCATTATAATCAGTAGTTGATGGTGTTTTAAAATATGCTTCTTTTATAACAACGTCGTTCCCATTTTTATAGTCAACTTTTACTATACCAATAGGAGTGGGTTTTTTATATATACAGGCTATATTATTGTTTAAATAATACTCGTTAGTGATATTAATATCTTCCTCAAGTGTCATACCTCTATTATCATAAGTAGTCACTTTTTTATATGATTTCTTTATTCCGGTTGGATAATTCATACAATCACCTAATTAATTATACTATATTTCGAATATTTTTTCTATATGAAAATATCAATATTAAAAAAATGTCATAATTACTGAAAAATAACTATTTTTAACTAGTTTTGTCGAACTTCAAGTATTATAAAAATTAATATGTTAAAGTTACGTTAGGTGATACGATGAAGGATTATTATATTGATAAAATTTTTAATGAAATGATTGATGATGTTAAGTATATAAAAATAACTACATTCTTACTAAAAGAAGAGTAGTTTTTTTATATTCTCAAAATATACTTCATTGACAAAATTCACTATTATATTATATAATATATTTGTAATATGAGAGGTGGTGTGCTAATGTATCAAGAACGAATTTTATTATCAAGTAAAGATATACTTGAAAAAGAGTTTAAAGTTGATACTAGGGGGTATCGTCCACAGGAAGTTGATAAATATTTAGACGTTGTTATTCGTGATTATGACGAATTTGGCAAAATAATTTTTGATTTGGAAAACGAAAAAAAAGAAGTTATTGAAGATAATATTCGTCTTAAACAAGAAGTTCGTAGATTGAGAACGCAAATTGATGCTTTAAAAGAGTCTGTGACAATAGATTCAAAAAGTAACAATGCTGATCTTTTAAGAAGAATTTCAAATTTAGAAAAAGTTATATACGGAAAAGAATAAATCATGACAAACGCTGCATTCTAGTAATGTAGAGGAAAGTCCATGCTCGCACAACCTGTGATGGTTGTAGTGTTCGTGCAAGGGGAAAAAATAACCCTTGGTAGCAATAGCTAACGGCTCTGAAATAATCTAAGTCTTCGGATATGATTAAATTAGGTGTAAAAGTGCCAAAGTGACGAAGAAACTGGAAACAGTGGAAGTGGAACGTGGTAAACCCCGCGAGCGAGAAACCCAAAATTGGTAGGGGAACTTAACTGGAGAAATTGAACGAAGGTTGGGATTGATTCGTCAATAGATAGATGTTTGTCACTCTTCGGAGTACAGAACATGGCTTATATGATTTATTTTTTTTATTATAATAATAGATAGGAGTAATAACGTGAAGGAAATAGGAGAAAGACTAAAAGAAACTCGTGAGAGCATTGGTATTTCAGTAGAAGAAGCAGCAGAAGATTTAAAAATGCGTCCATCTCAAATAGAAGATGTTGAAGCAGGCAACATGAATGCGTTTAAAGATGTATTTTCTTTAAAATATTTTGTACGTGATTATTCTAAATATTTAGGACTAGATTATGAGAATATGGTTGATGAGTTTAACGAATATTTGTTTGATTACACATCTAAATTGTCTTTAGATGACATAAGAAAAGCAAAAAAAGAGGACGAAAAAACAAAAGAACCTAAAATAGTTTCACCATATACATTAGAAACAAAAAGAAAAAAGATAATTCCACCAATAATCATATGGATATTGATCGTAATGGTACTAGGTATCGTTGTTTATTTTGTAGTTGATGCAATAAATGATAGCAGTGATAATACAACTACAAATAGTGTTTTAGAATAGGGATGAATTTATGAATTTACCAAATAAACTAACAATAGGTAGAATAGTAATGGCAGGATTAATTATTGCTATTTTACTATTTCCATTCGAAGCAATGGGAATATCTACAATGAAATTCTTTGTCAATGAGTCATTAGTAATTGATATTAAATATTTAATTGCTGGTGTATTATTTGTACTAGCTTCATTTACTGATTTTTTAGATGGGTATATAGCTAGAAAATATAACATGGTTACTGATTTCGGAAAAATGACTGACGCAATAGCAGATAAAATGCTAGTTAATTCAGTATTAATTATTTTGGCTTCAACAGGCTTCATTAGTGCAATTATTCCAGTAGTAGTTGTACTTCGTGATACTGTTGTTGACGTTATTAAAATGATAGTTGGTAATAAAGGAAAAGCTGTTGCAGCTATAAAGAGTGGTAAAATTAAAACTGCTTGTTTAATGGTTGGTATCACACTAACTTTATTTTACAATTTGCCATTTGAATTGATTAATATTAGGGTATCTGATGTTTTACTTATCATTGCTACTGTAATGTCTATAATATCAGGTGTTCAATATTATACGTTAAATAAAAAAGCATTATTTGAATAAGAGTTAGAAATAACTCTTTTTTTGTAGGATTTTATAAAAACAATTGATATATATATAGTGGGGGAAAAATAAGAAAACAAAAAAGAACAAATGTTCGCAAAAATGTTGACATACAAAAAAAATAGTTGTAAAATGTAATTAACGATAGGAGGAAACACGGTGGTTAAAGATACAAGTAAGGCAACAACTGATAAAGCGTTAGAACAAATATTATTGGATATAGAAAAACAGTTTGGTAAGGGAGCTGTTATGAAATTAGGAGAGAATCCACATCAACATATTGATACTATTTCTAGTGGATCATTAAGTTTGGATATTGCTCTTGGAATAGGTGGATATCCTAAAGGAAGAATAATTGAAATCTATGGACCAGAATCTTCAGGTAAGACAACTTTTGCTCTTCATGCGCTAGCTGAAGCACAGAAAAAAGGTGGAAGAGCTGCTTTTATAGATGCTGAACATTCTTTAGATCCAAAATATGCAGCAAGTCTAGGGGTTAATATAGATGAACTTTTATTATCTCAGCCTGATAATGGTGAACAAGCTTTAGAAATTTGCGAAGCTTTAGTAAGAAGTGGCGCTATTAGTATAATCGTAATAGATTCTGTTGCAGCACTAGTTCCACAAGCTGAAATAGAGGGCGAAATGGGAGATTCTCATGTTGGCTTACAAGCAAGACTTATGAGTCAAGCTTTACGAAAATTATCTGGAGTAATTAGTAAGACAAATACTATTGCAATATTTATTAATCAATTACGCGAAAAAGTTGGGGTGATGTTTGGAAATCCTGAAACAACTCCAGGTGGAAGAGCGTTAAAATTCTATTCATCAATCAGACTTGAAATAAGAAGATCAGAACAAATCAAATTGGGAACAGATATAATTGGTAACAAGACAACTGTAAAGGTTGTTAAAAATAAGATGGCACCTCCGTTTAAAAATTGTTGTGTTGATATAATGTATGGAGAAGGTGTCTCTGTAGAAGGTGAGATTGTTGATTTAGCGTCAGATGCCGCAATAATTGAAAAAAGCGGTGCATGGTATTCTTATAAAGGTGAAAAAATCGGCCAAGGTAAAGAAAATGTCAAAGAATTACTTAAAAAGGACGCCAAACTGTATAGTGAACTTTATGACAAAGTAAGAAAGCATTACGATATTGATGGTAATAACAAAAATGCCAAAGAAGCAAAAGAAGTAAAAGAAGATATTAAAGAAGCAAATAAATAATAATTTGCTTTTTTTTATTTATAAATATGTTATAATATATCTAGATTAGGAGGTATAAATATGGCTAAATTTTGTTCAAGTTGTGGTACAAGTTTAAGTCCTGATACTAAATTTTGTCCAAATTGTGGCGCTCAAATAGGACAAGGTAACACAGAAGTTCCAACTAGTGCTGCTCCACAAATGAATTCAAATGTAAATAATACATATGTAGCAGGTGCCAAATCAAAAATGGTAGCAGGTTTACTTGGAATATTTTTAGGAGCATGGGGCATCCATAATTTTTATTTAGGATATTCAGGAAAAGCAATACTTCAAATAGCACTTACACTTATTACTTGTGGCATTGCAGGTATTTGGGGATTTATTGAAGGTATTTTAATATTATGTGGAAATATAAATACTGACGCTGATGGTAATACACTAGTAGACTAATGAAAAGAGTCAAAGCTTTATTAATAATAATATTACTTATATCTATATACATTTTATTCTTTATATTTGATTTAAGATGGGAATGTATATTTAAAAAAGTTATACATATTGCTTGTCCAGGCTGTGGACTTACAAGGTCTTTAAAATCAATATTATCTATAGATATAATCTCTTCCATTAAATATAATATTTTAGGTATACCAGTACTTATATTTGGTGTAATTACTATAATTATAGCACTAAGAGATTTTATAAAAGATGAAGATACTTTAATGCCTGTAATCTATAAAATGGCTAAAAAATATTATAAATTTATATTTATAATACTTATTATAACAATGATTATTAATAATATTAACGGAGTATAAACAATTGAAATTTTATTCAATTGTTTTTTCTTGACTTATTTCTCTAAAAACAATACAATAGATATAGATGAAATAATATGTATATATTAAATTATCTTTTAACAGAAGATGGAGGAAAAAAATGAACAATACAGTGTTCTCCATTTTACTTGTTTTGGTAGGAATTTTTGTAGGGATAATAATATTTATTATCATTAATTATATTAGAGGAATTAGAGTTAATCAAAAGGCTGACAATATGCTTGAAAAAGCAAAAAAAGAAGCTGATAAAGTTAAGAGAGATTATTTATTAGAGGCCAAAGAAGAGGCTCAAAAAATAAAAATAGATACTGATAAAGAAGTAAAAGAGAAAAAATCTGAACTTAAAGAATCAGAAGAACGTTTACTTACACGTGAAAATAATATGGATCGTCGTGATCAAACATTACAAAACCGTGAGCAGATGTTAGAAGAAAAAGAAAATAATATAATTAATAAGCAAAGAGAATTAGACCGCGAACAAGATAGAGTGGAAGAAATAAAAAAAGAACAAATTACCTTACTAGAACAAATAGCTGGTTATTCTAAAGAAGAAGCTAAAAAACTTGTTATGAAAAGAATTGAAGAAATGATGAGTTTAGAAATAGCATCTTATATCAAGGATAAAGAAGGCGAAGCAAAATTAGAAGCTGATAAAAGAGCAAAAACTTTGCTTGTATCATCAATGGAAAAATATGCATCTGATGTTGCAAGTGAACAAACAGTTACTGTAGTAAATTTACCAAGTGATGACATGAAAGGTCGCATAATTGGTAGAGAAGGAAGAAACATAAGAACTATTGAATCTGTAACAGGTGTTGATTTAATTATTGACGATACACCAGAAGCATTAGTTGTATCAAGTTTTGATCCACTACGTAGAGAAATAGCTCGAAATACTATTGAAACTTTAGTAAAGGATGGAAGAATTCATCCAGCTAGAATTGAAGAAGTATATGATAAGACAGTAAAGGAAATGCATACTAAAATAATTGAAATGGGTAATGATGCTTTATTTGAATTAGGAATAACAAAAGTAGATCCTGAATTAGTTGAATTATTAGGTAAATTACATTTTAGAACATCTTATGGTCAAAATGTTTTACAACATTCAGTAGAAGTTGCTAATCTAGCAGGTATTATGGCTGCTGAATTAGGAGAAAACGTTACTCTTGCAAAAAGGGCAGGTATTTTCCATGATATAGGAAAAGCAATAGATCATGAAGTTGAAGGTAGTCATGTTGATTTAGGAAGTGGTATCGCTTCAAAATATAGAGAAAATGAAGTTGTAATCAATGCTATTGAATCACATCATGGAAACAAAGAAGCTACTTGTGTTATTGCAGAACTTGTTGCAATAGCAGATGCTTTATCAGCAAGTCGCCCAGGAGCTAGAAATGATTCATTAGAAAATTATGTTAAGAGATTACAAGATCTTGAAGCAATTGGAAATAATATAGCTGGCGTTTCAAGCACTTTTGCTATTCAAGCAGGTAGAGAATTACGCGTTATAGTAAAACCTGAAGAAATAGATGATTTAGGTAGTTTCAAAGTAGCACGTGATATTAAAGAAAAAATAGAACAAGAATTACAATACCCTGGAACAATTAAGGTCGTTGTAATACGTGAAACAAGAGCAACAGAAGAAGCAAAATAAGCTTCTTCTTTTTGTTTGACTATTAAGTCAAAAAATGTTACTATTATAATAGGTGATGGTTATGTCTAAGAAGGGTTTATTTAAAAAATGGAAAAAGCATGATAAAGATGATTCTGAAAAAGTTAAAATGAAAAAAAGTACCATAATTATAATAGAGGTAGTATGTGCGGTAATAGTTTTTGGTATTTTAATAGGAATAAAATATCTAGTTACAAATAAGGTAGACAATAATGTAGTATATTTAGAAAATCAAGTTGTTAAAAATGTTTCATTTACAGATTTTAAACTTACTTATGAAGATGGCAAAAGTACTATCAAAGTAAATATGATTAATTATACTGAGGAAAATATTGAAATCAAAAAATTAACAATTAAATTATATGCTAGTGATAATACCAAAGTATCTGAAGTAACTGCCAATTTAGCCGTTGATGGTAATGCAACGGTATTAGGGCCAAATCAAGAAACTGCAGTTGAAAATGTTGCTGAACTTGATTTGACAGATGTATCAAAAGTAGAATATATTATTGAATAAACATGTTTAGACATGTTTTTTTATACAAAAAAAACATCATTAAGATGTTTTAAATAGCTAGTCCAAATAATAAGATAAATACTTGTATGGACATTAGAATCCCATTATGCAAAAAGTGTAAACTCATTGGCACAAAAATATTGTCTGATTTTTGTAAAGTATAAGCAAATATCCATCCTGGAATTGAATAAGGGATAATATATAATAGATCTATAATATTTTCAAATGATCCAATTACATGAAATGCTCCAAATAAAATTCCAGAAAAGAAAATAAATAAATACTTATTTTTAAATATGGCTCTAAAAGATAATCTAAATGCAAATTCTTCAATTATTGGAGCTAAAAATACGCTAAGTATAAATGTATATATAGGCAACTGTTTAAATAAATCAATAACAGCATCTTGATTCTTTGCAGTAGCGTTAGGATCAATTAACATTATTAATCCATTTGATAAGGCCATCAATCCAAGAAGTACAAACCAGTATTTAAAATAAGTTTTAAAGTATTTTTTATGATTTTCCTTAAAATCATAAAAACTTCTAATAATATAATCTTTAAACAATAAAAATATCAATAGAATTATAATTACCTCTATAATAATAGTATATAAACACTTTACAATAGTAGGAACTGTTTCAAGATCAATACCGATTAAATAAAATGGTATTGCCGCAAATTGTGAAATTAAGAAGTATATTAAGAATGCACCAATTCCTTTCAAAATTAATTTTGTATTTGTTTTTTTCTTTTCCATATCATCACCATATTAATTATATCAAAAATATTAATATTTAGTTATATTTTTGTTGGAAATTAATAAATTTATGTTATAATACTTGTAGCTGCAAGAGAGAGTGGGGTTGATTCCCCACTCTTTAATGTAATATGGAGGTATATATGAAAATTGAGGATAAGGTTAGAGAACTCATTGAATCTGTAATTGAAGAAAATGGTTTTAAACTTGATCAAGTAGAGTATGTTAAAGAAGGAAGAACATATTTTTTAAGAATTATTATTGATAAAGATGGAATTGTTGATGTTGAAGATACAGTAAAAGTATTTCATTTGATTAATCCAATTTTAGACAAAAATGATCCTGTCAACGAAGCATATATTTTGGATGTTTGTTCAAAAGAGAAAGGAAGAGAATAAATGACTACTAAAGAAGAACCAAAAATGAACAGCAAAGAATTTTTAAAAGCAATTGAACTTTTAAAAAAAGAAAAAGGAATAGATGAAGATACTATCTTTTCTGCTATGGAACTTGCTTTAACAAGTGCTTATAAAAAGAATTTTAATTCACTTGAAAATGTAGAAGTGAAATTCGATCGTGAAAAAGGTGAAGTAAAGGTTTATTCTTATTTTACAGTTGTAGAGTTTGATGAAGAAGAAGGAATTGATCCTGAATCAGAAATTGATATTGAAGAAGCTAAAAAAATAGATCCTGAAGTTCAAGTTGGAGATAAATTTAATGTTAAAGAAGTAACACCAAAAGATTTTGGCAGAGTTGCTGCTGCTACTGCAAAACAAGTAGTAGTTCAAAAAATCAGAGAGGCAGAAAGAAATGTAATTATTAGTGAATATGGCGATAAGCAAGATGAACTAGTAAGTGGTACTGCCGCTATGGAAGATGTAAGAAATTATTATATTGATTTAGGTAAGACTCAAGGAGTACTTCCAAAATCAGAAACAATACCTGGCGAAGAAATTAAGATGGGTGCTAATGTAAAAGTATATATTACAAAAGTTGAGAGTAACAGTAAGGGCCCAATAATTCTACTTTCAAGAAATCATTATGGTTTTGTAAAAAGATTATTTGAACTTGAAATTCCAGAAATTAATGAAGGTTCAGTACTAGTATATAGTGTTGCTCGTGAAGCTGGTGTTAGAACTAAAGTAGCTGTATATTCAGAAGATTCTAATATAGATGCAGTAGGATCTTGTATTGGTGAAAAAGGTTCAAGAATTAACAATATATTAAAAGAATTAAGCAATGAAAAAGTAGATATAATTCCATATGACAAAGAACCTGCTAAGTTTATAGAAAATGCTTTAAGCCCCGCTAAAAATGTAAGAGTGTTTATAACTGATGAAAAATCAAAAGAATCATTAGTAATTGTTGATAAAGATAATCTTTCATTAGCGATAGGTAAAAAGGGTCTTAATGTAAAACTTGCATCTCGTTTAACAAAATTTAAAATCGATGTAAAAACTGTTGAACAAGCAAGTGAATTAGGAATTAATATAGTAGAATAATATAAGGAGGTTTTTATGAAAAAAATCCCAAGTAGAACTTGTGTAGTAACAAGAGAAAAACTACCAAAACAAGATTTAATTAGAGTCGTTCGTACTCCAGAAGGAGAAGTAGTAGTAGATGCTACTGGCAAGTTAAATGGGCGTGGAGCTTATTTAAAAAAGGATTCTGCAGTTTTTGAAAAAGCCAAAAAATCAAAAACTTTAGATAGACATTTGGAAATGGAAGTGCCAGATAGTTTATATGAGACATTAAACGATTTAATAAAATAAAGAAAAGAGGTGTTATTTATGATGAGTGTATTAGAATATGCTGAAGACATAAATAAAACAGTTAGCGAAGTATTAAAGCGATGTAAGGAACTTAATATCAAGGTATCAAGTGAAGAGGATATGCTTAATGATGAGGAAATTACAGAACTAGATAGTGCTTTTGCAACTGATGACGATAACCTAGAAGATAGTTTAGATGAAATAGAGGTAGTTGTTGATAACAAAGTTGTCAATAATGATGATATTCAAACTAAACAAAAATTAAAGAAGAAGACTGATCCAAAAAAGCAAATTAATAATGCTAAGGATATAGCAAAAAAAGACTTTGCAAACAAGAAGAAAGAAATGTATAAAAATAAAGAAAAACTTACATCAAATAAAAGTAATGTTGATGCTAATGTAGTTCTTTATAGAGAAAACATGACAGTAAGTGAAATTGCTAATGAAATAGGTGTTAGTGGTTCGGAACTTGTAAAAAAATTATTTTCATTAGGAATCATGGCAACATTAAATAACTCAATAAGTTATGAAAATGCTGAAATATTGGTTCTTGACTATGGAAAAGAATTGAAAAGTGCAGAGACAGCAAATGTAGCTAATTTTGAACAATTAGAAATAGTTGATACAGAAGAATCTTTATTACCAAGACCACCTGTTGTTACAATTATGGGACATGTTGACCATGGTAAAACTACTTTGCTAGATACTATAAAAAACACTAATGTAGCTGATGGTGAAGCTGGTGGTATTACTCAAGCAATTAGTGCTTATCAGGTAAATTACCAAGGACAAATCCTTACATTCATAGACACTCCAGGTCATGCTGCGTTTACTGAAATGCGTGCTAGAGGAGCTGGAATTACTGATATAGTAATAATCATAGTTGCAGCCGATGATGGTGTAATGCCTCAAACAAAAGAAGCTATTGACCATGCAAAGGCAGCGGGCGTTCCAATACTTGTAGCGGTAAATAAGATAGATAAACCAAATGCTAATCCAGAAAAAGTTCTTCAGGAATTAGCAGAATATGGTCTTACTCCAGAAACATGGGGTGGAGACACGATTGTTACAAATATATCAGCAAAAACAGGATTAGGTATTCCTGAATTATTAGAAAATATTTTACTTGTAGCAGAAATGCAAGAGTATAAGGCTAATCCAAATAGATATGCAGTAGGTACTGTTATTGAATCTAGATTGGATAAATCACTAGGCCCAGTTGTAAGCGTTTTAGTTCAAAATGGAACCCTTCGTCTAGGTGATCCAATTGTAGTTGGTTATGCAGTAGGCAAGGTTCGTACTTTAAGAAATGATAAAGGTGTTGAAATAACTGATGCCTTACCATCTATGCCAGTAGAAATAACAGGATTAAATGAGACTCCTTCTTCAGGCGATAAATTCATGGCTTTTGAATCAGAAAAAGAAGCCAAAAAAATAGCTGAAGAAAGAAAAGAACAAGCAAAAATAGCTAGCAATGCTCCAAAACAAGCAGTAAGTTTAGAAGAATTATTTGCTCAAATTCAAGAAGGAAATAAAGAAATAAATGTTATTATTAAAGCTGATGTTAATGGTAGTGCGGAAGCTGTTAAAAATTCACTTGAAAAAATAGAAGTTGAAGATGTTAAAGTTAAGGTTGTTAGAAGTAGTGTTGGTGCTATTACAGAAAGTGATATAGTACTTGCAAATGCATCAAATGCAATTTTAATAGGATTTAATGTAAGACCTACTAATTCTATAAAAGAAAAAGCTAAAGAGACAGGTGTAGATATTCGTCTATACAATATTATATATAAAGTAGTAGAAGAAATGGAAGCTGCTATGAAAGGTATGTTAGATCCAATATTTGAAGAGAAAATATTAGGTACTGCTGAAGTTAGACAATTATTTAAATTTTCTAAAGTTGGTGTTATTGCTGGATCTTATATTACTGACGGTATAATTAAAAGAGATTCTAAAGCTCGTATAATTAGAGATGGTGTAGTAATTTTTGAAGGTAATGTAAATACATTACAAAGAGAAAAAGATAGCGTAAAAGAAGTTAAAAAAGGTCTTGAATGTGGTATAACAATTGAAAATTATATTGATATCAAAGAAGGCGACGTTATAGAATCATATGAAATGGTAGAAATAAAGAGATAGAAATATCTCTTTTCTTTTGACAAAAGCATATATAAGTAATAGAATAAATTATATTGAGTGGTGGAATTATGAAATTTAAATATTTAAACGGTTGTTTTAATTATAAGAATAAAATAAAATTATTACGAAAAACACCTGTAAAAAAAATAATTATCTTATCGATAGCTGCTTCATTTACGCTTACTGGTTGTAGTGTATATAATGATATAAACAATTATCTTACTGAAAATACTGTAGGTGAAAATGTACAAGTTTCTTCTGAAAATATAGAAAGTATTACCGAACAAAATTCCGTTTCAACTAAAGATGAAAGTACAATAGAAACTGAAAGTGCTAGTAATAATGCGGATAATAGTTCTCAAGAAAAGGTAGTAAGTAAAGAAGAAAATATAATAAATGAAGAAGAGCAACTAACAACTTCTGAGCCTACTGAAAAGCAAGAAAAAAAATTGGTGGCTATTACTTTTGACGATGGTCCAAGTAAATATACAAGTGAATTGGTAGACATATTAACAGCTAATGGAGTAAAAGCGACCTTCTTTCTTGTAGGATGCAATATCAATAATTATAGTGATTCAGTGGTAAAATCATATCAAGCCGGAAATGAGATAGGAATACATACATATTCGCACACCTCGTTCACAAAGATGACCATAGAAGAAATCAAAAATGAATTAGCTCAAACACAAGCATTATTAGATGGAATTGATGTTGATTATTCAAATATTGTAAGACCGCCATATGGAAATATTAATGAAAATATACAAGGGAATATTGATACTTCATTTATACTATGGAGTGTAGATACAAGAGATTGGGAATCCAGGAATAAAGATGCAGTAATTGCTGAAGTTAAAGCGAATATTACGGAAGGAAGTATAATTTTATTTCATGATGTTTATCCATCTACTATTCAGGCGATAAAAGAATTGTTACCTGAATTAACTGATGAATATCAATTTGTAACAGTAAGTGAATTATTTAGTCAAAATGATAAAAGCCTTGAAGAAAATCAAAAATATTATAAAGTTAAGAAATAGATACTAGCTATCTGTTTTTTTATTTACTTTTATGTCAATAAATAGTATAATTTATTTAGAATAGGTGGTGTGTAGTGTGAATAATCCATATGTTTCATATAAAGTTGTTGGTGATAAGTTTACATATAAAAGGTTTAATTCAGATAATATTGTAGTTGAGGAAGAATTGCCTTTATATGAAAATGGAAAAATTAATTCAGCTGCAGTTCAAATTGTTGAAAATGTAAGACAAAATAAAAAAAGATTTGAAAATCAAAAACAGGAAGAATTAAACAATCAACCAGCAGTAGAATTGAAGACAAAACAATCCAACAAAAATACTACTTTAATAAAATTAGAAATAAGAGCTAAATTAAGAAATATTCCTGCTAATATAAGTGAAGAAGAAATGAATAAAATTGTTCAAGATATAAGCAACGAATATAATATATCTTTGGAAGAGATTGCAAATATTCATGCGGAATTAATTTCAAAACAGCTTAATGATTGGAATTTAGTTAAGCGTGCTGAAAAAACTGAACAGGAAAAAGTAACTAATCCTGAAAAAAATATTAAATTAACTGCTGAAGAATATAAAATTGTTGATACTTTTATGCGCAATGAAGTGCCTGATGCAGAAAAAAAGAGTATTCGCAGAAAAATTGAAGAAATAGAAATTAAATATAATGTTTCTTTTATTCAGTTAAGAACAATATATAAAAATGAAAAACACACTAGAACTGAAAATACAAAAATTCAAAGTGAAATATCAAAAAAACAAATAAAAGATAGTCAGATAGAAAATAATAAGGCTGCTGCAAAAAGAATGATAGCAGATTTTCCAGTTGACATCTCTAATGAAGAAATAACTATGCGTATGGAAGAAATAGAGAGAAATTTAAATATTCCGAAAGAAGATTTATTTGAATTATATAAAGCCGGGGAAGAACTAAGAAAAAGTGAGGCTTTAAATACCAAAACAACAAGGGAACTATTTCAAGAAAAATTAGATATGATAACAAAAGAAGATATAAAATTAATAGGAGATTTTTTAACAGAAAATCCACCTAAGCAAGAAACTTTTGATCATATATCTAAATTAAAAGAAAAGTATGGGTTAAGTGATAAAGATATTGTTTTAGCGTATACTGTAAAAAGGAAACAATTAGAAAATTCATCAAAGCGTACAGTGCTAAAAAGTTCAAAATTAAAGAATGAAAGAACTGCAAAAAAGTTAGAACACATGATAATAGAACTTAAAAGCAAAAATTTAAGTACTAAAGAATTAGCTATTGAATTAAACAAAATGGCTAAAAATTATAATATAAGTCAATTGCAAATGGAATTACTTTATAACAATGCTATTGTTAGCAACAAAGCAGAGCAACTATCAAAAAAATTATCAAAAATATTGACTGGAAAGAAAATTCCAAGTAGAAAAAGAAACAAAAAAGAAATACTAGAAGAACATGGTCTTGATTCTGCCGATAGCAAAAAACAATTTATTGATAACGGTATTAATTTAGTAATTGCTAGTAAAGTAGAAGATTGGAAAGAAATGGTTGAAAAAAATTACCATAATCCTGTACCAATCTATACAGCAATCAACATAATGAATATACTTGAAAATGGTGGAGGAATTGGGCAAGCTAGAAAAGAACTAGAAGAATCTCACAATTTTTCAATTAATAAAGGTGAAATTATAAAGATTGTTACTGAGTATTCCCCATATGGGCAAGAGTTTGCAAAGAAAACAAAAAAATATATTATGTCTAATCCTGAAAGATTAGTAAAATTTGTTTTAGACAAAAAGGCCTCATTCAAAAAGAATGAAAGTAAAATAGACGAAGAATACGATACGGATCTAGCAATAAAAAAACTAGAGGAGTTAAGAAATTCTATAATTAAGCCTGAAGATTTAGACTTAGATAATGTAATAGAACCACCATCTTCTTGGAAGATGATGTAAGAGATAGAAATATCTCTTTTTTCTTTTATAGGTTTATTATTATGTATTTTTTTGGTATAATAAAAACATGAGGTGAATAATATGAGTATAAAAATAGATAGAATAGCAAGTAATATGGTAAAAGAAATTAGCTATATTCTTATGACAGAAGTAAAAGATCCTGATGTTAAATTTGTAACTGTAACTGATTGTAAAGTAACTAACGATTTATCTTTTGCAAAAGTATATGTAACTGTATTAAATAATGAACGTAAGAATGAAACTATGTCTGCGTTAAAAGGAGCAAGTCGTTTCATTAGACATGAATTGACTGATAGAATTGATATTCGTCACATCCCTGAACTCGAGTTTGTATATGATGAATCAATTGATTACGGCAAGAAGATAGAAAATATAATCGAAAAAATTCGCGATGAAGAAGAAAAAATAGAGGAGGGTAATAATTAATTACCTTCTTTTTATTTAAAATTATAGTTGGTGGTGGAAAATGAGAAGTAAGTTAATACTAAAAGGTCACAAAATTATAAAAAAAAGAAAATTAGCTGATACTAATACTTCTATAAAAAAGGCTAAAAAAGGAAAACAAGGACTTAAAAAGATACTTTTTATAATTACTATATTTGTATTAATAGGAGTATTATTTTCAATTTATAATATTTTTTTGAAAGAAGATAAAGTAACTGTAAAAATAATTGGTGATGAAGAACTAACTTTAGAAGTATTTGATAAGTATGATGAAAAAGGAATAAAATTAACAATAAATAGTAAAGATGTTTCCGATGATGTATCCTATGAAGGAAAAGTAGATACTGATAAAATAGGAACATATACAATTAATTATTCATATGGTGATAAAGTATACGCAACAAGAGCAATCAAAGTAGTTGATACGACAGATCCAGTTATTGTTCTTAATGGAGATAAAGAAAAAAGTTTGGTACAAACATCTAATTACATTGAAGAAGGCGCTACATGTACTGATAATTACGATGGTGATATTACAAAAGAAATAAAAATAGAACAAGAAGTAGATACTAATAAAGTTGGAGAATATATTGTGACTTATACAGTAAGTGATAATTCAGGTAATAAAACATTAATAACTAGAAAAGTCATAGTGACAGAAAAACCCAAAGTTATAATTCAAAAGATAGTTGTTGAAGATAATGGTGGCGCTCCAGTAGCACCGACCGCTCAAGCAGGTTTAGTAACAAATATGAATTTTACTAGTGATGGTTTTAATATAAGTGGATGTGCTAGTTTAGGAGTTGTTCCAACATCTTTAAGTCTAAATGATTCAAATTATAATATTACAGTTAACAGTAATTGTTATAGTGGTGTAATTAATTTGAGCAATTTAGCCAACGGGACATATACACTATATATAAATAGTGCTTCTAGTAAAGAAAAAGTAGTAGATAAACTTGATACTTTACTACAAATTAAAAGAGCTAGAGTTGGTAATAAACTAGTAACATTCGACTATACTAATAGCAATGTTATTATAAATGTTCAAGATTTTTATTATGAATATGATGTTGTTATTGACGTTGGTCATGGTGGTTGGGATACTGGTGCTACTAATATATATAATCAAGAAAAAACTATGAATTTACTTGTATCCTTATATGAAAAAG
This sequence comes from Bacillota bacterium, assembly GCA_023430885.1. GTDB lineage: Bacteria > Bacillota_I > Bacilli_A > RF39 > UBA660 > RGIG4266. The sequence goes on from JAEYYH010000026.1 coordinate 102,563, forward strand.
AAAAATATGAAGCAGCAGGGTTAAAAGTTTTAATAACAAGAACTGATGATTCATATGGTGCAGGAATGGGGAATTTTAGCAAAGCTTTATACAGTAGAGCATATTATCTAGGATATTATGGTGTTACTTCAAAAGTAGTATATAGTAATCATCATAATTCCAGTAGTTTTAGTGGTGCTTCTGGATTTGAGATGTATACGTCAAACAGTATGTCAGATATGACTACTGAAATTAGTATTTTTAATCAAGTATTAGAAAAAAATAAAGCAAATAATATTTATGCTAGAGATTATTGGACAGGTGAGTTACATAGCAAGAAAGCTGGTCAAGTATATAATCTTAAAAACTATTATGGAATACTTAGAATTCCATCCGAATTATTTAATGTTAATAATATTACAATTTATGAAAGCTGTTATTTAAGTAATACTGATGACTATATAAATTATTGGAATAATAAAAATTGGCAACAAATTTCTGATATTAAAGTTAAGCAATACATAAGTAAAATAAACTCTTTATAACTTTACAAAAATAGTATTATATGGTAAACTAATCAAAGTTAGGGATGATATTATGTCAAGTATAAGAATAAATTATTTAAGTTATAGAGTGGTTTCATTAGTCCAAAATGGTAATACTCATGCTTTAGGAAACAGTCCATATAGAGTTGAGCCTATTTCAGCAGTTAACACTGATATTGGTTATAATCCTAATAGACCTAAAAGCGAAGTATATTCTGCTAATAATAAAAATAAAAATAATTCTTCTTTTGAAGATGTTTTGCAAGAAGAAATGGCTAAATCAAATGGTTTAGGTCGCAAAAGATAAATATAAATTTGATAGTGATAAATAATAGTAATTATTTAATAGGTAATAAGAAAGATAGTGGCTGATGAAAACTATCCAAAATTAAATAATAAAATACATATTTTGAATCAAAGCGTTACTTGCGTTAAAAGTTTGAGAGCATAGATTTCTATGAAATAAGGTGGTACCGCTATATTAAACTTATAGTCCTTATATTTATTGAAATCTTTTTTTTGGAGGTAAATATGAAAGATATAAAGCGATTAATTTTCGATCTTGATAATACATTAATATTATGGATTGATGATTATACAAGTGCATTGAGAGAAACAATGGAATATTTTAAAATTGATTATAATTATTTAGATATCGATGCTATTGTTACTAGCCAAGAAAAAATACATGAAGTTATGGATAAACAAGTATTCTTAGATGATATTAACCAAGCTTGTGGATTAAATCTAAATATTGATTTTATAGATATGCTTTTAGAAAATCAAAAGAAGCTTGCAGTAAAAAATGACACCGATTTGCAGGAAACAATGAAGTATTTAAGTACGAAATATGAAATAGTACTACTTACTAATTGGTATACTAATACACAAATAGGAAGATTAGAAACTGCCGGAATAGCTAAATATTTTAAAGAATTTTATGGTGGTGACTTAGGAAATATTAAACCACATCCTGATAGTTTCTTTAGAGCTATAGGATCAAATAAAGTAGAGCAGTGTATAATGATAGGTGATAGTGATTATCATGATATAGAAGGCGCTATTGAATTAGGTATGCCAGTAATTCAAGTCGATTTAAAAGATGAAATAAAAGAAAAAAGAAGTTATCCAGTAGTAAAAAATATAAAAGAATTAAAGGATATACTTTAGGAGGAATTATGGAATTAAATAGTTATATAGATCATACAAACTTAAAAAAAGATGCTTTAGTAAGCGATATCGAAAAATTATGTGAAGAAGCAATTACATATCATTTTGCTAGTGTTTGTGTATATCCATATTATGTAAAAGCTGTAAGTGAATACTTAGAAGGAACTAATATTGAGACATGTACAGTAATTGGATTTCCAAATGGGCAAAGTACTACAAATACAAAAGTGTACGAAGCTATAGATGCAGTTGAAAATGGTGCTACTGAAATAGATATGGTCATAAATATCTCGGCTTTAAAAAATCAAGATTATGATTATGTTAAAAATGAAATAGAAGAAATTAGAGATTCAATTGGAGGTAGGGTACTAAAAGTTATTATTGAAACATGTTTACTTTCGGATGAAGAAATAATAAAAATGACTGAAATATGTAATGAGACTTTTGTTAATTTTATTAAAACCTCTACAGGTTTTGATAAAGAAGGAGCAACAATTCATGCTATTGAACTAATAAATGCCAATAAAAACGACGTGTTAGAAATAAAAGCATCAGGAGGTATTAAAGATATTAAAACTGCTGAAGCTATGATAAAAGCAGGTGCTACTAGATTAGGAACTAGTAGTGGTGTTAAATTAATGCAAGTAAACGAAGAAGTATATAATTGCCTTAATGATAAGAAAGAAAAAAGTTGTGAGTGTGGTTCTAATCATGAATGTAATCACGAACATAATGGAGATCATAAATGTAATTGTAAGGAGGAGAAGTAATGAAATTATACGAGGATTTAAAATGGAGAGGACTTGTACAAGATGTAAGTGATGATTCATTAATAGAAAAATTAAATGAAGGTGGAATGACTTTTTATATTGGTACTGATCCAACAGCTGATTCAATGCATATAGGTCATTATTCATCATTTTTAATATCTAAAAGATTAGCTAAAGCTGGTCATCATCCTATCTTATTAGTAGGTGGAGCAACCGGTCTTATTGGAGATCCTAAACCAACAGCTGAAAGACCAATGATTTCTAAAGAAGAAGTTGATCACAATTTTAAAGGACTTAAAGAACAAGCTGAAAAAATATTTGGGTTTGAGGTTGTTAACAATTGGGACTGGACTAAAGATATTAATGTAATTGACTTTTTAAGAGATTATGGAAAATATTTTAATGTTAATTATATGCTTGCAAAAGATAAAGTAAAAACAAGATTAGAAAGTGGCATAACTTTTGCAGAATTTTCTTATATGATTTTACAAGCTTTAGATTTCATGTATTTATATGAAAATAGAAACTGTACTTTACAAGTAGCAGGTTCAGATCAATGGGGTAATATTACTTCTGGTATTGAATTAATAAGAAAAAAATTAGGAAAAGAAGTATACGGAATGGTAATGCCTTTAGTAACAGATTCTAGTGGCGTAAAGTTTGGTAAAACTGAAGGGAATGCATTATGGCTTGATAAAAGTAAAACTTCAAGTTATGAATTATATCAATATCTTGTTAATTTAGAAGATTCTATGATTATTGAATACTTAAAAAAATTAACTTTCTTAAGTAAAGAAGAAATAGAAGATTTAGAAAAGAGACATAGCGAGCATCCAGAACTGAGGGAAGCTCATAAAGCTCTAGCGCATGAAGTTATTACTGATTTACATGGTGAAAAAGAATTTGATAAAGCAGTTAGAATAAGTGAAGCTTTATTTAGTGGTAATACAAAAGAATTAACTTTAGACGAAATAAAAGATGGCTTTAAAGATGTGCCAACAATTGAGATTGATTCTGAAATGCCGGTTTTAGATTTACTTGTTAATAATAATATTGTAGCAAGTAAGCGTGAAGGTAGAGAATTTTTAAATGCAGGGTCTATTACTGTAAACGATGAAAAAATAACAGACGAAAAAGAAGTTATGACAAAAGATAAAGCAATTGAAAGTTCTATTTTAATTATTCGCCGTGGTAAGAAAAAATATTATATTGCTAAATTTAAATAAAAGGCTTAGTCCTTTTATTTTTTTTGATTTTGAGGCATAACTAAAAGGAATACCTAATGCACGTTTTTTTGCATTTTTTTTATAGACTTTTATATTCTTTTATACTATAATAAAAACCAATTTACAAGGGAGGCGACTTATGAAAATTGACTTACCAGTAATCCTTTTAAAAGGTATTATATTGCTCCCTAATAACGACTTGAAATTGGAAATTGATGGTTCAAGTAGCCATAATATTATAGACATAGCTGAAATGTTCCATGACAACAAAGTTCTAGTTGTTAGTCAGATAAATCCTTTAGAGGAAACACCAGAAATAAGTGAACTTCCTAGAATAGGAATAATTGCTAAAATAAAACACAAAATAGAACTTCCTAACGGCAAAATCAGGATAGTTTTAAGTGGTATATCTAGAGCGAGAGTATATGAATATTTAAATCCTAATAAAAATGATGGGGCACTAGAAGCTATAATAAGTGAGTTAAAACCAGTTGAGCCATCAGCAAGTGAAAATGAATTACTAGTAAAGAAATTATGTAAAGATGTAGAATCTTATACAAAGAAGGTTCCTTACATGAGTAATAGCTTCTTCAATGAAATGCTTAATACAACAGATCTATCTATATTAACTGATATTATTGCACCTAATTTACCAATAGAATTTGATAGATTAAGAGAATATTTGACTGAAATATCTAGTACTAGACGTATGGAAATGATTCTTGAAGATATTTATAAAGAAATTGAAATGGTTAATATTGAAAGAGATCTTGATACAAGAGTTCATTTTGAACTTGAACAAACACAAAGAGAATATATTCTTAGAGAAAAAATCAAACACATGAAACAAGAATTAGGTGATATTTCTTTAAAAGATGATGAGTTAGATAATCTAAGAAGTAGAATGAATAATTTAAATTTGCCCAAAAATATGTATGATAAAATTGATAAGGAAATACGAAAATATGAGATGTTAACTGTGAATTCTCCAGAATTAAGTTTGACTCGTTCTTATATTGAATCAGTTTTAGATTTACCATGGAACACATATACAAAAGATAATGATAATTTAATCGACGTAAAGAAAAAACTAGATGCATCACATTATGGTATAGATGATGTAAAAACACGTATTATTGAATATCTTGCGGTTAAAAAAATGACTAACAGTTTACGTGGTCCAATTATATGTTTAGTAGGACCTCCTGGTGTTGGTAAGACTTCACTTGTGTCTAGTATAGCTAGTGCGATTAATAGAAATTTTGTTAAAATCTCAGTGGGTGGAGTTCATGATGAAGCTGAAATAAGAGGACATCGCCGTACTTATTTAGGTTCTACACCAGGTAGAATTATAAATGCAATGAAGAAAGCAAAAAGTAATAATCCTGTTTTCTTGATAGATGAAATTGATAAAATGACTTCTGATATTAAAGGAGATCCTGCCAGTGCTTTACTTGAAGTATTAGACCCTGAACAAAATAAATTCTTTAGCGATAATTTCATCGAAGAAGATTATAATTTGTCTGATGTAATGTTTATAGTAACTGCTAATTATATTGAGAATATTCCTGAAGCATTAAAAGATAGGTTAGAAATAGTAGAACTTGCTGGATACACAGAATATGAAAAAATTGATATTGCACGTAATCATTTAATGCCTAAAATATGTGAAGAACACGGAATAACAAAGAATAATGTTATATTTGATGATGACGCTTTACTAGAGATAATTAGATATTATACTAAGGAAGCAGGAGTTCGTGAACTTGAAAGACAATTAGCAAAAATAATAAGAAAAATAGTAACTTCAATTGTGACTACAAATATTAAAGTCTCTAAATTAAATATAACAAAAGATAATTTATATAAATATTTAGGTCAGGAAAAATATCATATGGGAGCATTAAGTAAATATCAAATTGGTGTAGTAAATGGTCTTGCTTATACTAGTTTTGGTGGAGATACACTTCCTATTGAAGTTAATTATTATAAAGGTAGTGGAAAACTAGAACTTACAGGTTCACTAGGTTCAGTTATGAAAGAATCAGCTAGTATATCACTATCATACATTAAAGCTAATTGTGATAAATTTGGTATAGATTATGATACATTATGTAACAGTGATATTCACATACATGTACCAGAAGGTGCAGTACCGAAAGATGGACCTAGTGCGGGAGTTACTCTTACAACTTCGTTAATAAGTGCCTTTACAAATCTAAAAGTAAGTAGTAATATGGCTATGACAGGAGAAATAACACTTCGTGGTGTTATCCTTCCAATTGGTGGCTTAAGAGAAAAAAGCATTGGTGCTAATAGAAAAGGCATTGATACTATATTTATACCTAAAGATAATTTGAAAGACTTAGAAAAGTTACCAAAAGAGATCAAGGAAAATATAAAGTATATTCCAGTAACTGATTATATGGAGATATACAATTATATTAAGTAGGTGTATTATGTTTAGTCAAAAAAAATTGATAATTCCTGAATTAGATAGAGTCGAATTAGAAGAATATATATCATTAAAAGAATCTCAGACGGTAATTTTTAACGATTATATATTAAAAACTTTAGAAACACCTGAATTTAGAAAATATGTAGAATCTGAAGAATTTATGGCAGCTTTAACTGAGTTTGTTGCTCTTAACTATATAACTAAAATTGCCGATTATAATATTAAAAATAATATTTTTGATGTTATAAATTATATAAGGAACAATAAAAGATTTGCAACTGCAACTGAAAAAAAGGAACTAATAGATAATATAAATGAAATCACAATAACTTTAAATAATAGTAGTGATGCAAATAATATCGATTTTTATAGAAATCAATACTATAGAAGAACAGGTCAGAAAAAGACAAATTTTTGGGATTCTGCTTATGACCAAGCATTTATGGAGAAAAGAAAAAAATCATTGAACGTGTCAATAAGTTTTGATTTTTCACCAATATCTGACTTAACAAAAATAAATGATGAACAAACATTTATTCAAAAGGTAGTCCCTAATAATTTAATAACACATAATTTTTTGAATACTTTAAATATGTTATTTGTAGAAATGCCTAGTTTATATAGTGATGAGAGATTTGTTAGAAGAGCTAAATTCATTTTAGAAAACAATATTTTGTTATTAAAAGATAAAGAAAGCATTTATGAACTTGAAGAAGAAGATGAAATTGATGCTGATTTAATGCCAAGAACGCAAAAAATATTAAGAAAAATTAAAAGAATAAGTAGATAATGTTATATTATCTACTTTTTTTAATATACTTTGATAGGAGGGATATAATGAAAAAAATAGTGCCATTTAAAAAGGAACTCTTTTTTAAGAATAATATTGCAGAAATAACAAGCATTTCACTTGAACATACGCTTCATCATGAAGAAGAATATTTAATTACCGGTGATTTTATAATAAGTGGAGAATATAGAGTAACTGATGTAAGTATAAATACCGAAAGTTTTGACTTTAAGATACCTTTTGATATTAATGTAGATGAAAAATATATAATGGATAAAGTGGTGATAGATATAGATGATTTCTATTATGAAATAATAAATTCTAATGCACTTCTTATTAATGTAGAAGTAATGATAGATAAATTAGAAGAAAAAGAAGAAAGAATTGAACTTAAAGATATTCTTGAAGATACGAAAGAAGACATAACTACATTTATTACTAACGGTAAAGTTGATATGGAAGATTTAGTAGAAGATCATAAAGAAGATATAAAAGATTTAATTAAAGATCATAAGCAAGATATTACTCAATTATACAATAAATATGATGATCAAGTAGACGAAATAAAAGATAATATTAAAAACAATGTTAAGGAATATGTAACTGAAAAGAAAGAAGAAGTTATGGACAAAATAAAAGACAAAATGGAAGAAATAAGTGAATTTATAACATATCGTATATATATACTTAGAGAAGAAGACAACGTAGATACTGTATTAAGTAAATATAATGTTACAAGAGAAGTTCTTGAACAATATAACAATTTAAGTGAACTTAAAATTGGTGATAAGATAATAATTCCTACTAATGAGTAAAATAAGCCAATTATTAAGAAAATATGATATCAAACCAATTAGATATCAAAAGCAAGGAAAAGTAACTATAGTTGAAACAAACGATAGGAAATATGTAATAAAGGAAAATAATCATAATGATGAAATATATAATTATTTAAAATCAAGAAGTTTTGATTACTTTCCTAGATTAATTAATACTCAGGATGATGATTATGAAATAACTGAGTATCAAGATATGGTTAAAATGCCAGAAGAACAAAAAATATATGACATGATAGAATTAGTCGCTTTATTACATAATAAAACAAGCTTTTATAAAGGAATAGATAACGACGATTATAAAAAAATATATGAAGATTTAAGTAATAATATTGAATATTTATATAGTTATTACAGTGATTTAATAACTGTGGTTGAAACAAAAGTATATATGTCACCTTCAGAGTATTTACTTGCTAGAAATATAGCTATAATATTTAATAGGTTGCAAAGAACAAAAGTTGATCTAGATAATTGGTATTCTATCGTAAAAGATAAACAAAAAGTAAGACATGTAGTCTTACATAATAATTTAGAACCATCCCATTTTATTAAAAATGAAAATAATTTTTTGATAAACTGGGATAAATCAAAGATAGATATGCCAATATTTGATCTTTATAAATTCTATTTAAAAAACTCAGAATACAATTTTGAAGACATATTAGATAGATATGAACAAAAGTACCCATTATTAAAAGAAGAGAAGATGTTATTATTTATATTAATAAGAATCCCAGAATTACCAAGAGTAACAGAAGATGAATTTATAAATACAAATTCAATAAGAAGAATGCTTTTAAATATTGAAAAGAGCAATTCATTAAATTTACCAAATAATTCTGAATACGAACCATAGCATTAGTAGCCAGAAGAAAAAACACATAAATATATTAAATCTTGTTATAACAAATAAAGTCAAAATCATTTGATAAAACAAAATAATACATCCAATAAATAAAAAGAATAGCCATTTGCCTCGGAACCACCAATTTCGATTATTACACATAGTATCACCTACGTTAATATATGTTAAATGATGATGTTGGTATAGTTAAACAATAGATATTCTATTGTTTTTTTCTACTATTTAATATATAATTAAGATAATAGAATACTACATATATAATATTTAGAGGTGAGTATATGAAATTAAATAATAAAGGTATGGCAATATCAGGTATACTGTATTCAATATTAGTATTGTTTTTAGTATTATTATTTGGCATACTTGCACTTCTAGCTTCTGGTAAATATACATTTGATAAATTAAAAACTGATATAACTAGCAAATTAAGCAATAATGTTGATGATACGGGTCTTACTGATGCATCATGTTTTCAGTTTGACTACAATACACAAACAATAACAAAATATAATTTTTCTTCTTCCCGTTGTGGTACTAATGTTGTTATACCAGAGAGTATAAACAATGTAATTGTAAAATATATAGCCGCTGGTGCTTTCTATGGTGGAGATCAGATATCAGCAAATAAAATTACAAGTGTAGATTTTAGTAATGCTGTATATTTAAGAGAGATATATGGTGGATCAAGTTATACCTCTGGTGCTTTTTCATCAAATAATATAACAAGTGTTAATTTTGGAACACTTTTAAATTTTATTAAATTTGGAAATTATATATTTTATGGAAATAATATCACTGGTGGAATTGATTTATCAGGAGTTCCTAATATCACGGAAATACCAGATTATATGTTTTATGGTAGTGGAATTACTAATATTAGTTTTTCATCATCAGAAAATATTACATCAATAGGAATAATGGCCTTTTATGGTAATGATATAACTGGTGAGTTAAAATTAAATATGCTTCCAAACTTAACTAGCATTGGTGCATGGGCTTTTGCAAATAATAATTTATCTTCTTTAAATACTACTTCTTTGACAAAGTTAACGACAATTGGAACAGGAGCATTTCATAACAATTTATTGGAATCTGTAAATTTTAGTGATTTACCAAGTTTAACTGGAATTGGAGATTATGCTTTTTCATTCAATCAATTTGTTACCACAGATTTCAGTACTAATAAGGCTTTAACGACAATTGGAACTGGTGCTTTTCAACATAATACCATTAGCAGTGTTAATTTTGGTAATTTGAATAATTTATCAACTATTGGTTCACTAGCATTCAGTGCAAATAATATAGCAGGATCATTAGATTTAACAGGATTAACTAGCATAAATTCGCTTTCAGATTATGCTTTCTCATCAAATAATATAACATCTGTGTCATTTAATGGAACAAGTATAGGAGCTGGGACTTTTTCATATAATAAATTTACTAATATTAATTTTAGTAGTTTACCAAACTTAACAACAATTAATTCGTATGCCTTTTTTAAAAACACTTTGCTTACTACAATTAATTTGAATGTTTTATCAAATTTAAAAACAGTAAGTACTGGAGCATTTGGAATGTGTGCACTTACTGCTGTAAGTTTTCCAAATAGTATAACTACAATTGGAGATTATGCTTTTGATTCTAATGCAATCACTGGAACAATTGATTTAAGTTCTACAACTAGTAAAGTTGTAATAGGAACATATGCTTTTGCGAGCAATCAAATAACAGGTTTGAATTTATCAACAAATATTTCTTCAATGGGTGGCGGAGCATTTAATAACAATAAATTACCAGGTGCTCAAGCTAATATATTTGCTAGAACCGCATCGGGAACTGAAGATACTACAATAATTGTTAGTTATGGTGGCGAAGCAAGAAGTGGCATTACAGTTCCATCAAGTGTAACCACAATAGCTCAGTATGCGTATAGCCGTAATAGTATAACTTCAATTACATTTAGTGGTAATGTAGTTACAATAGGTAATTATGTATTTGGTGGAAATAATTTAACTGGTACTGTGGATTTGACTGTAATGCCAAATTTAACTAGTATTGGAAGTTATGCATTTACGGGATATCAAAACTTATATTCTAATTATGCTAGTGGATATTCTACAACAACAAATTATGGTTCTTATAACTCGGTTAGTTATTCATATAAAACTATTTATACAGGTTTAGGAATAACTAATACAACAAGCGGAGGAAGCGCTAGTACTATTAATTTAACTGGACTTACTAGTTTAACGACGATTAGTGATTATGCATTTTCTTCTATGGGAATAACAACTATAACAGGAATGAACACTTTAACAAATTTACAAACAATAGGAAATTATGCATTTTATAATAATGTTATAACAAGTGGTTTAACATTTACAAATCTAACAAACTTACAGACATTAGGAAATTATGCATTTTATGGGAATAATTACAGTGGTGAATTGGATTTGAGTAATACGCATTTAACAACAATTGCTTCATACGCCTTTGCTAGAAGCAGTAGTTCATACACTAATACAACTACTATAAAGTTACCAAACACGGTAACCTCAATAGGAAGCTATGCGTTTTACCAATTTCGTTCAACTGCAGTACAATTTCCAACAAATTTAACAACAATAAATAGTTCAGCTTTACAATATAATAATTTAACTACTATTACATTGCCAAGCACACTAACAAGTATTGGACAGTCTGCATTTTCAAATAATAGTTTAACAAGTATTAGTATACCAGTTAGTGTTACTTCATTAGGAACATATGCTTTCTCTGCTAATAAAATAGCAGGTAATATCGATTTATCAACACTAAATTCTAGTATTAAAACAGTGCCAAGTTATCTGTTTTATGATAATCAAATAACATCCTTAACAATAGGAAGTAATATAACAACTATAAGTTCTAGAGCATTTTATATGAATAGAATAAGTTCTATAACAATTCCTGTTAATGTTATATCAATAGGTTCATATGCATTTAAACAAGACACTGCATATCCATGGAGTAGTGTTACTATTGAATATAATGGCTCAGTTTTAGAGGGACGCTTCTCACCTAGATGGGAATCTATAGGATGGCCTGAATCATTGATGCCTCCTTATGTTATATCGCAAGTTCTGTTAAGTACAACTGGCAATAATGATTTCCCGTATCAAGGAAGTTATGCAATAGCTAAAGTAGTAACAGCTGGATATTATCAAATTCAGGTTTGGGGAGCAAGATCTGATCCAACATATACTTCAGCAGGAAATTATCTTGGCGGATATGCTTCCGGAATAGTTCATCTTGCTGCTGATACTGAATTATATGTTTATGTTGGTTCAAAAGGTGACTATGAACAAGGCGGATGGAATGGTGGCGGTAATTCATATGCCATAAGTTGTTCTGATAATGGTGCCGGTGGTGGTGCAACTGATGTCCGTTTAGTAAGTGGAGCATGGAATAGTTCTACAGGATTATTATCAAGAATTATTGTAGCTGGCGGTGGCGGTGGCGGTAGATCAACTAATGTATCTACTAATGCAGGAACAGAAAGTGATGCTGGTGGAACACAGACAGCATCAGGAATAGGCACATGCACAGTTTATGGAGGATTTGGTTACGGCGCACTTGGTGATGCAAGTGATGATTATGCCGGCGGCGGTGGCGGCTGGTATGGTGGATGCAGTAAAGGAGATAGTTATGCCGGTGGTGGTTCAAATTATGTATTAACATATAATTCTGTAAAGCCAGATGGTTACACTCCAACTTCTGATTACCACATGACTAGTCCAATTGTCATTGCAGGTAATGCTGCGATGCCAAAATATTCTGGTACAGGAACTATGACTGGTAATTCTGGTGATGGATATGCTAGAATTACTTATGTCGGAGAAACTTTAGGATAAAAGAACAAAGTATATAACTTAATTTATATACTTTTTTTTCTTGATATTGTATAATAATAATATAATAATAAGGATGGTTAATATGATAGGATTAAAATTACCAAGAAAAGAACACATGTTGTCAAACAAGAAGTTGAATGCGTATATAGCACCAGAAAAAGTATATATACCTTTAATAAGTAGTGGAGATACGGACATAGTACCACTTGTAAAAAAAGGAGATTATGTTTTTAAAGGGCAAATACTAGGAAAAAGAAAAGGGAATTTTAGAACTCCTATTTTTTCTAGTGTTAGTGGCGTAGTAAGTGATTTTAAAGAAGTAGATCATCAAGTTAAAAAGAAAGTAACAGCAATCGTAATAGATAATGATTTTAAAGAAAAAATAGATGCTAAACAAGTAATTAGAAAAGATTTAAATAAATTATCTAGAACTGATTTTTTAGAAATAGTTGAAAATTGTGGAATTATTGGTATGGGGGGAGCTGGTTTTCCTACCTATGCTAAATATAATACTGATAAAAAAATTAATACTTTACTTGTCAATGCAGTAGAATGTGAACCATATATTACGGCCGATTATGCCCTTATTATGGAAAAATGTGAAGAACTATTAGAAGCAATAGATGCAATTTTAGAGATTAATGATATTAGTGAAGCAATAATTGCAGTAAGAGAAGTTAATACCGAAATAATTAATAAATTGAAAGAATATATGGGAAGCTATTTAAAAATCAAAATAGCCGAAGTTCCAAATAGATACCCAATGGGATGGGAGAGAGTCTTAATTAAGCAAGTAAAAAATGTAACTTATGATAAACTTGCTATTGAGCAAGGAATCGTTGTTAATAATATTTCAACCATATATGCAATCAGTCAGGCTCTTAAATTTAATAAGCCTCTTATTGAAAGAATAGTCACTTTTACAGGTGAAGGTTTAAAAAAACCACAAAACATTTTATTAAAAGTTGGTACTCCTGTTAAAGAAGTTATTGCGTATTTAGGCGGTAGTAAAAAAAATACTTTTATGGTAGCAGGGGGACCTATGATGGGGGGACTTGCTGATGATGATTTAGTAGTAACAGCAGATTTAAACTGCATTCTAATACTAAATGATAAAGAGGAAAAAAGAAGAAGAGAATGTTTAAGATGCGGTAAATGTATTACTGTATGTCCAGTAAAGATATGTCCAGTGCTTATTAAAGATAATATAAATAATATGGATGTTCTTACCGACTTAAGACCTGAAAGATGTATTGGATGTGGATTATGCTCTTATGTATGTCCATCTAAAATAGAGGTAAGAGATTTTGTAAAAGCAGGAAAAATTAAAGTAAGTGAAAGGAGATAATTTATGGGACCATTTATAAGAATAAAAAATACAACAACTAAAATGATGGTTAATGTAATAATAGCGTTATTACCAATAATATTATTTTCTTTTTATAAAAATGGAATAATACCTTATCAAAAAGGATATACTGATATATTTGGAATGTTATATCCACTTATATTTATAATAATTGGTACATTAAGTACTTTTATTATAGAAACTGTATATGAGGTAATATTTAATAAAGATAAAATAAGTTTAAAAAAGATAATAACTAGTTCATATGCATATATGCCTGGTTTATTTCTAGCATTAATTCTGCCAATTAATACGCCAATATCAGTTTTGATAGTAGGATGCTTTTTTGCAACGATTATAGGAAAAATGTTGTTTGGTGGTTTTGGACAAAATGTATTCAATCCGGCTTTAATAGGTTGTTTATTTATTATGAGTGCTTACGCGCTTACAATAACAAATAATGGTGGTTATTTAAATAGTTATGAAGTAGATGCCATAAGCTCTGCTACACCACTATCTAATTTATCTACCATAAGTGGTGTTGGTACTTATAAAGAAGTAGTAGAACCTTTTGGAAGTCTATGGAATTTCTTCTTAGGAACTAAACCAGGAGCAATTGGTGAAACAAGTGCTTTATTATGTTTACTTGCATTTATATATTTAGCTATAACAAAAACAATTAAATGGCGTATACCGCTTATATATATATCAACAGTATTTTTAATGACTTTCGGTATAGGTTTGTATAATGGTGTTGGTTTATGGTATCCACTTTTTGAAATATTAAGTGGTGGTCTTATGTTTGGAGCTGTTTTTATGGCTACAGATCCAGTAACGAGTCCAGTAACGACAAAAGGACAGATTATATATGCGTTATGTTTAGGACTTCTTACTGTAATATTTAGATACTTAACTCCGTATCCAGAAGGAGTATTAACAAGTATTCTTACAATGAACATGCTAGTGTTTATTATTGATAAGATAGGGTTTAAGAGCAGTTTTGATATAAAGAAGATAATTATTCCACTTATTGCAATTGTTGCAATAATAGGGACTATGACGTTTATAATCGCAGATAAATTTAATGTAGATGAAACAACAACTGATCCAAATTTTAATATTAATAATGTTAAAACAAGTGGTAACAATGTAATATATACAGTATCTCAAAAAGGTTATTCAAGTAAAATTGAGTTACAAATAACAATCAGTAATGGAAAAATTACCGCTGCAAGTGTTATTAGTCAAGGAGATTCTTTCTTTAGTAAAGTAAATGATGCAAAATATCTTGATAAGTTAATTGCTGAGCAAGATAATTTAGAAAAGTGCGATACAGTAAGTGGGGCAACAGTATCATCAACGGCAGTGAAAAAAGCCTTTATTAATACTTTAGAAGATTATAATAATGGTGGATATAAAAATTTCGATAACGATAAAGTAACTGAAAAACCAGAAGAAACAGCAAATCCAGACTTTGTTATTAATTCCAAAAAAGAAGTAGCAGGAACAACTGTTTATAATGTTAATCAAAAAAGTTTTAATGGTTTCATGAATCTTGAAATTACAATTATAAATAGTACTGTAACAAACATAAATATTATTAGTTACAATGACACTTGTGTATCTAGGGAAAAAGCTAATGAACACTATAACTGTCCAGAATATATGTTAGATGGTTATGTAAATGAAGTTATAACTAATAATAATACTGATACAGTAAGTGGGGCAACTATATCTAGTAGTGCTATAAAAAACAGTGTTGCTAATGTACTTAAGGACTATAGAGGTGCGACAAATGAAGGATAATATTAAAGGAGTTTTAGTTTTAACAATTACTGCGTTTGTCTGTTCACTACTTCTATACTTAGTAGTAGGAATAGTTGGAGGTAATATATGAAAACAATATATAATGGAATAATAAAAGAAAATCCCACATTTGTATTACTTTTGGGTTTATGTCCTGCACTTGCAGTAACTAAAACAGTAGAGAGTGCTTATTTAATGGGAATATGTGTTTTAGTAATACTAATGTTTTCCTCATTTGTAATATCATTAATCAGAAAGTTAGTAACAGATAGTGTAAGAATACCAGTATATATTTTAATAATTGGTACATTTGTAACTATAGTTGAAGTACTATTAAAAGAATATATACCAAATCTATATTCAGCTCTTGGCATATACTTGCCACTTATTGTAGTTAACTGTATTGTTCTAGGTAGAGCAATGGTAGTAGCAAGTAAAGAAAAACCTATAAAAAGTATTCTTGATGCATTTGGTATAGGAATTGGATTTACACTTGCTATATCACTTATTGCTTTGATAAGGGAAGTTCTAGGTACAAATACAATCACTTTAATGGATAGTATATCTTCATTTACAGGGTATAAAGCTGTTTATACAAATATACTTCCTAATACAGACATATTTCCAATTTCTGTATTTACAACAAGTACAGGTGCTTTCTTAACTCTTGCTTTCTTAATAGCATTATTTAATAAAATAAAAGGAGGTAAGAAAAATGAATCTAATTAGTTTATTTATAACGGGACTACTTACTAGTAATGTAGTCTTAAGTAAGTTTTTAGGTATATGTCCATTTATTGGAACAAGTAATAAAGAAAAAAATGCTTTATATATGGGAATATCTGTAACTTTAGTAATTGTCATATCAAGTATAATAACTTATTTAATGTATACTTATATATTATTACCAACGGATACAGTATATTTAAAAACGATAATGTTTATATTAGTAATTGCTTCAATGGTCCAATTACTAGAGATATTATTAAAAAGATTCTTACCTAAAGTACATAAGACATTAGGTTTATATTTACCACTTATAACTACTAACTGTGCAGTATTAGGTGTAACTCTTTTAAACATTAATAACGGTTATAACTTCTCCGAAATGCTAGTACATAGCATATCTGCAAGTTTAGGTTTTACACTAGTAATATATATATTCTCAACTATTAGAGAAAGAATAGAAAATAGTGATATTCCAGAAAGTTTTAAAGGAACACCAATTGCTTTAATAACAGCAGCTATTATGGCCTTAGTATTTTCTAGATTTACTGGTATATGATAGCGTATATTTTATTATTACTTTTATCTATATTAACATTAATACTATTTAATAAAAACTATAGCAATTGCAATCATAATTGTAGTAATTGTAGTCTATGTTCAAAAAAGGAGGATATTAAATAATGAATGGAATAATAGTTCTTACATTATCAGCATTTATTATAAGTATTATACTTGTAATAGTTAGTGATAAATTTAAAAAGCATGATGAAGAAATACATGAATTATTAAAGCGTCTTCCAGGAATAAACTGTGCTATGTGTGGTTATAATACATGCGAAGGAATGGCCAATGCATTGTTAGATGATAAAGAAGCATACAAAAAATGTAAAGTACTTCGCGGTGACAAGTTGGAGGAAATGAAAAGATTTTTAAGTAAGGAGTAGAATTATGCCAAAATATAAATGTGATAAATGTTCAAAAGAATATACAGGTAATTTTTGCCCAAATTGTGGTGATAAAAAGACTAAAAAAGATGATGAATTAATGACTGATATGGAGATAGTTGCTGACATTTTAGAAGATACAAAAGAAAGTATTTCAAAAAAAGTTAAGTTAGTAAATAAGAGAACAATAACAGGAACAATATTATTATTAATAGCGGTTATATTTTTCTTCCTAGGAATGTATCATAAAACGGCTTATTATAATGATGAAAATGGTAAAAAAAGCACCAATGTATATGTGCCTGAAGATTCTTACAATTATATAATTAATTCTAATTATTTTAGTGGTTATTTATCATTATCAGGTTCGTTTGTAATAAGTGGAGTATTAGTTTTAATATCAGACAAAAAGAAAAGAGATTAGTTCTCTTTTTTGTTTCTAAGAAATTCTCTAAGTATTTTTGTTAATGCTCTTTTTTCAATTCTAGAAACATAACTTCTAGATATTCCAAGTTCTTTAGCAATCTCTTTTTGAGTAACCTCATCATTTTTATTTAATCCATATCTTCTAATTAAAATATCTTTCTCACGTTCATTTAATAATTTAAAATATTCTTTCATCAAGGAAATATTATCTTGTTTATAAATATCAAGTGCGTAATCAGGTTTAGGAGTTTTTAAAACATCTAGAAAGGTTATTTCGTTGCCTTCTTTATCAAAACCTATACCTTCACTTAAACTAATATTTTTTGAATTTTTTTTATCGCCACGATAAAACATGAGTATTTCATTTTCAATACATCTTGCTACATAAGTAGTAAGTCTTATTCCTTTGCTAGGTTTATAAGAATCTACACCTTTAATTAAACCAATAGTGCCTATACTAATAAGATCATCTAAACTATCTTTCTTATTGTCATATTTTTTTACTATGTGTGCAACTAAACGCAAATTATGCTCAATAAGTTTATTTCTAGCTTCTTTATCACCATTTAAACTTTTATTAACACAATCTTCCTCATCTTCTTTAGAAAGGGGATCTGGAAATATATTATTTGAATACGCACAAGCAAAAATTGAAAAATCTTTAAATAATATATCTAATATTTTTTTAAACATATAACACCTCAGTTAAATATATGCATTTCAAATTATAACATTAGCATGTTACGACTTATATCGACATAATGTAGTAAAACAACATTAAAAGTAAACTTTCAGTTAAACATTATGTTTTTTTATGTAAATAAATTGTTTGTTATTGAATAAGATAATTTAGTATGCTAATATGTAGATAGAGTGGGAGGAATAATAATGAAAAAAAGAATTATATCATTAATTATGGCCTGCTTATTACTAACTGGATGTAAGAGTGTAAGTATTGAAACTGTCGCACAAAATTTGGAAAATGCGAAAAATTATAATGCTGATATCACTCTGGAAATAAATGGAAAATTTGATGATAATTTAATAGAATTTAAAAGGGAAAAAGAAATAACAATTGATAATATTAATTCGTCTGCAGTAGTAGATGCTACTGAAGTTGAAAACAAACAAAAAACAGAGGAAACATATTATTTGAAGTCAAGTAAAGATAGTATAACAACTTATAAACCTTATGAAGATTATTATAAATCGATAACAGAGTCTAAAGACAAAAATTCTATATACTATATAACAGCTTTCATTAATAAAAATTCAACTTATCAATATATTGATAAGGATGCTGGAATAATTCACTATGTGGTCACTTTAAATAAAGATCGTGTAAAAGATTTTCTTAAGTCATATTATGACGTTGATTTTTTAACTGATTTGGATTTTGAGGTAACAGATAATGCTAAATTAAATGTTTATGTTAATAGTAAAACAAAGAACATAGAATCTTTAGATGTTGATTTCACATCAATCATAAAGATTTCTAATAATAGTTCTTCGGAATTAGATAGATTTTATTTAGAAATTAATTATAGTAATTTTAATGAGGCTAACAGTGTAGAAATACCACAAGAAGTTATAACGAAATCTGTTGATGAAAAAGTTATTAATGCCTATTTAAGCGCATTAAGTTATGTTAAAGCTGTTAATGGTTTATCATTAAGTGAGACAACAACAACTTATACTGATACATCTCTAAATTATGGTAGTACAAAGCCAAGTAGTGTATCGTTAACAGTATTAAAAGGAAAGGTAATAAGCGGAACTATTAAGATAAATAGTTATGAATTTAAAGTTGAGTCTGGTGTAGTAAGTAGTCCAATTAGCGCACAATAAGTAGAGTAATCTACTTTTTTTAGTATTATAATGTTTTTAGTACTTGACAATACCAAGTAGTGGGTATATATTATTAGTGTGAGGTGAGACATGAACACACAATTTAAAAAGGGTGTACTAGAACTAATAGTACTACTGTCTATTAATAAAAAAGATATGTATGGTTATGAACTCATAATGGAAGTATCTAAGGTTGTAGATGTAAATGATGGAACAATATATCCATTACTAAAGAGATTAACAAATGAGAAGTACGCTGATACTTATCTTGTAGAGTCAACTGAAGGACCTTCAAGAAAGTATTATCGGATTACTGAGATTGGGAAAAAGAGATTAGAGGAACTAAGTAGTAGCTGGAAAATTTTTGAAAAATCAGTAAATAAATTTATAAAGGAGTGTATGGAAAATGAATAAAAAAGATTTTATTAAAGAGTTAGAAAAAAGATTAGAAATTTTAGATGAAAAAGAAATTAAAGATATTGTGAACGAATATAAGGATATAATTGATGAAAAAGTAAAAAGTGGCAAAAGCGAAGAAGAAGCTGTAAGCGAATTTGGTAGCATGGATGAACTAGCTACTGAAATATTAAAAGCATATAAGATTAATCCTAAATACTCTAATTCTAATAAAGATAGTTTAAAAGAAGCTAGAGAAAACTGTGAAGGTTGGATTAAGGATACAGCAAAGACTTTATCTGATACGGCAAAAGGGGTTTATGATGGTTTAAAGAAAAGCAACAATGATATAAGTATTGAATTAGTATTTGAATTAATAATTAAATTTATATTAATGTTAATAATACTTGCAATACTTACACTTCCATTTGGAATAATAAATAGTTTAGGTGAAAGTATATTTAATATGGCTTTTTATCCAGCTGATGAAGTACTAAGTATAGTATGGAAATTGTTCACATCAATATTATATTTTGGCGTATGTATACTAATTTTTATCGCTATGTTTAAAGAATATGTAAATTATAACCAGAACACAGTTAGTGTTAAAGAAACAAAAAAACCAAATAATAAAAAAAAAGAAAAAGTAGTAGCTTTTGAAAGAGTGGAAAATGCTACAGAAAATGTAGAAGTTAAAAAAAATGAAAAGTATAACAAAAATAATGGTATGAATAGTGTACTCAGTATACTTTATAAATTATTCATGGTCTTTGTGTTTTTAATACCACTTTGGTTTATGCAACTTGGATTAGTAGTTGGCTTAGCTGTCACTATATATTATGCATGTATTGGTATAAACATATGGGGATTAGTAGTAGTAATGATAGGACTTGTTATAGGAGCAGGCTGGGCTACTGACATATTTATGCAATTAACATTTAAAATAAAAAAAATACATTTCTATCCAGCATTTGTAAGTCTACTAATTATATGTATAGGTAGTTTAATATTTGCTAGTAATATATTATCATTCAATTACATTGATGAAGCTCCAAAAAATACAGATTTTGGATACAAAACAAAAATAAAAGAATTTACTCTATCAACATTATCAACAATTTCTACTTCAGAATATGATACTGACTTTGTAGTAGATCCTAAATTAGATGATAATGTAATTAGAACTGAGTTCACATATTATGTAAATTTTAGAAGTGTAGATGGTGTATCATTAGATTATGATTCTAATAGTAATACATACTATTTAACTTATGCTGAATACAAAAAAACAGATTTTAATGATTTTAAAGATTCATATAATTCTTTAATAGATAATTTAAAGGATGGCGAAATATATAATTATGAAAAGTTATCTAATGTAAGTATAAAAATCTTTGCTAATGAAGATACCATGAAACAAATAAGAGAATAATGTAAATAAAAAAAGAAATAGTGTCAATCTATTTCTTTTATTCTTGTATATATTTCCCAAATATTATATAATAGAAAACAAGTAGCAATTAATATGGAGAATTGATGAATTTTTATGTTAATAATGTGAAAAATATGATAAAATGAAGATGGTGATATGTGATGGATGAACTAAATAAGTCTTACGAAGCCATATCTGCTAACGAAAGTTTAAGTGAAGCTTTGAAAGAAAATTTCAAACAGTTAATTACAGTCTTTCATCAAACTTTTAATGAAGTTGATTTATCAAACTTTAACGAAAGAATTAAAAGATTGAGAATTAAAAAGGGTAGTAAATATATAACAAAGGATTCCTGCGATTATAATCCTAAAGAAAATGTTCTATATTTAAATGAGTCAAAGTTACAAGATGCTGATGCAAAACATGAAATGATGTTTGCTGTTCTTACAATTATATCTGCAAAAGATAATTTTTATGGATTTGATACTGACGGAAGGTTAAAAGCCTTAAATGTTGGTGTTACTGAAATGATAACTAATTTTTTAGTCGGGAATGAGTGTGAAGATAATGAATAAAGAAAAAGCACTAGCTTTAGCTAACTTAACATTAGGTTCAACTATGAAAATAGAAGATGTGTGTAATGCATATTTTTCTAATGATAGTGAAGCAATAATGAAAGGGATAGCTATGCAAGTTAAAGACCCTGAAAAAATATTCAATACTATAGAACAAGCAAATTATGAAATTGAAAATGAACAAGTTTTAGCGACTAAAAGTAATTTTGGAAAAATTCAAAAAGAAATAGTTGAACAGGTAATAAGTGAAGAAAATTTATTATTTGTTGAATCAAACACTATTAATAGTCCTATGACTATTAATGAAACGAAAGAATGTCCAGAGCTAACTGCTGCTAATGATATAGTAGTAGCTATGAAACAAAATAATCTTGGACTATCTAAAGTAGCATAAAATATAAGAGGTGGATTATGAAAGAAAATAAAATCTTAGCAGATTTAATTTTTCCTGATATTACACTAACAATTGATGACTATGAAAAAATGTATCCTAGTAGGGATTTGGATAAAAAAGCTATCGTAACAAGGTATGCTCCAAGCCCTACGGGATTTATTCATATTGGTGCATTACTTGCTAGTTTTACAGAGAGCACTTTTGCTGCGCAAACAGGAGGTGTTTTCTATTTAAGAATAGAGGATACAGATACTAAAAGAACTATAGATAATGGTATTAATACCATTATTAAAGGGTTAAAAGAATTTGGTATAAGTTTTGACGAAGGTCCTATTAATGAAGAAGAGGCTATAGGAAACTATGGACCATATATTCAAAGTCAAAGGGCAGATATTTATAAAACATTTATTAAATATTTAATTGAACAAGGAAAAGCATATCCATGTTTTTGTTCTTCTGAAGAACTTGAGGAATTAAGAGAATATCAGACAAAAAAGAAAATGCGTATTGGATATTATGATAAGAATGCAAAATGTCGATTTATAGCTCCTGAAGAAGCTATTGAAAAAGTAAAAAATGGTGAAAAATATGTAATAAGAATAAAATCACCGGGAAACTTTGAAAATAAAATTAAATTTCAAGATGTTATAAGAGGCCAAATCGAAATGCCTGAAAATGATACAGATGTTGTTATTATGAAAAGTGATGGACTTCCAACATACCATTTTGCGCATTTAGTAGACGATTATTTAATGCGTACTACTCATGTAATAAGAGGAGACGAATGGTTACCTTCATTACCAATTCATGTTCAATTATTTGAAATGTTTGGATTTGAAGCACCAAAATATTGTCATATTTCACCACTTATGAAAAATGACAATGGTAGTATTAGAAAATTAAGTAAAAGAAAAGATCCTGAATGTGCTATGAGTTTCTACCATGAACTTGGTGTTCCTTATGAAGCAGTTATGCTTTATCTGGCAACAGTAACTAATAGTAATTTCGAGGAATGGTATAATCAAAATAAAACTAAATCATATAGTGATTTTAAATTTGAATTTAGTAAAATGAATACAAGTGGCGCATTATTTGATTTGGATAAATTAAATAATATATCTAAAATATATATTAGTAACTTAAAAGCTACTGATTTATATGAAAGATGTTTAGAATACTTTAAAGAATATGATCAAGATTTTCTAAAAGTATTTAGTGAGGATAAAGATTATTCAATAAGTTTACTTAATATTGAAAGAGAAATTGCTAAGCCAAGAAAAGACTTAAGTAATTATTCTGATGTTAAAAAAGAATTTTGGTATATGTATGATGAGTTATTTTATGAAGATAATTCAGAATATGATTTCAAAAATATTAATGATTTAAAAGATATTAAAACAATATTAGAATTATATATGAGTAAGTATTATAATCCAAGTGATGATAACAATACTTGGTTTACTAAAATGAAAGAACTTTGTGATGAATTAGGATATGCTAGTGATATGAAAGAATACAAAGCAAATCCCGAAAAATTCAAAGGAAGTGTAGCAGATGTATCTATGGTAATTAGAGTTGCTGTTACAAAGAAAAGCATGACTCCGGATTTACATGATATTATGGGATTACTTGGGGTAGATAGAATAAATAAACGTATTGAAAAAATATTTAACAAATAACAAGTTATATGTTATAATATAAGCGTTATAGCGATGAAAAGAAGTAGTAATAAAATAAATTATTTATAGAGAGTTTATGTTTGGTGGAAATAAACAATAATATTTTATGAATTCGTCTTGGAGCTTTATAAAAGAAAATTTATGACGGTGATGCGTTATAGTCTTAAGATAATTACATTTTGTAATTATAAATTAAGGTGGTACCACGTCAGAATCACGTCCTTATATAGGATGTGATTTTTTTGTAAGGAGGATAAAATGAAAGATTTAGAAGAAATATTAAAAAGCCTAGAATCTAAAATTAGTAGTATTAAAAATACTAATGAACTTAATGATTTAAGAGTTGAATATTTAGGTAAAAAAGGTAGTATAAGTCAGTTATCTGGAAAATTAGCTGAATTATCTATAGAAGAGAAAAAAGTTTTTGGTGCAGAACTTAATGCTTTAAAAACTTCTGCAACAACTTTAATTGAGAATAAAGCAAAAGAAATAGAAGAAAAAATACTTAATGAAAAGTTAGAAAAAGAGAGTATTGATATAACATTACCATCTACTAAATTGGTAAATGGGGCTCCTAATATACTTGAAAAAATAGTTGAAGAAGTTGAAGAACTTCTTATGTCTATGGGATTTGATGTAATTGATGGTCCTGAGATTGAAGAAGATAAATTCAATTTTGAAATGTTAAATATTCCTAAAGGTCATCCCGCAAGAGATGCTCAAGATACTTTTTATATTAAAGATGAAGATATATTACTTCGTAGCCAGACTTCACCAGTACAGGCTAGAGCAATGTTAGCAGGTGAAGGAAAAACTCCAATTAGAATGATTTGCCCTGGAAAAACTTATCGTCGTGATGATGATGATGCGACGCATTCTCATCAATTTATGCAAATTGAAGGATTACTAGTTGATAAAGAAGTTAGCTTATCTGATTTAAAAGGGACTTTTGATGCAATAGCTAAAAAATTATTTGGTGAAGACTGCCAAACAAGATTTAGACCAAGTTATTATCAGTTTACTGAGCCTTCAGTAGAAACTGATATAAGTTGTTTTAACTGTCATGGTAAAGGTTGTAATATCTGTAAAAATACAGGTTGGATAACTGTAGCAGGTGCCGGAATAGTTCATCCAAACGTACTAAAGAATTGTGGTTATGATCCAAAAGAATGGACAGGTTTTGCATTTGGTTTTGGAGCTGAAAGACTTGCTATGCTTAAATATGGTATAAATGATATTAGAACATTCTATACAACTGATTTAAGAGAAAGCAAGACTTTTGACAGAAAGGATGTGAAATAATGATTAGTTTAAATTGGGTTAAAGATTATGTTGATATTGAAGATCAAGATTTACAAGAATTAGCAGTTAAAATAACTAAAGCTGGCGTTAATGTTGAAAAAGTTGTAACTAATCATATTGATAACCTTATAATAGGCGAAGTTATAGAGTGTGTTGATCATCCTGATTCTGATCATTTACATGTATGTAAAGTTAATATTGGAGATGAAATAAAACAAATAGTTTGTGGTGCACCAAATGTTAGAAAAGGACTAAAAGTCATTGTTTCATTACCGGGTGCTGTTTTACCAGGAGATTTTTTAATAAAAAAAGGTGTTATTAGAAATGTTGAATCTGATGGTATGATATGTGCTTTGTATGAAATTGGTTTAGAAGAAAAAACTGAAGAAACATACAATAAAGGTATATGTGAATTAAATAGTGATGCTCCAGTTGGAAAAGATCCTCTTAAATATTTGGATTTAGATGATACTTTATATGAACTTGATGTTCATAAACATCGTAATAATGATTGCTATTATCATATAGGTTTCGCTTATGAAATTGGTTCTATTTTGAATAGAAAAGTAAAATTACCAGTAGCGGATTATAAAGAAATATCTGATAATATAGAAAATCATTTCTCGTTAGCAGTTGACACAAAAAAATGCCCATTTTATTTAGCTAAAATGATTACTGATGTTAAAATTGGCGAATCTCCAGAATTTATTAAAAAGCGTTTAGTATCAGCTGGAATGCGTTCTATAAATAATGTTGTCGATATTTCAAACTATGTTATGCTTGAATATGGTCAACCAATGCACTTTTTTGATAAAGATAAACTTGGTAATAATATTGTTGTTAGAGATGCTTACGAAAACGAAAATATTACTACCTTAGATGGAAAAGAAAGAGTTTTAAGAAATTCAGATATAGTTATTACAGATGGTGCTAAACCAGTTTGTATAGCTGGAGTTATGGGTGGAGAAAATACTGAAGTAGACTTAAATACAAAAAATATTTTGATTGAAAGCGCTATATTTGATGCTACTAGTATAAGATATACTGCAAGTAGTTTAAATTTAAGAAGTGAAGCTTCAATAAGATATGGTAAAGGTTTGAGTTATGAATACACAATGAAAGCAATAGATAGAGCGTGTTATTTACTTGAAAAATATGCTGGTGCTAAAGTTTTAATGGGTATTGTTAAACATGATGTAATTGATAAAACACCAAAAACAGTTGAATTTATTCCACAAGATATTAATAAAATGCTTGGAATAACGGTTAGTGAAGAAGATATGAAAATTGAACTTAATCGTTTAGATTTTCCTTTCGAATTAAAAGATGGTAAATTTATTGTTACTATTCCAAGTCGTAGACTTGATATAGATTCCAATGTTAATGACATAGCAGAAGAAATAGGTAGGCTTTATGGATATCATAATTTAGTATCAACTTTACCTAAATGTGAAATTAAAAAAGGGGAGTACAAAGGTGATATTAAAGATCGTAAGTTAATATCGAATCGTCTTCGTTCTTTGGGACTAACTGAAAGTAAAACTTATACTTTAGTAAGTCCAGAAATGATTAAACTATTTGATTATGAAAACAAAGAAAAGGTAGAACTCCCAAATCCTATGAGTGTAGATAAATCTTTTGTTAGAACCACTATATTACCTTCACTTCTTAATGTTTATGATTATAATAAAGCTCGTAAAGTAGAAGATGTAATGCTTTATGAAATAAGCAAGACATATAATAAAGCATTAGAAGAAGATTCAAAAATAGCTATTCTTATGAAGGGTAACTATACAAGTAATGCATGGAATACTAGCAAAATCACAGTAGATTTTTACTTAATAAAGGGTATAGTTGAGAATATTCTTGAGTATCTAGGGTTTAAAAACAGATATACTTTTGAAAAAGGAGAATGCTCAGATTTACACCCTGGAGTATCTGCAAAAGTTTTATTAGATAGAGAAGAAATAGGAATCATTGGAAAGATTCATCCATCAATTAAAAAAGATGAGATTTATGTAGCAGAGATTAGTCTAACCAAATTAGTTTCTAAACAAATCAAAGCAATCAAATACAAAGAGCCTTCTAGATATCCAGAAATTAGTAAGGATATGGCATTTGTCGTTAATAAGAATATAGCTGCCGGTGATATAATGATGCAAATTAAAAAATCAGGTGGTAGACTTCTTACAAATGTTGATATATTTGATGTATATATGGGTGAAAATATAGGTGAAGATGAGAAGTCAATTGCATTCTCACTTGTATTCTCAGATCCTACAAGAACACTTAATGATGAGGAGATTACTACTGTATTTAACAAAATTATTAGTGATGTAGAGTCAAAAATGAGTGCAAAATTAAGAAGATAAAAATATCTTCTTTTTAATTTGACTTAATTATAAAATATGATATAATATCATTCGGAAATTTGGTGAAATATATATGGACAGTTTGGATAAACTGTATTTTAAATTAAATAGGGAATTATATTATATTAGTACAAAAATAAGCAAAGAAGAAATGGCTGATAGTTTTAAAAGAATAAGCAATCTCATTGAAGAAGCTAATCTTACAGGGCCAATATTATTTTCTACAAACAAAGAAAAACTTACTAATCCTATATTAGTAAAGTTAGCCATGAACAAGGACTTATATTATGAATGCGCAGAAGAATTAACGTATATGACTTATGAAAAGTATATGAGTGGTGTTTCTTTATTAAGTGATGAAGAAATACTTAATTATTTAAAAGATAACATTAAATATACATCTTATAATAACATTATAGAGTCAATGTGGATGGATAAATTTATAACAAATCACATTAATAGAAAAATATGTCCTTCAATACTTGATGGTCTTCTTAGTAATAAAAAAGATGATGAATTTAGAGTTTTTTGTGATTCTTTGTTAAAGAAGAAAGCGTCTGAATATTCCATTACAATTACAAGTAATCCTATAACTTTGATTGAATATTTAAAAACAACCAAAGCTACTAGAAGTATGAAAATAGCTTTAAAGAGAACTAAAGAATATTTGCATGTTGCGGGTAATTGTAACTTAGATAACAGGATCAACATAAATTTAACAACATTTAAATTATTACAGTTATTAAATTATGGTAAAGATATGAATTATAATATAATTCAGGTAATTTATCATGAATTAGCGCATGCTAAATCAGGATATGAAATGAACTTGCTATTTCCATTTGCTGATAGAACTACCTATATGCAGCAAAAAAATAAAGTATTTTTGCGTGCTGATCACGATTATTACTTAAAAATGCATGATTATTTTGAAGATGAAATATCTGCAGAGATTAACGGTTATACTTCATTAATAGATGATTTAAAAGAATATGATTGCAAAGATTATTGGGAATTTAAGAAGCGTAGCGAGGAAAGAATAACTAAATTTAAATTAGCTCGTACTACAAAAGAGTATGATGAAGTTCAAGATAAATTTGATGAAATTTTAATAAAAGATCCCGATATTATAAGATTACATAGATGGTTAAAGTACGAATATAATAATGATGGTAAACGTAAAGACATACCTGACTTAATTGAAGCAAGAACTAATTATAAAACAGCTTTGGATAAACATATAGAATCAGAAAAAAGACTTGCTGGTCAAAATAATAAAATTTTAAACTACTTAACAAGTTATAAGTTAGTTAATGATGCAGACTATTTATTTTATGAAATGATCTATCGTAAAATTAAAGAATATACTCTTGAAGAATTTGATGAATTTTTATCAAATTGTTCTATGGAGATAATAAATGAAATTATATCAGCTATAGAGTGCAATCAAGACTATCTTTTTGCAAAACAGGACATGCTAGAGGAGAATAGTTTCTTGGAGAGTGACTTTAGTGATAATAAAAATTACATTAACTCACTTATAACAAAAAACCAAGAATACAGAATTATAATAAGTAAACATATTAAGCAAAAGAAGATAAAATAATCTTCTTTTTTTTGTAGTAAGAGGATTATAGTTAATTTTAAAGTATTATATAAGTAAACATAAATGAGATAGTTTTTAAATAAAATAGTATAGGTGATTATATGAAATTAATGCAGGAATTAAGAAATTATGTTTTAGAAGAAGAGTTTAAAGTTATATATAAAAGTAGCAAACTTTATGTAACTAACTATATTAGTATACCTATATTTGAATCTAATGAGATACACATAAAATATATTGATGGAAAAATAATAATAAATGGAAAAAATCTTACAATATCAAAATTATCAAAAGATGAAGTGTTAATAACGGGTGAAATTAATAAATTAGAATTTAGGTTAGATAATGAGTAATAAAATCCAAATAAATGTAACTGGAAAAAACATAAACCGTTTTATAATGCGATTAATACAAAATAAAATAGAAATATTAGAATTACAAAATGTATCCAATCAAGAAATAAACATTATAGTTAATAAAAATGACTATCAGAAAATCAAAAAAATTAAAAGTATTTATAAACTAAAAATTTTAAAATATAAGGGTTTAATAGCTTTTAAAAAAAGTATATATGTAAATAGATTGTTAATTTTTGTCACATTATGTAGTTTAATTTTCCTTTTTTTATTAAGTAATATAATTTTTTCTGTCAAGGTAATTCATGCAGATAAGAATATTCAAAATTTGATTTTGGAAGAACTTTCAGAATATGGTGTAGAAGTACACAAATTTAAAAAAAGTGCTTCTCAAATCGAAAAAATTAAAAATCAAATATTAGAAAAATATAAAGATCAAATTGAGTGGTTAGAAATTGAAAGTTATGGGACATCATATATAGTAAGGGTTGAAGAGAGACTTATACCAGAAGAAGAAAAAATAATTTTGCCAAGAGACGTAGTTGCTAAGAAAAATGCGGTTATTCTTAAAATAGAATCAACTGCTGGTGTTATACAAAAGCTAGTAGGCAATTACGTTAAAGCAGGTGATACGATAGTAAGTGGTAATGTTAAGCTAAATGAAGAAATAAAAAAACAAGTCGCCGCTAAAGCTACTGTATATGGTGAAGTGTGGTATACTGTAAAGGTAGAATATCCTTATATTTACAAGGAAGAACACTATACAGGCAATGTAAAGAAGGGCGCTTTTTATAGTTTTTTAAATAAAAATATTGGTATATTTGGTAAATCGTACACTAATTATAAAGCAGTGAATAAAATAAAGATTTCTTCAACTTTTCTTCCTATATATTTATCAATTGGTGAGCAACAAGAGATAATCGTTGTTGATAAAATATTTACAGAAGAAGAAGCTTTAGAGATGGCTACAAAAAGAAGTCACAAAGAAATATCTAGTAAATTAAAAGATGGTGAATATATAGTAGACGAAAAAATATTGAAAGTAGAATATAAAGATAGTAAAATAATATTAGAAATATTTTATAGCGTATGTGAAGATATAACAGATTATAGAAATATTGAGGATAATAGTAATGAGTTACCTTAGTTTCCTTGAAAAAAAGATAGTTTTATAATATAATAATTCTATTGGAAATAGTATTATGGTTACATAGTTCATATAGTTGGGAGTATAGGATGAATAAAATTGAAATATTTAATGAAACAAATGAAGATATAAAAGAAATAGATGATATAAGGTTTGTTATTAATAAAGCTATTGAAGTTCAAAAGTTAGATAACTTGGAATTTAATATTATACTAGTAGATAATGAATATATTCATAATTTAAATAATCAGTATAGAGGTATTGATAGACCAACAGATGTAATAACATTTGCTTTAGAAGATTATGATGATCATATTGAATTAGATCATAGAATCCTTGGTGATATATACATATCTTTAGATAAGGCACATAGTCAATCAGAGGAATATGGACATGGCTTTAAAAGAGAAATTTGCTTTTTAGCAGTTCATGGTTTTTTACATTTGCTAGGTTATGATCACATGAAAGAAGAAGATGAAAAAGTAATGTTTAATCTTCAAGAGGTAATATTAAATGAAGCGAATATTAAGAAATAAAGACACTGGAACAGTTTTAGGAAAATATATTAAAAGCTTTGGACATGCTTTATCCGGTATATGGTATGCATTAAAATATGAGCACAATATGATTATTATATTTATGGCTGCAGTAGTAGTAGTGGCAGCGGGTTTCTATTTTGATTTGAGTGCTTATGAATGGCTATTTTGTATTATGGCAATAGGTATGGTATCTGCTACAGAAATGATTAACACATCCTTAGAAGCAGTAGTAGATTTAGAAACAACAAAATATCATCCACTTGCTAAAATAGCAAAAGATACAGCAAGTAGTGCAACATTGTTATTTAGTTTAACAGCTTTAATAGGAGCATTAATAATATTTGTACCAAAAATCATGGAATTATTTTAGGAGGATATATGAAAGAAAAATTAGAAAGATTATTAGAAAATTCTTATAGTCCATATTCACATTTTAGAGTAGCATCTATAGCAGTTATGAAGGATGGTAAAGAATTTAATGGAGTAAATGTTGAAAATGCAGCATATGGATCTAGTATATGTGCTGAAAGATCGGCAATTCTAGCAGCAATCAGTAGCGGCTATAAAAGATATGATTTCAAAGAATTATATGTAATGTGTGATAGTGAAAAGATTGGTACAAGTTGTTTTGCTTGTAGACAAGTAATATCAGAACTATTTGAAAAAGATGCTGAAATAATTTTCTTTAGCAATATAGGCGAAAAACTTACATTAAAAGTAAGTGATTTATGTCCATATCCTTTTTCAGATGAGGATTTGAAATAATGAAAAGTGGATTCGTAACATTAATAGGTAGACCAAACGTAGGAAAATCTACACTACTTAATAGTATAATTGGTAAGAAAGTAGCAATTACTTCTGACAAGCCACAAACCACTAGGAATATAATACAAGGTATTTATAATGAGGAAGATACACAAATAGTATTTGTTGATACACCGGGGATTCACAAACCGAATCACAAACTAGGGACATATTTAAATAAGCAGGCATATTATTCTATCGAAGATGTGGATATAGTTCTTTTTCTTATAGATGCAAGCATGGGACTTGGTCCTGGCGATAAATTTATTATTGAAAGATTACAAACAATAGAAAAACCAGTAATATTAATAATAAATAAAATTGATAAATTATCTAGAGATCAATTATTAGAAAAAATAACTGAATATAAAGATTTATATAATTTTGCAGAAATAATACCAGTATCAGCTCTAAAAAAAGATAATGTACAAACAGTAGTAAAAGTACTTAAAAATTATCTTCCTGATTCAGTACAATTTTATGATAAAGCAGATATAACAAATAAATCTACTGAATTTCTAATAGCTGAAATTATTAGAGAGAAGGTTTTTGAACTAACTGAAGAGGAAGTACCACATTCTATCACATGTTATATTGAACATGTTGAAAAAAACAAAACAAATTATGTTTTAAATGGTGTTATTGTGGTTGATAGAGATTCTTTAAAAAGAATTATTATTGGCAAGCAAGGTCAGAAAATTAAAGAAATAGGAATCAGAGCTAGAAAAGATATAGAAGAATTACTTGGTAAACAAGTTTATTTAGAACTATATGTTAAAACAATAAAAAAATGGCGTGATAAAGAGAGTAGTTTAGCGGAATTTGGTTTCACTGATTTTGATAAATAAAGTGTATAAATAGAAAATAATAAGTCCACTATTAAATAGAAAGGTGGACTTTTATGAATAAAGAATTATTATGGGACATGTTTGTCCATACAGGTAAAGTAGAATATTATATTAAGTATAAGGAGTTAGAAAATGAGAGTAATAAAGGTAGGACAGAAGTATAGACATTTTAAAAATAAACTATATGAAGTAATTGCAATTGCCAATGATTCAGAAAGTAATAATGATGAAGATTTAAAAAAAGTAGTTGTTTATAAAGCTTTATATGGAGAAGGATTAATTTGGGTAAGAGATTATGATATGTTTGCGTCAAAAGTTGATAAAGAAAAATACCCAGATGTAGATCAAGAATATCGTTTTGAAGAAGTTAATTAATGATAGATAAGATAGATGGCATTGTTGTTAGTGAACTTGACTATGGTGAAACAAGTAAAATAATTAATGTCTTAACAAGAGAACTCGGAATTATAGGGATGATGGCCAAAGGGGCTAGAACTATGAAAAGTCCTCTTAGAAGTACTACTGGTAAATTAACATATGGTACATTTTATATTAAATATAACGAAAACAAATTATCGATTTTAAAAAATGTAGATATAATAAATAACTTTAGAAACCTGCAGACTGATATAGAAAAAATCAGTTATGTTAGTTATTTATTAGAACTGGCTACCCAAGTTGTAAAGCACGCACAAAGTGATGAAATATATGATTTACTAATTAGCAGTATTAAAAAAATAAATGATGGTTTTGATCCGCTAGTTATAACTAACATATTAGAACTTAAATTTTTACAGTATTTAGGAGTCATGCCAATATTAGATTGTTGTAGTGTTTGTGGTAGCACTAAATCGATAGCTACACTGTCTAGTTTTAAAGGTGGTTATCTATGCAATAATTGTTTAAAAAACGAACCAATAGTTAGTGAAAAAACAATTAAATTAATAAGAATGTTTTTTTACGTTGATATTGATAAAATAACTAAACTAGATGTTGGTGAAAAATCAAAAATGGAAATAAATAATTTTCTAAATGATTATTATGATAGATATACAGGTCTTTACTTAAAGACAAAAGCCTTTATTAAGAATTTGAAGAAAATAAAGTAGGTGTATTATGGAAGGATATAAGTATATATTTATCCCTATGATTTCATTAATTATTTGTCAAATAATTAAGTTTACTATGGAATCATTAAAATATAGAAGTTTAGAATGGAATAGACTTGTAAATGGCGCTGGAGGTATGCCTAGTGCTCATGCTTCTTTCAGTTTTGCATTAACATCAATAATTGGTTATGATATGGGTGTATCAAGTCCTATATTTGCTATATCACTAATTTTTTCTATGATAGTATGTTACGATGCAATGGGAATAAGATTCGAAAGTGGTAAACAAGCAGAAATAATAAATGATCTAGCTGAAATCGTAGAAAAAGAGAAAAGACACAGAATTACTTTTGAACATCTTAAAGAACAATTGGGTCATAAACCCCTTGAAGTAATAATGGGAATTTTACTAGGTACTGTAGTTTCTGCATTATTTAACTTATATATATTTTAGCTTAAGTGTAAACTTAAGTTTTTTTATTGAAAATATATAATTTATGATATATACTTTATATAAGAAGTAAAATAGTAACATGAGGTAAGAAGTATAACGTGTAGTAGTGAAGTGTATTATGGGTAGGAGATTTTATGAAAAAAAGTCAAGGCTTTACACTTATAGAACTTATAGCAGTTATAACAATGCTTGCAGTTATAGCTTTAATAACTATACCTGCTGTTAATGGTGCAATTACAAAATCAAAAAATAGAGCATATCAAACGCAAAAAAATGCGATATTAGAGGCTGCTAAAGAATGGAATCTAGAAAATGTCGGTTCTGATTTAGGAATAAAGCAAGTTGCATATGACGTAATGTTCATTATGGATATTAGTGGAAGTATGCAAGGTACTACAAGATTTTTAAATACTGTATCTGCAATGAATGATATAATGAAGTTATTATTAACTTCAAGTGATAAAAATAGAGTATCATTGATAGCTTTTTCTAATGGTCCAACTACAATATTGAATATGGATCATTATACTTCATCTAATACAGGAGGCAATTTTTTACTTACTAATTCAACAAGTACTTTAACCGTTGCAAACAATGTTTTAAATTCATTAAATCAAACTATAGTGAAAAGTATAACGGCAGGTGGTTTAACAAATGCCCAACTTGCTATAAAAGAGACTGCTGCATCTTATTTAGAAGGATTGTCTAGTATTAATAAAAATATTCCAGTTGTTATGTTTCTAACTGATGGATTGCCCGAAGGATATTGTTATACTGATTACATAAATTTATCGGCAAGTGATTGTTCATCAAGTGAGGTAAATCGTCATTATTATTCAATACTAACTGCGCAATATTATAAGAATTTATTAACCCAACAATCAAGCCAAATTTCAAAGTTTTACACAGTGGGATTAGATTTAACTAGTGCGACTTCGATAGCATTTTTAGATCCGACTACATCAAAGCTTTCTAATTACACAGCACTTAAAACTATGCTTGAATCTAGTTCCAATCCAATAAAAACATACAATTATGCTGATATGTCTTTTACAGGGGCAAATATGACCCAAGAAGATATATTAAATATATTTAAAACTGCTTTAGCAGATGCAATCTCTGACACAGGTAAAGTTAATATACAAACATTAGTTGATGCTGGTTATATTGATGAAAGTTCCCTTATTGACCCAAGAACGGGTGAAGAAATGGTAGGATATATTGAAATCACATATAACGAAACAGAAAATAAATATTTATACGAATTCAAAGAATAAGGGTCTACTTTATTCTTTTTTTATGTTATAATTTCTTAAGGTGGTAGTATGAAAAATAAGAATGGGTTTACATTAATAGAACTTATAGCAGTAATAACAATACTTGCAGTTATTGCTTTAATAACGGTACCGGCTGTCAATAAAGCAGTCACTAAATCTAAGGAAAAATCATTGGAAGCTCAAAAAGAGACAATAGTTGATGCGGCTAAAAAATACGCACTCGCAAATAGTGAAATACTTCCTGAATATGATTTAGGTCAAAAATTAATACGTATTAGTGACCTAGTTGAAGATGGATACTTAGAAAAAATTCCTATTGATCCTGTTACAGACAGTGAAATGACTGATTGTGTAAAAGTTACTTATGATGAAAATAAAAACAAATATACTTATGTTTACGGTGAATGTAAGATTGATATAACAACAAAAAATGTATATCCAAATGGTTATAGATTATTATATATTTATAACGAAGATTCAGAAGAATTAACAACACTTAATGATTTTTTTGATGATATTTCAATAGAAGAATTAACAGCAGAGGATTCTGCTACATTACAAAAATATGGAACAGAAAATATATATGGTATTCGAGAAGCGACAGCTATTATTTTTGATGATAGCGATATAGCAATTGATGGGCTTGAACAACTTCAAATAAGAATTGAAAATATTAATATTTATATGGATATATATAGTTTATTTTTTAATGTTGTAAAAAAGTATAATAGTGATTTAGGTTATACTGCCATGTACATGTTTAGCAACCCGGAAGATTCAATAATATATCTTGGAGTTAGTATGAAAGCAATGGTAGCACATGAATCGCCTGAAGATTTAGAAGATATAGAAAATGAATTAAGTATATTTAGCAATAAGAATATACATACAATAAGTGATTCGTGTAATGCTCTGCAAAATGCATATATGTCAGAAAATCCTGAACCAACAGAACCGTTTGAATGTCCTTTTGAATCATATAGTATAACTGAGTTTCAATTTGATCAATAATGATTGACATTATATTATTTATGTAATATAATTAATGACATAAATGCAATGATGGTGTGGAAAACCGGAGTAATATAAATTAAGCTGATTCTTCTAGAATAAGTAAGGTGGAACCGCTCCAAGAGGAGTCCTTACAATTATTCTAGAAGTTTTTTAATAAAAGGAGAGATAATATGGAAGAATTAACAATGGAAAAATTAGTAAATTTATGCAAACAATATGGTTTCATTTATAGTGGAAGTGAAATATATGGTGGCTTAGCAAATACTTGGGATTACGGTCCTGTTGGAGTAGAACTTAAAAATAATGTTAAAAAGGCTTGGATGAAAAAATTTGTCCAAGAAAATAGATATAATGTTGGTATGGATAGTGCAATACTTATGAATCCTAAAACTTGGGAAGCATCAGGACATTTAGCAACTTTTTCTGATCCATTAATTGATTGTAAAGCTTGCAAATCAAGATTTAGAGCTGACAAATTAGTTGAAGACTTTAATAAAGGTAGTGAAACTGGAGATGGATGGTCTAATGAAAAATTAGTTGAATATATTAATTCAAATAAAATAGTTTGCCCAAAATGTGGTAAATTAGATTATACAGATATTAGACAGTTTAACCTAATGTTTAAAACCTTTCAAGGTGTTACTGAAGACACAAAAAATACAATATATTTAAGACCTGAAACTGCTCAAGGAATATTTGTAAATTTTCAAAATGTTCAAAGAAGTATGCGTCTTAAATTACCATTTGGTATATGTCAAATAGGTAAAAGTTTTAGAAATGAAATTACTCCAGGTAATTTTACTTTTAGAACACGTGAATTTGAACAAATGGAACTTGAATTTTTCTGTAAGCCAGGAACAGAAATAGAGTGGTTTAATTACTGGAAAAATTATTGCCATAAATGGTTAAAAGACTTAGGAATGAAAGAAGAAAACCTAAGATATAGAGATCACGAAAAAGAAGAATTATCTTTTTATAGTAACGCCACAACTGATTTTGAATATAAGTTTCCATTTGGTTGGGGAGAACTTTGGGGTGTAGCAAGTCGTACTAATTACGATTTAACGCAACATCAAAAAGTATCAGGACAAAGTATGGAATACTTAGATCCTGAAACTAATGAAAAGTATATTCCATATGTCATTGAACCTAGTTTAGGTTGTGATAGAATGGTTTTAGCGGTTCTTTGTAATGCATATCATGCTGAAAAACTTGAAAATGGTGAAATTAGAGAAGTAATGCAGTTAGCACCAGTTTTAGCACCATATAAAGTGGCAGTACTTCCACTTATGAAAAAATTTCATCAAGATAAAGCAAATGAAGTATATGAAATGCTTTCTAAAAACTTCATGACAACATATGATGAATCAGGTAATATTGGTAAGAGATATAGAAGACAAGATGTAATTGGTACTCCATTATGTGTTACTATAGATGAAGAAACACTTTCTAATAATACTGTAACTGTAAGAGATAGAGATACTATGTTACAAGAAACAATTAAAATAACTGAACTTACTGATTATATAGATAATAAAATTAAATTTTAAGACGTATTTATACGTCTTTTTTTGTTTAGTTATTCCATAAACTAGAATTTTTTTACATACTGAATATAATAAAAAGAAAGAAGTGAAAAAATGTCTGGTAAAAAAATTAAATTAGAGTATTTAAGTGAAAGAGTACTGAAAGAAGCAAAGTATTTTCTTTTATCACAGTCAACACTAAAAAAAACAGCAAATTTTTCTAATAGAAGTTCTTCAACTATTCATAGAGATCTAACTGAAAAACTACCACAAATAAATGCCGAATTATATCGAGAAGTTCGCATAATATTGAATAAAAATATTAAAAAAAGGTCAGCTAGAGGTGGAGAAGCAACAAAACAAAAATATTTGAAGAGACAAAGTAATAACAAGAATGTTTAATATTATTAACATTCTTGTTTTATATTAAATAAAATAAAAAAATCACTAAAAACATACATATATACATGTTATAATATAATAGATTAGAAAAGGTGATAGTATGAAAGAAAATATAAAAAGTAAATTACATTATTTAATAGCACCGCTGCTTGTAGTAATTACTTTTGTAATAATTATGATTATGAAAGGGGTACACCCATTTGGTACTAATTTAGTAGCAACTTTAAATATGGATGATGTTTATATTCCAGCCTATTATAAGCTATATGATATTTTACATGGCAATGCCAGCATTTTTTATGACTATAATCTTGGTGGTGGTACTAATATATTAGGAACACTTATTAGTAATGGATTATTAAGTCCTATATCTTGGTTAGTTTATTTCGTGTCCAGAAGCTACATTCCATTTTTTATGAGCTTTATAGTTTTATTAAAATTAATTCTAATAAGTATAACTTCTTATTATTCATTTGGAAAAATATTTAAAAATACTGGAAGATTTTATAACATATTATTTAGTTTAATTTACACTTTATCAGGCTATACTATTTTAATGTATTCAAATATTATATGGCTAGAAAATATAGCGCTACTTCCGTTAATAGTTTTAGGCTTAAAACATATATTTGAGAATAAGAAAAGTAAATTATTTGTGATTTCTTTAGTATTAAGTTTGATTAATAATTATCAAATATCATTAGTTATTATATTTTTTATATTTATATATACTGCTTTATATATGTATTTTATAAATAAAAAAGATAAAAAAATTATAGCCACAAAGGTTATTTCTTACACATTTATATCATTACTTATTTCAGCATTTGCGATAATTCCTTGTATTATTCAGTCGGAAAGTAGTTATGTTATAAGCTCTAGCATAAATGATTCACATTTATTTGAAAAACTTATTTACTTCTTTCCAACAACTTTAATAATTATTTTATTTATAAAGCAAATTTTAAATATGAAACATGATAAACAGTATTCTAAATTTTACTTATTTTTATTTATTTTAACTAGTATAGGAGTATTTGTTCCTAGTATTAGCAAAGTACTAAACGGCGGAATATATTCTAATTTTCCTTTCAAATATGGATTTATTCCTATATTTGTGTTGATACTAGGTAGTATGCATTATTTAGATAATAACAAACAAATTTTCAAAAAGAAAGTTAATGAAATTTTTGCTTTTGTCACATATTTAATTTTAAATATATTTTTAATATATATATTTAGTACGTTCAAATATGTAGCACTAGATAGTAATTTTAGTGTAGATATTGAGTATGCAAAACAGTTTGTGGCTTTATTTGTTATGTTTGTAGTAAATTTAATAATTATTTTTATAGCATTATTAAATACAGAAAAATTAAAAAAATATTTATTAGTTTATAGTACTTGCGTAAGTATAATTATATTTGCATACTTTGCAGTTTCAATATCTTCAGTAACATCTATAAAAAATATAAATGAAATTAGTAAGAATATTTCAACAAAGGAAGACAGTCTATATCGATATAAAGATAATACTTTATCTCTTTGTGCAAATTATTCTGAACTTCTTCTGGTACCGTCAAATTCAAGTTTTACCAATGCTAGTTTAGAAAGCCAGTATAAGAGTTATTATCGTTTAGGATATCTAACTGAAGGTATAAGTAGTTATACTACTGGAGGAACTATTTTTTCAGATCTAATATTAGCTAATAAATATATTATAAGTTATCAAGAATTACCTGATAATTTATATAAATTAATAAAACAGGACAATGGTACATACTATTATGAAAGTAAATATAATTTGTCATTTGCTATACCTTATTTTGGCAATACTTACAATGATTATGGTAGTTCAATATTCAATTATCAAAATAATATATATAAAAAATTATTTAATGAAGAGGATAATATAATTGAAGTAAGTAAACCATCATTTGATTATAACAACATAAAAGTTACAGAAGAAAATTATTATTATCCAACTGAATCTGGAGCATCTATAAATTTTAATGTTAATGTTAAAGAACTTAGTAACGTCTATATGAATTTAGATATAAAATATGGAAATATTTATAAAATTTTAGTAAATGGAGAAGCTATAAAAAATCCTACACTTACAAATAGACAAAATAAAAGTTTTCCAATTTCAGATCAAACAACTATATTATTAGGGCAATTTGAAAATCAAACAGTTAATGTGGAATTAAAGACAGAAGGAACTATTATTAATGATTATGAAATAGGTACTATAAACATTGATAAATTTATAAATTTAGTAGAAGATAATAGGGAAGATATATCTATTACAACCGAAATGAGCACTATGAAAATTAACTATGATAATGCTAATAATAATAAGTCATTGCTATTACCTATAAATTATAGTGATGGATTTAGTATAACAAATAATGGTGAAAAAATAGTGTATACATCTAATTTTAATAATTACATATCAGTAGATTTGCAAGAAGGAGTTAATTATATAGTTATAAAATACAAACCTAAATATTTTGATTTAGGTCTATATATAACAATAATAAGTATTTTAATGTTTAACTTGTTTGTATATGTCAATAAAAAAATCAATTTTTTTAAGATGAAAAAATTAGTTACAACATTCTTAATAATATTTTATATTATTGAAATAATACTATTTTTCAAAGTATATATTTTATCTTTATTTTAAAAAGAGCTTAGCTCTTTTTTATATATAATGGTCTTTATTCATTAAAAGGGATTTTATCTATCTTCTTGTTAAAACTATTAATATATGATAAACTTATATCAGTTTAAAAGGAATGATAAAAGATGGAATTTGTAACAAATATTGAAGAAAAAGAATATGAAAAGTTTGTTAGTAAGAATAAAAAATCACATTTTATGCAAAGTTATTATTGGGGTGAAGTAATGAAATATAAAAATTTCACTCCGCATTATGTAGGTATAAAGGAAAATGGAACTCTTGTAGCAACCGCCTTGCTTTTGGAAAAGAAAATGTTTAAAAAATTAAGCTATTTTTACTGTCCAAGAGGTTATATCATGGATTATAGTAATTATGCTTTACTTGAAAAATTTACTATTGAACTAATAAATTATGCTAAAAAGAATCATGCTATATATATTAAAATTGATCCGGATATAAAAAGACACAATTTAGATGTTGATGGTAATATAGATACTTCTTATAATAATTATGCTCTTATGGAAGAACTTAATAAATTAGGTTATAAACATAAAGGATTTAATACAGAATTTGTTAATGAGCAACCGAGATTTACTTTTAGATTAAATCTTGAAGATGATTTTGAAAATATATATTCTAGAATGCATGCAACGACAAGAAAAATATTAAATAAGAAAAATCAATATGATTTAACAACTTATGTCGGTACTATTAAAGACATTCCTGACTTCTATATTACTATGGAGGAGACTGCTGAAAGAGAAGGACTTGCATGTAATCCAATAAAGTATTATGAAGAATTCTATCAAATATTAAATGAACACGGTATGAGTGATATTTATGTTGTTAAAGCAGATATAGGTAAATTAAAAAATATCTATCAAAGCAAAATAGATGAGTTGAATAAAGATATTAAAGATTTAGAAACAAAATCTTTTGGTAATAAACAAAAAACTGAAAATAAAATAAGTGAATACAAAAATGAAATAGGTAAAGTACAAAAGGATTTTGATTTAGTTAACTCTATTAAAGATGAGGAAGTAGTTTTATCTTCTATCATTACAGTTAAATATAATGATAAAGTATGGACAATTCATGGTGGTAATACAACTTTACTTCGCAATTTAAATTCTAATTACTGGTTATATTATACTATTATTAAAGATGCACATGATAATGGTTATAAGGTTATAGATTTCTTTGGAACTAGTGGTATAGCTAATCCAGATAAATCAAATCCTGTATATGGAATTCATAATTTTAAAAAACGTTTAGGTGGAGAATATACTGAATTTATTGGTGAATATGATTTAGTATGTAATAAGCTTATGTATGATCTTTATAATTTGATTATTCCAATACGTAGAAAGATTGTGAAGACAAAGTTAAAAAAGAAAGGTAATTAGTATGAAAAAAAGTAATTTTTTAAATGGTGCTATTATTGCTACAGCAGGTATTATCATATGTAAAATAATAGGATTAGTATATGTAATACCTTTCTATGCAATGATAGGAACAGCTGGTGGAACTTTATATAGTTATGCTTACTCTATATACGCAATATTTTTAAGTTTATCAACAAGTGGAATACCCGTTGCTATGAGTAAAATAGTTAGTGAATATAATACTTTAGGACAGTATCACACCAAAGAAAAGGCTTTTAAAGTTGGTTCTACTTTAATAATAGGATTAGGTATTTTAGGATTTGCACTACTTACAATCTTTGCTCCAACTATTGCTACTATATTAAAAGGCGGAGTAGAGGGTGGTGCTACACAAGCTCAAATAACTTTAGTTGTTAGAGTAGTTGCTTCAGCTCTTCTTATAGTACCTTTATTTAGTGTCACTC
This sequence comes from Bacillota bacterium, assembly GCA_023430885.1. Classification (GTDB taxonomy): domain Bacteria; phylum Bacillota_I; class Bacilli_A; order RF39; family UBA660; genus RGIG4266. The sequence continues at coordinate 145,966 of JAEYYH010000026.1, forward strand.
GTGGATATTTACAAGGGCACAAAATGATCGCAACTGCTAGTATTTCTAATGTATTAGAACAACTAGTTAGAGTTTTTGCTCTTCTAGGTGGTAGTTATTTAGTAATTAAAGTATTTCATCTATCAACTACACTTGCAGTATGCGTAGCTGTTTTCTCAGCAACAATTGGTGCATTAGTTGGTTATTCTTATGTTAATCATCGTATTCGCAAAAATAGAAGTGAGTTCAATAAAAGCGCTGAACTAAAGCCAGAAGAAAAATCAGTAACGGGCAAACAAATATTAAAAAAGATTTTAATGTATGCTATCCCATTTGTTATGATAGATTTAATAGATTCCGCTTATGTTGTAGTTGATTCTGTTAGTATAGTAAGAACACTTACTAGTTTAGGAATGTCTGCAGATAATGCTGAAATAGTACTTTCTTCTATAGCAACATGGGCAACTAAACTTGATATGATAGTAATATCTGTAGCAATTGGATTTGTAACAAGTTTAATTCCACATATAACAAGTAGTTTTGTTAAAAATGATATGGAAGGCGTTAATAGAAAGTATAAACAAGCCTTAGAAATGCTGCTATTAATAGTAATACCTCTTACATTTGGACTTGCTTTTTTAGCTAGTCCAATATGGACAGTATTCTATAGTTATAACTCTTTAAGTATAAGTGTCTTTACTTTATATGCTTTCCAAGCTCTTACTTATTCACTTCACTGGTTATTAATAAATTTACTACAATCACTTAACAAAAGTAAGGTTACTTTAATAACGTTGCTTACTGCACTTGGTGTCAAAATTATATTAAATGTACCAGCAATGAAGTATTTGCCACTTATTGGAATACCAGCATATCAAGGTTCAACAATAGTTACTTTAACAGTACAAATAGGTATGATAATATTTATATTATTATATTTACATAAAAAATTTAAACTTAATTTAAAAGGTATTAAAGGTAACTTAGTTAAGATATTATTTAGTGGGCTTACTATGGTTGGAGTATTATTTATTTTAACAAAGTTTATAGATATTAATACTACTACAAAATTATCTTCACTATTAGTAGTAATTATATATGCTGCTGTAGGAGGAATTGTTTATTTAGGCCTTACTTATAAATTTGGCCTTTTAGATAAATTTATTAAAGTTTTAAAAAGTAAAAGACAAGAAAATTAACCTTTACAAAAGGCTGTTAATTATCTTGCTTTTCTTTTATAAACATTGACTTATAAGCATAAAACATTTAAAATGTTTAGTATGTAGAAACATGTTTGGAGGAAATTTTATGTGTGGATTATGTGGCTTTATAGATAAAACAAAGAAAAAAGAAAAAGATGCTGTCATCAAAGAAATGGCTAGTAAAATATTACATAGAGGACCTGATAGTGAAGGAGTATATACTGATAATGATATTGCTATTGCTTTTAGACGCCTTAGTATAATTGACCTTGCTGGTGGTAGTCAACCAATTTATAATGAAAAAAAAGATAAATTAATATTTTTTAATGGTGAAATATACAATTATCAAAAATTAAGAAAAGATTTAGAGAATAAAAAACATAAATTTACTACTAACACTGATACTGAAGTAATATTACATGGATATGAAGAGTATGGTGAAAATATAGTAGATCAGTTAAGAGGAATGTTTGCTTTTGTTATTTGGGATACTAAGACAAAAAAAATGTTTGGAGCTAGAGATCCATTTGGGATTAAACCACTTTATTATTATCAAACTAAAGATACATTTATGTGGGGGTCTGAAATTAAGACATTTTTAGCAAATCCTCATTTTAAAAAAGAATTAAATAAAGAAGCTTTAAGACCATATTTAACATTCCAATTTTCTTCAATGGAGGAGACTTTCTTTAAAGGAGTTAAGAAATTAGCACCAGGACATTGTTTCACTTATGAAAAAGGAAAAATGGAAATAAGAGAGTTTTGGGATGTTCATTTTAATGCTGATTACTCAAAAACAATTGAAGACTTTATTCCTGAAATAAACAAAGTTATGGAAGACTCAGTAGAGCATCATAAAATAAGTGATGTTAAAGTCGGTTCATTTTTATCAGGTGGTGTAGATTCTAGTTATCTTGCTGCTAAATTAATGCCAAATAATACATTCTCAGTAGGTTTTGCAAGAGAACACTTCAGCGAAATAGACCAAGCTAGAGATTTATCTAAATTATTAGATATTGAAAATATTAACAGGACGATAACGCCAGAAGAATTCTTTGATAAATTGCCTGATATAATGTATCATTCTGACGAACCACACGCTAACTTATCAGCAGTGCCTTTATATTTTTTATCTGAAATAACTAGACCATATGTAACTGTTGTTCTTTCAGGAGAAGGTGCTGATGAAGTATTTGGGGGTAATGATACTTACAGTATTAATGATAGAGATAGAAAATATCGCAAATTACCTAAATGTTTAAGACATATGGTAGGTAAAATAGCATTTAATGCTTCATGGTTTCATGGCCGTAAATTCTTAATTAAGAATGGTCTTTCACCAGAAGAATACTATGCTGGTAATGCCTTTATCTTTAACGAGAATGAAAAAGATAAAGTATTACAACCTAAATATTTAAAAGGTAAAATGTGGTATGAGATAACAAATCCAATTTATGAAAAAGTAAAAGATAAAGACGATGTTACAAAAATGAAATATCTTGATATTCATTTATGGCTTCCAGAAGATTTACTTCTTAAAGCAGATAAAATGACAATGGCTCATTCTATTGAGCTAAGGGTACCATTCTTAGATAAAGAAGTAATGAAACTTGCTGAAACTATACCAGTAGAATATGAAATAAAGAATAATACGACAAAGTATATCTTTAGACAAGCTGCTAATGAAGTTTTGCCAGAAGAGTGGGCAACACGTCCTAAATGGGGATTCCCTGTACCATTTCATTATTGGATAAGAGAAGATAAATTTTATAATATGGTAAAAGAAACATTCTCAATGAAGTTTGTTAATGAATTCTTTAAACAAGATTATTTATTAAAAATGCTTGAAGATCATAAAAATGAAAAGAAACAAAATGGTCGTAAGATATATGTAATATATACATTCTTATTATGGTATAAAGTATACTTTATTGATCAAAAATAATAATTATTCTATTAACACAATGAAAATATAATCATTGTGTTTTTTATTTATCATTTATAATATATTTAACAAGATATATAAATTATAATTATTATTTCTTAAAAGACCAATATAAGACATGTATAGACATGCCTTTTTATTGTTAAAAGATATGATTTATGATACAATGAATTAAAGTAAATAAAGGAAAGTGAAAGTATGTATAGAAAAACTTATTTAGAAGTAAATGAAGATTATTTAAAAGGAAACGTTGAAAATATTATATTAAATTATCCTAAATTTGATTATTATTTTGGTGTAGTAAAAGCAAATGCTTATGGACATGGGGAACATATAGTTAATGCCTTAATTGAAGGGGGCATAAACTATTTAGCAGTTTCTTCTTTAGATGAAGCTTTAAGTGTAAGAAATTATAATAAAGATATTCCAATTCTTTGTTTTGGATATATAGATATTAGTGATTTAGATATCGCTATTGATAATGATATAACAGTCACTATAATCTCTTATGATTATTTTAAGTTACTTATTGGTTCTAAGGTGAAAAATGGCTTAAAAGCTCATTTAAAGCTTAATACTGGCATGAATAGAATCGGAGTAAACAATAAAGAAGAAGTTAAGGAAATTATTGATACTTTAAATGAATCTAATATAGAACTAGAAGGTATTTATACTCATTATGCTACTAATGGTGTAATTGATGTATACTGGGATAGACAAACTGCTAAATTTGAAGAATTAACAAGTTTAATAGATTTAAAAAAGATAAAGATAGTACATTTATATAGTTCACTTCCTCTTGTTAAACACGATAAACAAAAATATGCTAATGGAGTAAGACTTGGGGTAGTTATGTATGGCTATTCATCAAGTGTTAAAGAGCCTACTGGGATTAAAGAAAAAATATTTGAAGTTAAAAAGTACTTTAATACTCATGGTGAAAAAATTAGTAAAACAAATATGAGTAATGACTTAAAACTTAGGAAAGCATTTGATTTATATAGTGAAGTAATTAATGTAAATTATATTCATGCTGGTGAAGCTGTAGGATATAAAGCAGCATATATTCCAGATAAAGATACTTTTATTGCAACTGTATCAATTGGTCATGCTGATGGGGTTACTAAGTATTATGAGTATGTAAAAATAAATAACAAAAAATATCCTATAGTGGCTTTATGTATGGATGCTATAATGGTAAGAGTTGATGACACGGTCAAAGTACATGATAAAGTTTTATTAATAGGTGATGGTATATCTATGACAAGTATTGCTAATGATAGTGAAATAAGTATTCATCAAGCTTTAGTAAGTATAACTAATAGAGTACCTAGAATACATATCAGAAACGGTCAAAAAACAGAAATTAAATATTAAGGAAGCGATTTTATGGATTTTATATTATTAATAGTAGGAATGGACGCTAATGCATATTATATGGCAAGATGCTATCATGAAAAGTATGGTAAAAAAGCCTATTTAATAGGGAAAAATCCTATTTGGTTTACAAGTCTGAGTAGTATTGTTGAGGCTTCATATTTTCCAAATATATGGAAAGAAGAAAGCTTTTTAGAAATACTTAATGAATTTTATGAAGAACATAAAGATAAGAAAATAGTTTTAATAAGTTCAACAGAAAATTATATAACAATGATATCTAAAAATAAGGATAGTTTAAAAGATAAGTTCTTATTTAATTATCCTAAATCAGAGTTAATAGATATTATTGTTAATAAAGAATTATTTTATAAGACTTATACTGATAACAGTATTATAGAAATTCCTAAGACTCTTTATTATGACTGCTCAAAGGATAAAAGTATAGAAGTAAACTTTATGTATCCAATTATTGTAAAAGCAGCAGATGTTGTGTCTTATCGTCAGATAGAATTTGATGGTAAGAAAAAAATATATAAAGTTAATTCTAAAGTAGAACTAGATGAAGTAATAAAGAACATTAAAGATGGCGGTTATAAAAGTACTTTAATAGTTCAAGAATATATTCCAGGTGATGATAGTCATTTATTTGATAGTGTTATATATTCGGATAGAAATGGTAAAGTAAAAAGAATAACTTTTGCTCAAATAGGGCTTCAGGAACATGCTTACAATTTAGTAGGTAATGCAGCTGTTCTAATTAATGGTTATAATCAGTTTGGTAATACAGATAAAACCATTAAGATGATTAAAGATTTTGCGGAAAGTATTGGTTATACAGGATATGCTGAATTTGATCTTAAGTATGACAGTAGGGATAATAAATTTAAAGTACTTGAAATCAATCCAAGACAAGGCAGATCAAGCTATTATTTAACTCCTGCTGGATGTAATCTAGTAGAATTATTAGTAAAAGACTTAGTAGAAAATGAAAAATTAGAATATGAAATATTAGATAAAGAGGTAATGCTTTCTTTCGTACCTAAGGGAATAATAAAGAATTATATAGTAAATGAAGAATATAGAAAAAAAGCGTTAAGTATGTGGAAAGAACATGTTGACCCAATGAAGTATAATAAAGATCTTAACTTACATAGAAGTTATACTTTATTTAGAAAAAGTTTAAGATATTATGAAGATTATAAACACGGATATTGGGAAAATAAATAAGCTATTATTAGCTTGTTTTATTTTCAAAATATTAAAATAGCAATTATATAAATAATAGCGAAATAAGATATTTAAAACATATCGCTTTATTTTAAATTATAAAGTATAATAATATTGTATAAAAAAGATAAAAAACTTTTATTTTTTTTAGAAATGTGGTAAAATCTATATAGAATGCTAAAGTGGCAATAATAGGGGAGGAATAAAAATGGGATTTATGAAAAAAATTTTTAAAGATGAGGATGAAACTTATACAGCAGCAGGATCAAATGATGAATATTATAATATAAAACCAGAAGATATGTTAGCTGAAGATGGAAAGAGTAAAATGATTTTACTTGAACCAAGAGCATATTCTGAATCTTATCAAATAATAGATCACCTAAAAAGTAGAAACACTGTTGTTGTTAACTTAAAGAGAGTTACACCAACACAAGCTAAAAGAATAGTAGATGTTTTAAATGGCTCTGTTTATGCAATAGGTGGAGACATTCAAAAATTAGGTGGAGGTATCTTCTTATGTACTCCAAATAATGTAAATATTCAAGGTAAAATAACAGAAGATGCAAAAGACAAAGATGCAGATAAAGATGATTTAAGCGTAGAATGGTAAAAAATAATTGAAATCTTAAATAAGATGTGCTACAATACCAAGTAGCGCTGTGGTGAGGTGAATTATGGAACAATTTACTAGAACAACCCATGGCTATGATCCAGATCAAGTTAATGCTTTTCTGGATAAAGTAATTAACCATGTTGAAAAACTAGTTGATGATCTTAAAGCGAAGGATGCTAGAATAAAAGAATTAGAGGAAACTGTGAAGAATACTTCTGACTTAAAGGAAAGAGTAGCACAGTATGAGCGTATGGAGAGTACTTTAAACAAGGCAATCTTTATGGCTCAAAAGACTTCTGACCAAATAAAAGCTAACGGATATCGCGAGAGTGAACTAATTGTTGATGAAGCTAAGAAAAATGCCAACCGTATTATAAATGAAGCCTTACTAAGAGCCGAAAAAATCGATATGGAATCAGCTATGCTTAAACGTAATGTAACACTATTTAAACGTCGTTTAAAAGGTATTATAGAACAGCAACTTGAAATGGTTAATGATATTGAAAAAGTAGATTTTTAAAACAAATGATAGAGACGATATATAACAAGTTTATGTAGAGAGATTAGTGGTTGGTGAAAACTAATTTAAACAGATTATATATAAATCACTCTTAATGTTTCTTATAGAACGGTAATGCGTTATAATTTAGAGTTAAGTAGCAATACTTATAAATTAAGGTGGTACCACGTAAATCACGTCCTTATTGGATGTGATTTTTTTGTTTTAAAAATTTATTTATATAGAAAACAGGAGGAATATTATGAAAGAATTTGAAGAATTAGACAAAAGAAAGTCAAGTGAAGTAGAAGAATCAATCTCTTCTAAATGGGAAGAAATGGATATCTTAAATGCTACTATAGAAAATCGAAATGGTAGTGAGAATTTTGTTTTTTATGATGGACCAGCAACTGCAAATGGTATGCCAGGAATTCATCATATGCTTGCAAAACTTTTAAAAGATACATTCTGTAAGTATAAAACAATGCAAGGATATAAAGTACTTAGAAAAGTAGGCTGGGATACTCATGGTCTTCCAGTTGAAGTACAAGTAGAAAAAGAATTAGGTTTTTCAGGTAAAAATGATATTGAAAAATATGGTATCAAAGAATTTAATGAAAAATGTCGTGAAAGTGTTTGGAAAAACGAAAAAGCTTTCAAAGACTTTACTAATAAAATGGGACAATTTATTGATTTAAAAAATCCATATATAACATATGAAAATAATTACATTGAAACAGAATGGTGGATCTTAAAGAAATTCTTTGATGAGGGACTAATTTATGATGGTCTTAAAATATTACCATATTGTCCAAGATGTGGAACAGGACTTGCTTCTCATGAAGTAGCTCAAGGATATAAAGAGATATCTGTTAATACAGTAACTGTACCATTTAAGCTAAAAGATGAAGAAAATACTTACTTACTTGTTTGGACAACAACACCATGGACACTTTTATCAAATGTAGCTGCGTGTGTTAATCCAAGAGAAGAGTATGTAAAATGTGCTTCTAAAGGTCACAATTTTATTGTTGCCAAGAAACTTGCTAATAAAGTATTAGGTGATGATTATGAAGTATTAGAAACTTATTCTGGTAAAAATCTAGAATATAAAGAATATGAACAATTATTACCAATATTAAAAGTAAATAAAAAAGCATTCTTTGTAACATGTGCAGATTATGTAACTATGGAAGATGGAACAGGTATTGTTCATATGGCTCCAGCTTTTGGTCAAGATGACTATGAAGTAGGTTTGAAATATGATTTACCAGTACTTAATCCAGTTGATGAACAAGGATGTTATACAGAAGGACCATGGAAGGGTAGACTTGTTGTTGATTCTGAATTAGAAGTAGAAATAATTAAATATTTAGCAGCAGAAGATAAACTATTTAGAAAACAAAAAATGGTTCATAACTATCCACATTGCTGGAGATGTAAGACACCACTTGTTTACTATTCAAAACCAAGTTTATATATCAAAACAACTGCTATTAAAAATGAAATTTTAGCAGCTAATAAAACAGTTAATTGGTATCCAGACTTTGTTGGTGAAAAGAGATTTGGTAACTGGCTTGAAAATATGAATGACTGGGCAATATCTAGAAATAGATACTGGGGAACTCCAATTCCATTATGGAGATGTGAATGCGGTCATGATGAAATGATAGGATCTCGTGAAGAATTAGTAGAAAGATCTATCGAAAAAATAGATAATACTATCGAACTTCATAGACCTTATGTTGATGATATTCATATAACATGTCCAGAATGTGGTAAAACAATGACAAGAGTAAAAGATGTTATTGACTGCTGGTTTGATTCAGGATCAATGCCTTTTGCACAATATCATTATCCATTTGAAAATAAAGAATTATTTGATTCACAATTCCCAGCTGATTTCATATCAGAAGGTATAGATCAAACAAGAGGATGGTTCTACTCTTTAATAGTTATTTCAACATTTGTTAAAGGTTGTAGTCCATATAAAAATGTTTTAGTAAATGATTTATTACTAGATAAATTTGGTCAAAAAATGCATAAATCTAAAGGCAATGCAGTAGAGCCATTTACAGTAATAAAAAATTATGGTGCCGATGCCACAAGATGGTATATGCTTTATGCATCACCAGTATGGACACCACTAAAATTTGATGAAGATGGAATCAAAGAAATTAATTCTAAATTCTTTAATACTTTAAAGAATACTTATACATTCTTTGAAATGTACGCTAATACTGATAAAGTAGATCCAAGAACATATAAAATAGAATATAAAGATTTAGAAGAAATAGATCAATGGTTAATTTCAAAATATAATAAACTAGTTAAATATGTAACTGAAAGTTTTGATGAATATGATTTAAATAAAGTTGTAAAAGCAATAAGTAACTTTGTTTCTGAAGATTTATCAAACTGGTATATTAGAAGGAATAGAAGAAGATTTTGGAAATCAGAATCTGATACTTCTAAAAAAGCTGTATATCAAACAACATATGAAATATTAGTAGGATTATGTGAATTAATCGCACCAATTGCACCATTTACAAGTGAAGAAATATATACTAAATTAACAGGCAATAAATCAGTTCATTTAGCAAATTATCCAAAATGTAATGAAAAATTAATAAATGAAAAGATTGAAGAAAGAATGGACTTAGTAAGAGATTTAATTTCTTTAGGTAGAAATGCTAGAGAAGAAGCTAAAATTAAAGTTCGTCAACCTATTAGTGAAGTATTAATTGATGGTAAAAATGAAACATTAATTAGTGATTTATTACCATTAATTGAAGAAGAATTAAATGTTAAGAATGTAGTATTTGTAGATAATGTAAATGCTTATATGGACTTTATGGTTAAACCAAACTTTAAAATAGCTGGACCAGTGTTTGGACCTAAAATTAAATTCTTTGGTGAAGCATTATCTAATCTTCCAGTTGCAGAAATAAATAAACTTCAAAATAGTAATAACATAACAGTTATGGTAGATGGAGAAGAATTTGAAATATCTCCAGATATGGCTGATATTAGAATATCTGCTAAAGAAGGATTTGATGTTGCTATGGAAAACAACAACTTCATAATCTTAAATACTGAACTTACTAATGAATTAATAGAAGAAGGTATTGCAAGAGAATTTATTTCTAAAATTCAAAATATGAGAAAAACTAAAGATTATAACATAGTAGATAGAATTACTATATATTATAGTGGTGATACTGAAGTTGTAAACACAGTTAATTCTTTAAAAGAATTTATTATGAAAGAGACACTTGCTACTGATATAGTAGAAAAAAGTGGGTTAGAAGAAAGCTTTGATCTTAATGGTCATGATACATTCTTAGATACAAAAAGAAATGATTAATATCATTTCTTTTTTTGTATAAAAAATTAATGTACAAAAAAACCACTAAAATTATGCAGTTTTAGTAGTTTTCTTTAATGTTCTTAATTCTCTTGCAGTCATTATAACTGTTTCACCATTATCTAATTTAACTTTTTGATAATTAGGTTTGAAAGCATGTCTTGTACTGTTAAGAGCATGAGATCTTCTATTTCCAAATAATGGAGTAGTGTTACTTACTTTTGTAGCCATGTTTATTCCTCCTTACAAAATTATAATTTTGTTCCACGCTATATAACTTTATCATAAAATATCTAATAAGTCAAACATTTATAAGAAAAAATGCTATAAAATATAGATATATAAAGGATATTATAAAGTTACAAAGAAACATATATTTGAGATATATTTAATTAACTAATATAATTAAGTATATTTCAAATTATACAAAATTTGTTTCTTTCTATCCATAGTAACATAAAAGAGCTAGTTATTCAATTATATTAGTTTAAATAATGTAATAAATATGATAAAATTATCTTAGAGGAGGTGAACCTATGTATGCACCACTTTATATAAAAACAAATAATTCTTTGCTAGAAAGTATGATTAGAATTGAAGAACTAATTGAATTTGCAAAGGTAAATAATATTAAAGCTTTAACTATAACAGATAATCGTATGTACGGAGTTATGGAGTTTTATAAAGCATGTATTTCTAATAATATCAAACCTATCATTGGTTTAGAAGTTATTATGGAAAACAAGATTGTTTTATATGCTAAAGACATAATTGGTTATAAGAATTTAGTTAAGTTATCTACTATCTCTTCTGAAAGAGTAATAACTATAGAGGACTTAAAAGAATATAGTATTAATTTAATATGTATTGTACCATTTGATTCTTTAAACATATATGACTCATTAAATGCTATTTATAAAGATATATTTAAATCATATAAAAATGTTAATGAAAAAGAGCAGTTGACTGGTAATAATTTAGTATATATGAATGAAACTCTTTATATAAATAAAAATGATGGTGAATACTTACCTTATCTGCATGGTATTAAAGATGGAATCATGGTATCTGATGTAAAATTAGATGTTAAAAATAGTTTTGTAGTACCTGAAAATGTTATAGATAAATACTTCCCTGAGCATTTAGATAATAATAAAAAGATAGTAGATATGTGTAATGTAGAAATAGGTTATACTCCAGATTTACTTCCTAAATATAAATGCCCTAATAATATGGACAGTTTTGAGTATTTAAAGAAATTATGTATTGAAGGTCTAAAAAGAATATTTGGTACTAGTGTTAGTAATGTCTATAAAGAAAGACTTAAATACGAGCTAGATATTATAAATAAAATGGGATTTTGTAATTACTTTTTAGTAGTGTGGGACTTTGTTAAATATGCTAAAGAAAATGATATATATATAGGACCAGGTAGAGGATCCGCAGCGGGTGCTTTAGTATCCTATGTACTTGATATTACTACTATTGATCCAATTAAATATAATTTATTCTTTGAGAGATTTTTAAATCCAGAGAGAATAACAATGCCTGATATTGATATTGATATGCAAGATAATAAAAGAGAAGAATTAATTAATTATTGTATAAATAAATATGGTAAGAAGAAAGTGGTTCCGATTATAGCTTTTGGAACACTTGCTTCTAAACAAGTTGTTCGTGATGTAGGAAGAACTATGGATATAGATCTTCAAATAGTTGATTATATTTGTAAGAACTTAGATTCTAGATTATCTTTAAAAGATAATATAAGAAATAATAAGAGACTTGCCGATTATATAGATATGGATGAAGAACTAACTAAATTATATGAGGTTGCTTCTAAATTTGAAGGACTTAAACGTCATACTACCATTCATGCAGCGGGTATTATTATGTCAGAAGTTGATATTGATGATATAGTGCCACTAGACAAAAGTCATGAAGGATTTTATACAACTGCTTATTCTATGAACTATCTAGAGGAACTAGGACTACTTAAAATGGACTTTCTTGCTATTAAGAATTTAACTATAATTCATAATATAATTAAAGATATAGGTGGTAATCTTACATTTGATAATATACCTGAAAATGATGAAGCAGCATTAAAAGTATTTACAGATGTTGATACTTTAGGAATATTCCAGTTTGAATCACAGGGAATGATGACCTTCTTACGCAAATTTAGACCATCATCATTTGAAGATGTCTTTGCTGCTATTGCGTTATATAGACCAGGTCCTATGCAAAATATAGATACCTATATTAAAAGAAAACAAGGTAAAGAACCTATTGATTATTATCATGATAGTCTAGTAGATATACTTAAAAATACTTATGGTATATTTATATACCAAGAACAAATTATGCAAGTAGCGTCAGTAATGGCAGGATACTCACTTGGAGAAGCGGATATATTAAGAAGAGCCATGAGTAAGAAAAAAGAAGAAATACTTGTTAAAGAAAAAGATAAATTTATTACTAGAAGTGTAGAAAGAGGATACGACAAAGACTTAAGTACAAAAGTATATGAAGTAGTACGTAGTTTTGCAGCTTATGGATTTAATAGATCACATTCAGTAGCATACTCAGTAGTAGCGTATCGTATGGCATATTTAAAGAGTCATTATCCACTTTATTTTATGAAAGAATTGCTTACTAATTTTATGGGAAGTGAGTCTAAAACTAAAGAGTATATTTATGAATGCAAAAAGCGAGATATAAATATACTAAATCCAAGTATTAATTTTAGTAATAGTATTTATATGATAGAAAATAATGCTATTAGGTATCCATTAACTGGTATAAAAGGACTAGGTAATAATGCTGCTATGACTATTATTGCTGAAAGAAATAAAGAAAAGTTTAAAGATATTTATGATTTCTTTAAAAGATGTTATAACAAAGCAGTAAACCGCAAAGTAGTAGAAAATTTAATATATGCTGGTGCTTTAGAGGATTTTGGTTTTAATAGAAAAACACTTATTATGAATTTAGATGAATTAATAAATTATAGTGAAATAAGTGGTGGCTTTGATGATGAGTTTAATCTTAAACCAGAAATAAAAATATATGAAGAGTTTAGCAAAAAAGATATTTTAATGGAAGAAATAAATACTTTTGGTTTTTATTTAACTAATCATCCAGTAACAGAATATAAAAATAGAGCTGGTCTTGTTCAAATAAGTGAACTTGATAAATATTTTGATAAGGCAATAAATATAGTATTACTAGTAGATAGAAAAAATGAAGTAACTACTAAGAAAAATGATAAGATGTTATTTGTTACTGGAAGTGATGAAATAAGCAATGTTGATATAGTATTATTTCCAGCTACTTATGAAAAATATCCAAATATTCAAATAGGTGATGTACTTGGAATAAATGCTAGAGTAGAAAAAAGATTTGATAAATATCAATTGGTAGTTAATACTATAAAACACTTGAGTTAAATTAAATTATATATTATAATTGTGCTAGAAGGGATTTGAAATAAATGGAAGATGTATTAATGGAAACTGAAATGACTATGGAGGGTTCTATTGAAACTTTAGAAAAAAGATTTACTAATATTAGAGCAGGGAGAGCTAATCCAGCTATATTAGATCATGTTGTAGTTAGTTATTATGGAAGTGATACTCCATTAAAACAATTAGCAAACATATCCGTACCTGAAGCTCGCCAACTATGTATTAAACCATTTGATAAATCTTGTATAACTGCTATAGAAAAAGGAATATATGCTGCCAATATAGGGCTTACTCCTAATAATAATGGGGAGACAATTATTTTAAATATTCCAGCTCTTACTGAAGAAACAAGAAGAGATTTTGTTAAACAAGCAAAACAAATGGCTGAAGAAGCAAAGATAGCTTTAAGAACTATTAGACAAGATGCTAACAATGATATTAAAAAATTAGAGATTACAGAAGATGAAAAGAAAACTGCTGTAGAAGAAGTTCAAGAATTAATTAATAAATATAATAAAATAGTTGAAGATAAATTAAAAATAAAAGAACAAGAATTAATGACAGTTTAATTCTTGTCTTTTTTTAATATTTAAAATAGTGTATAATAAATATAATATATTATATGAAGGAGGAATAATATGAAAAAGTTTAAAAGAACATTATCAATTATCCTCAGAGTATTGCTCATAATAGTGATTCTTTTAGGTATTATGACATTAGCTATTAATTTATATATGATTAATTATGCTAAAAAGTTTATTCTCACAGAAGATGAATTAAGCAGTAGGAATGTGGATTGTATCACTGTGCTAGGTGCTAGTGTTAAGTCTAATGGTACTCCAAGCAACATGCTTGAGGATAGGCTAGATGAAGGTATAATTTTATATAATATAGGTACGTCTAATCGTATATTAATGAGTGGTGATCACAAGTCTGATAGTTATGATGAAGTAAATACGATGAAAGATTATGCTATTAATCATGGTATCCCATCAAGTAGTATTTTTATGGATCATGCTGGTCTTAATACTTATGATAGTATGTATCGTCTTAAAAAAATATTTGAAGTAAATACAACTATTATAGTTACCCAGGATTATCATTTATATAGGGCAATTTATATAGCAAGGGAACTTGGTATAGAGGCATACGGAGTTGCATCAAATCCAAGAGAATATAGTGGTCAGTTTTATAGAGATATGCGCGAAGTACTTGCTAGAGTAAAAGATTACTTCAAAGTTATATTAAAACCAAAATCTATAGTAACTGGAGATACAATATCAGTGTTTGGGGATGGTGATTCAACAAACGACAAATAAAAAAATTTTAAAATAATATATTATAGTGGAGGAAAAAAATGAAAAAAATAATTTTATGTTTACTAACAGTTTTAGGACTATTTGCTATTAATACTAATGTTCAAGCTAAAGAGTCTTTTTATCAAGTCGATGATAACTTAAGTGTTGAAGGAAAGTTTGATGGTACTATATTCTTTGGCGGCGATAAAGTTTTTACCAATTCACAGATAAAAGGAGTAGCTTTTGTAGCTGGAAATAATGTGGAAGTTAGTGGTGAAACAGAGTACGGTTTTATGGCAGGAAATAGCCTTAAAATAACAAGCAAAGTAAATAATGATTTATTTGCTGCTGGCTCTAATATAACTATTAATGATAAAGCTTCTATTGAAAGAGATGCTTATCTTGCTGCATCTACTATAAGCATAAGTGATGCAACAGTGGGCAGAGATATAAAAATGTCTGCTGCAACAGTTACTCTTAGCGATGTAACAATAAAAGGTGACGTATATATATCAGCAACTACTATTAATTTAGAAGATAATGTTGTTATAGAAGGAACACTTTCTTATAATGAAACAGCTGTAATCAATGGTATAAAAGATAATTCTATAGCAAAAGTTGATACTTATGAAGTTGAAAATACTGAGGCAGCAACTTTAGCGTCTAATATTAAAGGTAAACTATTTAGCATAGTATCAGGATTTATTATACTTTTAATTATGTATTTAGCTTTCCCAAAATTATTTAAGAAAATTGATGAAAAAATTGAAGATAATAAAGTGTCTAACTATTTTTCAAAAATTGGTATTGGTTTTATAGGATTAATTATGATTCCAATAATTTCTATAATTAGTATATGTACAATAATAGGTATGCCTATAGGTTTTGTTTTACTTGCATCTTATGCTATGTCTTTATATTTTGGAACACTTGTAACAGCATATGTAGTAGGTAATAAACTATATACTTTAGGGTTAAAGAAAGAATATAATTTTTATACTGTATCTTTCTTTGGATTGATAGTAATGAGTGTATTAGGATTAATTCCATTTGTATCAGGTATTGTAGGTTTCTTTGGTCTACTATTTGGACTTGGAATGATTATATGCTTATTTATTAGAGATAAAAAATAAAACAAAAAGCTATCATTTAATGATAGCTTTTCTTGTTTTTGCTAACTTTTTATAAGTTCAAAAAAATGATAAAAATAATCTTTTTTTGTCATTTTTTTTGGGTCTATAAGTCAGCAATAACATTGACTTTTTGCGCTCAAAAATGGTATAATTTATAGACAACATAGGAAAGTTAGGAGTACGGTATTATGAGCATTTCGAGAAAAAACATTAAGGGGTTTACATTAATAGAATTGCTAGCAATACTGATATTATTAGGCATACTTCTTTTAATAGCTTTCCCAATAGTTAATAGCTTTGTAAAAGAAGCAAAAGAAAAGGTTTGTAAATTAGATGCTAAAATGATGGAAAAAGCAGCGTCAAATTATATAGATTCTAATTTTATTAATATTAAGTATGGGGAAAAGAAAATAGTTACTTTAAAAGAACTTCAAAATAGTGGCTTTATATCTGCAATGTATTCACCATACGCAAAAAAAACAGCGTGTACTGGTTATGTAGTAGTTACTAATACTGGAGAAGTTAATGACTATTATTCTTTTCAAAGTGAATTAAAATGTAGTGATTCATGTACTACTGCCAATTATGATATTGCTTATGATGATACCGGTTCAACTGGACCTAATGAAAATCATCAAGAAACATCTGTTGATGATATTAAAGACGATATGGCTGTTAAAAATAATGATTGGTATTATGAAGGCGCTAATCCAAAAAATTGGGTATTATTTGGAAGAAGCGATGTTACAAATAGTTCTAGCGCTATTTTATGGCGTATTGTAAAAATAGATGATACTGGAATAAAAATGGTTTATGAAGGTAATAGAAATGGTGAAAAAAATCCACTTGAAGACGGAAGAGCCTTAATAGATGGAACAATGGGTATTGCTTGGAATAGTAGTGGAATAAATAAATGGGATGAAACGACAAGCCTTGTTGGAAAACTTGATAGCTTTCTATCTAGAATAAATGTAATTAACGTAAACAATTATATTGAAAAAACAGCATGGAAAATAGGTGGTGTTCCATATCAAAATCCCACTTTACTTAGAACTTTTGTTGAATATCAAGCTATAGACAGTGTTAATACTGGTGGTAATTTCTTTGGTTATACAAAGTATAAAAAAGCAATTGGAACAATAAATGCAGTCGACTTTTTATATACAAGTGATAATAAAAGTTGTAGTTCAAGTTATTTAGAAACAGGAAGCACTAATGAATGTGCTTACAATCCCGATAATGGTAATATAAATAATTTTCTTCAAAAAAATAAATATATGTATTGGACATTAAATGCTAGAAGTGATAGTAAGAATATGGTTTGGGACATAACTAATTCTGGTCTATTAGGAAGTACAATGTCAAATTTAACTGCTACATCAGTAAGACCTGTATTAAATATTAAACTATCTACAAAATTTATTTCAGGAGATGGAAGTATAACAGATCCATATATTCTTGAAGAATATATGCTTAATGTAACTAAGGCTCCAGAAATAGCTATAGTTGGAGATAATCCAAAATATGTATATCAGGGAGATACATATTCTGATGCAGGAGCAACTGCCGTTGATGAAACTGATGGTGACTTAAGCAGTTCAATTTCAACAACATCTAACGTAGACACATCAAAATTGGGCACATATGAAGTTACTTATAATGTAACAGATAGTGACGGTAATAAAGCTATACCCCAAGTTAGGAAAGTAGTAGTAATAAAAAAAGATGCTCCAATAATAACTTTAAACGGAAGTAATCCAACATATGTTATCATAAATTCTGCATATTCTGAATTAGGAGCAACCGCAAAGGATCCAAATTATGGCGATTTGAGTAGCGATATAATCATAAGTGGAAATGTCGATACATCTACACTAGGATCTTACTATATTAAATATAATGTTAAAAATAAAGATGGAGTTTCAGCTCCAGAAGTAGAGAGAACTGTTATAGTCAAGGCATCTGTTCCTAAAATAACTTTAAACGGAAATCAATTAACTTTAGTAGATATAGGGACAAATTATGTAGAAGAAGGTGCTACAGCTACTGACGATGCATTTGGAGATATTTCTTACAAAATTGAAAAAAGCATTCAAAAATACGATAAGGAAGATGAAAAATGGATAGATGTAGCTAGTATAGATACATCTGAGTTAGATACATATAAAATCAAATATTCCGTAACAAATGATTTTGGTTCAAATGCTTATACATATAGAACTGTAAAAATCGTTGGAGTTGACGGGCCAATAATTACATTTGATAAAGATGGCAACGATACATCACAAAAGACATATAGCACTGTAATAAGTATTTATAAAAATAAACATGATATAGATGTAAAAACTCAAAAATATATTTTGTTAAATACTAAACAAAATCTAAATTTTAAAACACCAGAAGAATTAGATAAAATATTTAAAAATACTTATAGTAATAATAGTACTTTAAATATATATAGTGGAACAGGTTACTATTATTTCTATGCTACGGCTAAGGATATATACAAAGATACAACTTATAAAAAATCTAAAACTTTTAAAATAGATAATTCTAAACCGGTAGTAAGATTAAATGCAGGTGCCAATAGAATTCTAATTGGAAAAACTTATATCGATCCTGGTGCTACAGCTTATGATGAATACTTTGACGGGAATCTAACAAATAAAATTCAGGTTGAAAACAAAGTTAATACAACTAATGCCGGTATTTATAATATTACATATACTGCAACAGACAGTGCTGGCAATGTTGGAACTGCTACAAGAAAAGTTGAAGTTTATACTCCAACACCAAAAATATCTTTGCTTGGTGGCAGCAGTATAAGAATAAGATATGGTCTAGAATTTGTCGAACCCGGATATACTGCCACTGATGAAGTTGATGGTGATATAACAGATAAAGTTAAAGTAACTGGCAGTGTCAATACTTCAAAAGAAGGGATTTATTCTCTTACTTATACTGTTACTAATTCTTCAGGTATAGAAGCAAAAGTAGTCAGAAATGTTGAAGTGTATGTTCCAAGTCCAAAAATAACAATAATAGGTTCAAATCCATACAAGTTATTAATTGATAGCGTGTATAGTGATGAAGGTGCAACTGCAACAGATGAAATTGATGGCGACATAACTAATAAAATTTCCATAGTTTCTAATGTTGATACAACAAAAGAAGGAAAATATAAAGTTACCTATAGTGTAACTAATAGTTTAGGAAAAACTACTACATTAGACAGAGTTGTTGATGTTTATATACCATTACCAGTTATAACAATTTTAGGAGAAAATCCAATAATTTTATACAAAGGACAACAATATACAGATTTAGGAGCAACTGCAACTGATGAAATTGATGGCGATGTGAGTGATTCCATTACATTTACTAGCAATATTGATGTAAATAAAGAGGGAACCTACAAAGTAACATATAAAGCTACTAATAGTAGGGGAAAAGAGGCAACTGCTGATAGAAATGTAATAGTGAGAAAATCAATTACAAAAATTGAATTAATCGGTGGAGCAGCAGTTACAATCTTAAGAGGAACACCATATACAGAAGCAGGATTTACAGCTACAGATGAAGTTGATGGTGACGTTACAAGCAAAGTCGTAGTTGACCTAGGGAACCTTAATGTAAATGTAGCAGGAAACTATACAATCAAATATAGTTATACTAATAGTGGCGGAGATATTACGACAGTAGTACGTCAAGTTAAAGTTAGAAAGCCAGAATTAATTATAAAAGTTAAAGGTGAAGAATCTGTTACAATTCTAAGGGGAACGTCTTACACAGATTTAGGCGCAACAGCTATCGATGAAATAGATGGTGATATAAGTGATAACATTACTATCAATCTAAATAATTTCAATCCTAATTTAGCGGGAACTTATAAAATTATATATAGTATTACAAATAGTGGTGGAGATAGAGCAACGGCAGAAAGAACTGTTATAGTACGTAAACCATTATTGACAATAAATATTTTAGGAGATAGTTCTTATGAAATGATTAGAGGGCAAACATATACTGATCAAGGCGCAATAGCTACCGATGAAATAGACGGTGATATAAGTGATAACATTACTATAGATTTAGGAAATTTTAATCCTAATATAGTAGGAACTTATAAAATTAAGTATAGTATTACAAACAGTGGTGGCGATACTGAAACAGCAGAAAGAACTGTTGTAGTACGTAAACCAAACTTAATAGTAACATTAACTGGTAGCAAAACAATTCAAGTATTAAGAGGCGATGTTTATAGAGATTTAGGTGCAACAGCTACCGATGAAATAGACGGAGATATAACTAATCGTATAACAATTGAATTAGGTGGACTTAATACAAACCAAAATGGTAATTATACAATCACTTATAGAGTAAAAAATAGTGGTGGAGATGAAGCCACAGCAACTAGAACAGTAGTTGTAAAAGATCCTAAAATAGAACTTACTCTTTTAGGAGATGATCCAGTAGAATTACCAATTGGTTCACAGTATGTAGATGCTGGTTATAAAGCTTCTGATGAGCTTTTAGGCGATGTTACAGATAAAGTAACACTAACTACTAATTTAAATCCAAACGTTCTTGGAAACTATACTGTAACTTATAGTGTAACAAGTAGCGATATAACAGTCACAAAAACAAGACAAGTAAATGTTATAGCTTTACCAGGACCATATATTACATTTAACAAGAATGGTAATAGCGTATATGCAAAAGATTATACAACTATAGTAACTGTAACAAAAAATCAATATGATGTAGATAATAATTCGTTATATTATCAGTGGACTAAAACACTTACGAAGCCTACTGAAGATAGTTTTCAAACAAAATTTACTAGTGGTGATAGTATATCAACACCAAGTGGTGGAACAGGGAAATATTATTTATGGATAATAGCTAAAGATACTTATGGTAATGTATCTGAATTAGCTAGCAATGGTTTCAATGTTGATAATATTGCTCCAGTACTTATTCTAAAAGGAGATACAGTAAAGGAACAACCTGTAGATGGTGTATATAAAGACCCAGGAGTAACTGTAATAGAAAATGACAGTGGTCTTAATGAAAATGGCGTTGTAATTACTAGCAATATCGTTTCTGGAATAATAGGTAAATACACAGTTGTATATAATGCTACAGATAAGGCAGGAAACAAAGCTGAAACAATTACCAGAACAGTATCAGTAATAGAAGCCAGCCTAAAGGATTCACCTGATGATGAAAATTATCAGAAAAAATATGATGCTTCTTATTTTGTTAGTGCAAATCCGAATAACTGGGTAGTATTTGGAAATGCGGCCGAAAATGAGTATGATTATATACCTATTTACTGGCGTATAATAAAAGCTGATGATATGGGTATTAAAATAATATATGAAGGTACATTGAATTCTGATAAAACAAGTATAAAAGAAAATGGTACGATAGGTTCATATGTATTTGATACAGTTAATAATAACTGGAATAGACCAGCTGACATAAAAGGAACTTTATATGATTTCTATGCTAATTTAAAAGATGATGATAAGGAAAATCTAGTTTATCCAATAAATTGGTGTGTTGGAAAAACAAATAGTCCATATAATATAGAAAATTTCAAAAATAGTGAGTGTTCCACTTTAGGCACAGAAAAAAGTGCAATAGGTTTAGCAAGTGGCATGGATTATTTACTTACAACAACCTCAGCATGTGGTGGATACAATCAGGGATCATGTGGAATCGACAATTTCTTACATAAAGAATATAGTTATTACACAATAAGTAGTGATTCTAGTAGTATGGAATCTGTATTTACAGCAAATAGTAATGGTGGTTTAACAAGAACTAATATTACTTATAAAAATGAAATAAGGCCTGTACTAAACTTAAGGCCAGATGTATTAATTCTTGGTGGTGAAGGTACGTTAGAAGAACCTTACAAACTTAATACTAGAAAAGCAACAATCGATAATGATCCACCAAAAATAGCATTTAGCCCTCAAACAGCAGATGGACAGATAAAAGATAATAGTATTGAAGTAGTAGTAACTGATGATTTATCAGGAGTTAATAATTCAAGTTTAAAATACTTATGGACAACATCAAATTCTCAACCATTAGAGAGTGCTATAACAAACAGTTTCACAAATGGTGATAGAATTGCTGTTCCTGGTGATACAAACATTTATTACTTATGGGTTTTGGCAGAAGATAATAAAGGAAATAAGATTATTTCTAAAGGAGGACCTTATCTATTAGATAATACTCCACCAGTAATCACCTTAAATGGAAAAGATGTAGTAAGAGTAATGCAAAATACAACTTACAAGGATTTAGGGGTAACAATTTCGGATAATATAACAAAGACAGAAAACTTGAAATTAAAAGTATTAACTGACTTAGATATTACCAAACTAGGAAAGTATACTATTTCGTATGTAGTCGAGGACGAGGCAGGCAATAAATCACCAACTATAGTTAGACAGGTTATTGTTGGAGAATATTATCCAGTTCCAGATGGATGGATACCTGTTTCAACACCAGAAGATTTAAATGATATGAGATTGGACTTAACTGGTAAATATTTTGTAGTAAAAGATATTGATTTAGCAAATACTGAATATGCTAATTGGACACCAATAGATAATTTTGCTGGTTCTTTAGATGGAAATGGTCATAAGATATTCGGATTGAATGTAAACATGAGTTCAAATAATGTAGGGTTATTTAGTAATATTAATAGTAGTAATGTTGAACTTAAAAATTTAGAATTATATAATGTTAAAATAAAAGGTAACGATTATACAGGAGCTCTTGTCGGAAATTTGAATGGTTCAAATATAAAGGTTTCTGCAATTAAAGTTAGTGGTACAATAAATGGTAACAGCTATGTAGGCGCTTTAATAGGAAACGTTCAAAATACAACTATAGATTACTGCGTAAGTTCAGCAAGCATTTCAGCTAGTGGTAACTATGTTGGAGGAATAATTGGAGTAGCAACAAATTCAAATATAAACATGTGTTATTCAACTGGCGATGTTAAAGGAAATGTTTATGTTGGTGGATTAGTAGGCTATGCTCAAAACGGAACTGTAGTGACTAAATCATTTGCCAGCGGAAATGTTGAATCCACGAGTACTTCTTCCTCTTATGTAGGAGGTTTATTAGGACGTTCAAATGGTACAGTATCTAATGTTTATGCGCTTGGAAGTATAACAGCAAAAACTAATTCTTATGTAGGTGGATTAATTGGTTATAATTATGGCACAGTAGCCAATGCCTATAGTATAGGTACAATAACAGGTGTTAGTGTATCTGGAAGTGTAGGACCAATAATGGGTTATAGTAGGACTACACCAAGTGGTATGTACTGGGTAGTACAAACAAGTGGAATATATTCAAGTAATGTATCTGCTACAAAGATTTCTGTTTTAGCCGATGCTACCAAAGTATCTACATATACATCATTTGATTTTACAAATACATGGGACATAATTGCAGGAGAGACAACACCATATATAAAGGGAATGTTGTTGACAGAAAAAAATTATGTTAATTCAATGGTTCCATATAAATGGGATGGTAGTGGGTCAAAAGACGATCCATATTTAATAAAATCACCAAAAGATTTACATTCAGTAAGGCTTGTACCAAATGCGTATTATAAATTAGCCAACGATATAGATTTAACTGGAACTGATTATTCTCAATGGTTATCAATCGAAAACTTCGCTGGTGGTCTTGATGGTAACGGTCATAAAATAATAGGTTTAAATATTTCTGGAAGTTCAGATAATGTCGGTCTATTTAATGCAATTTCTTTTAGCGAAGTTGAAATTAAAAATCTAGAACTTTACAATGTGAATATAACGGGAAATTCAAACGTTGGAGCATTAATAGGAAGTGTCACAGTTCCAGGAATAAAAGTAACTGCGGTTAAAATAAGTGGAAGTGTTAAAGGCACTACTAATATAGGCTCTTTAATAGGAAATGATCAAGGTTCAAATATAACAATGTGTATAGGCTCTGCAAATGTTACAAGTACTGGTAATGATGCAGGTGGACTAGTAGGTATTTCTACAAACACAAATATAAACATGAGTTATGCAACAGGTGATGTTAAAGGAAGTGTTTATGTTGGTGGATTAGTAGGTTATGCTCAAAATGGAACCGTAGTAACAAAATCATTTGCAAGCGGAAATGTTGAATCTACAAGTACTTCTTCCTCATATGTGGGAGGTTTATTAGGACGTTCAAATGGAGCGATATCTAATGTTTACGCACTAGGAAATATAACAGCAAAAACTAATTCTTATGTAGGTGGATTAATTGGTTATAATTATGGTACAGTAGCAAATGCCTATAGTATAGGTAAAATAACAGGTGTAAGTGTATCTGGAAATACTGGACCAATAATGGGCTATAGTAGGACAACCCCAAGTGGTATTTACTGGGTAGTCCAAACAAGTGGCATATATTCAAGTAATATAGCGGCAACAAAAATTTCTATCTTAGCTGATGCAACTAAAGCTGCGACATATACATCATTTGATTTTACAAATACATGGGATATAATTGCAGGAGAGACAACGCCATACATAAAAGGTATGATGTTAACTGATAAAAATTATGTTAATTCAATGGTTCCATATAAATGGGATGGTAGTGGTTCAGAAATCAATCCATATTTAATAAAAACACCACAAGATTTGGATGCTATAAGATTAGTGCCAAATGCATATTTCAAGTTAAATAATGACATAGATTTAGCTGGAACAAATTATGCAAGTTGGGTTCCAATAGACAATTTTGCTGGAGGTCTTGATGGAGCTGGACATAAAATTATGGGATTAAACATCTCTGGAATGGATAATGTTGGATTATTTAGTATTATTTCATATGCCAACGTTCAATTAAAGAATATTGAATTATACAATGTTAATATATCTGGTAAAAACAACGTTGGAGCGCTAATTGGAAGTACAGTTCCTGGCTCTAGTTCAAAGATAAGTGCAATTAAAGTTAGTGGAACTGTAACTGGTACAAGTGGTGTAGGTAGTCTGGTAGGAAATGATCAGGGATCTAATATAAATATGTGTATAGGTGCAGCTAAAATAACAAGCACTGGTAATAATACAGGTGGACTAGTAGGTGTTACTTTAAATACCATTATTAATATGAGTTATGTAACTGGCGATGTGACAGGAAATGCCTATGTTGGAGGATTAATTGGATATGCTCAAGGGACATCCGTTATATCTAAATCATTTACAAGTTCAAATGTAGAATCGATAAATACTTCATCATCATATACAGGTGGATTAGTAGGAAGATCTAATGGAACAATAAATGATTGTTATATGTTAGGTAATGTTGCAGCTAAATCATCATATGTAGGAGGTTTAGTAGGCTATAATTATGGAACAATAACTAATTCATACAATATAGGTAAAATAACTGGTGTTAGCATATCTAGCAATGTTGATGTACTGCTTGGATACACTAGAACAACTCCAAGTGGTTTATACTGGGTAGTATCATCAAGTGGAATATATTCAAGTAATGTTTCAGCAACAAAAATAAGCATTATTTCTAATGCGTCAAAAGCTGCAACGTATTTGGCATTTGATTTCACAAACACATGGGATATAATAAATGGAGAAACAACACCATATATTAAAGGTATGATGTTAACTAATGGCAATTATATTGGTAGTATGATGCCATATAAATGGGATGGAGAAGGAACTATAGCAAATCCATTCTTGATTAAAACTCCAAAAGATTTGGATGCAATAAGATTAGTACCAAATGCATATTTCAAATTATCTAACGATATAGATTTAAGTGTTCAAGGATTTGATTCTTGGGTCCCTATAGACAACTTCTCTGGCGGTCTAGATGGCGCCGGATTCAAAATAAAGAATATGAAGATAACTGGAACATCTGATGAGGTTGGATTATTTAGTACAATATCTTCTAGTAATGTGGAAATAAAGAATCTGGAAATTTACAATGCAAGCATAGCTGGTGGCACTAATGCCGGAGTTGTAGCTGGTAGTGTTAGTGGTACAGGATTTATTCTTAGCGGAGTTAAAACTAGTGGTACTATTATTGGTACATCTAATGTTGGAGGACTAGTAGGAAATTTAACTGGTGGTAATATTAATTATTCTATTAGTACAGTTTCAATAAATGCTACATCTTCATATATAGGAGGACTAGTAGGATTAACAAACGGAACTAATATAAACATGAGTTATGCAACAGGTAATATAAAAGGGGTTTCATATGTAGGAGGCCTAGTAGGTAATGCTACAGGATCAACAAGTTCAATTACAAAATCATTTGCAAGTGGAAATGTTGAATCAACTACTACATCATCTTCATATACAGGTGGATTAGTAGGTAGAGCATATGGGACAATAAGTGATTGTTATACACTTGGTAATATAACAGCTAAATCAACTTCTTATGTAGGAGGAGTTATTGGATATAACAACAGCAATGTAACAAATGTCTACAGTATAGGTTCAATAACTGGAGTAACTGTTGGTGGATCTGTCGGTCCAATAATTGGTGCTCATTCAGGTACAGCAAGTAATATATACTGGGTAGTACAGACAAGTGGAATATATTCAAGTAATATACCTGCAACAAAGATTGATTTATTAGGAGATGCAACAAAAGCTGTTACATACTCGACATTTAATTTTACAAACACATGGGATATAATAGATGGAGATACTACTCCATATATTAAAGGGATGATGGCAACTGAAAAGAATTATGTTAATTCAATGGTTCCATACGATTGGGATGGTTCCGGATCAAGTGCAGATCCATATTTAGTAAAAACAGCAGATGATTTAAATGGAATTAGGTTAGTACCAAATGCTTATTATAAGTTAGCTAATGATATTGATTTAAGAACAAGTAGTTATACAGCTTGGACACCAATCGATGACTTTAGTGGAAGTTTAGATGGTGATGGACATAAAATAATTGGATTAAATATAAATT
>JAEYYH010000036.1 GCA_023430885.1 Bacillota bacterium
CATCCGGCCTACCCACGCCATCTGGTCGCGGGCTTTCAACTCCTCCGTCACGCCCTCGGCCATAGCCATCTGCGCCGCCGCCCGCTCGATCTGCTCCCGGGCGGCGCTGTCCACTTCCAGCAGGTGCGCCATCAACTTGTTCTGGAGAAGCAGGCTGTTGTACGTCCCCTTGAGGTGCTCCCTCAGAAACGATTTGCGCATCATCCCGTATTTGCCGATGTGCTCCGTCGGCTGCTCGTCCATCTCTATATCGGGAATCAGATAATCCCCGACCTGCCTGTATGTCAGATCCATGCTCACCGCTCCTTTCATCTTTTCTAGCTACATTCTGCGATACCCCCGCAGCGTTTGCAAGTCTGCCGCGATCTTCCCTCTCAATGCTGCGTGCCGTGCGCTCGATTTGACGCAGCACCATTTCAGAAATATCAGCCGTCGCCGTACCAAGCTGCGCGATGATGTCAGGCGTATTGAAGTCGATTATAGAAGCAAAATCCTTATGCTCAAAATACTCTTGCGCAGGAAGGTTTAGGCGGGTAAGCACGGTAAAAAGTATGCTGGCCTCCAAAACCTGTTCAAATTCTTCCTGAATATCCGCTTCTTCGAGGTGCTCCAAGCGGCTCCCAGCGCATACCCGCAATAGCTCGTCATAATAGTCTGCGCTGTTATCCGACACCGCGTTATGGATGATTCCCGATAGCTGGTCGGAATATGGAAGCCCGTCGTATCCGATTATTTCTCCGAATCGGTTTTGCAGTTCTTCAAGGATTTGCGGTTCATTCTCCTCGCGCGCCCCCCATAGACGGAAGGGGGTGTTGTAGCGCGAATTGGTATCCGAAACATCAAACACATTCCGTAGCGTGGGTCTTGCGCCGCTGTCGTCGATAATGGCGATGCCCTTCGCGCCTTTGTTTACCCAGCGGCGAAGGGTATCGTTCCAAAGCGCGATGGGCGCACAGGCTGTCGCATCCGGGCGCTGCGCATATATCATGACCTGCTCATGCCACGGGTATTTGTACAGCCACGCGGCGGAATGTAAAAAGCTCATCCATTCATCTGCGGAATAGGTGAGCCTGTTCATCGTCCGGGCAGTCAGCTCGGACACAATTTGCAGTTTTTGGGCCAATGGGCGTACCTCCTTATCGCTCCGGCTCCTGCCGCCTTTTTTTCGGTTGTGCGTTCATCCGCTCCTGCGGTTCAGAAAATGCTTTTTCAAGCAGCTCTCGTTGATAGGCGAAAACGTATAGCTGATAATCACCCTGCACAAGATTGCAGCGAATAAAATAGTCATGCTGCTTACCGTCAAGCTTAAAACCATAGGAGTTACGCCATTTATCCTCAAGACGGGCTTCGGGGTGCTCACGACAGTACCGACACATTTCATCGTAGCTTTTTAAGATGCCCGCATTGCGCAGACCATCTATTACAATTTGAAATTCGGATTTGAAGGCAGGCGTGCTTAATTCCGTATGATTGTCAAACCATGTTGTCCAAAATTCTCTGCCCTGTCTGCCGAAATCGCCGCGCAAATGCCCAACGCAAGCCTTTTCCGCCGGACTATCCTTATCCGTATAAAACAACGGGCTATCATTGTTTTGGCGTGAAATCAGATTGAATGCCATTATGCTGCCTACCTTTCAGGCTCCTGCCGTTTCTTCATTTTCTGCCGTTCCCGAAACAGCGCCGCCTTTTCAAACGCCCAAGCCGGAATGTGCTCTGGCATGACCTCGCCCAAAACATCTCGGCGTTCGTAGCGGGCGTGCTTACCGGAATAGAGATTATAGCCAAACACCGCGCTGCCGCGGGAATTTGCACTCGCACCAAAGCCTCCGTCTACCAAAACAAGCTGGCTTTGGGCGGTTTGGTATTCCCGGCGCAGCACATCCGCACGGATGGCGACGATCAGGCGTCGATACTTTTTGAGATGTCATTGGGGAAGCATTGCTTGGCTGAGATAGGTGTTGTCGGCACGGTAATGCCCGCCATCTCAGCTTTGACCGCCTCGATTTGTCCGTTGATACGCTCGACATAAATCTGCATGATTTCCAGATAATCGTCGCCGCCCACGCACTCGCAATATTCTTGAAACAGCTCATTGGATCGGCAGTAGGCACACATATACCTCTCTGCCGCAGGGTCTATGGTGTTTTCCCCGAAAACGACCTCTTTATCTCCAATATGCAGGGCGTGGATGATTTCCCAGTCGCCAGCCTTACGGATGTCCTCCTCGTATTTCATGCTAAAGCCTCCTATCGTTCCAGCTCGTCGCGCTTTTTTGCGCGCGGGGAAAGGGTATTTTCATCATAATGGCGTGGGTCTGCCGCAGGCGCCTCCCAACCGAATATGCTTCCGGCAAGCATTGCCTGCTCTTGGGCCTTGGTAACGCCCCAACGCTCGTTTATAATGTCCGCAGTCCTGCGGTTATGCCCGCGTTCGCCCGGCCTGTTCCAATCGGAGCCGTAATAGCCGGATACCCCGCGTTTGATGTTGATAAGGTTACCGCTTGAAGGTTCGATGCCCAGGCACAGCGCGGGCAGCAAGGGAGGCTTACCCGTGCGCTCGGAAACATCTTGCACTTCATCGTCGATACGTTTTTGATAATCCTCATATGCCGTTTCGCGTGTGCTCACATAATGGCCCCAGAAGAAATGCTCAGGGCTATCGGCGCGGTAGCACCACGTCACGAACGGGGAAGGTGCGGTCTTGTTCTCCCCTAGGACGAAGCCAAGCTCGTCCACCATATACCGTTCGAGGATTTCATACCCCTGAACGCTCAAATGCTCTTTCATATCCGCTCTGCTCCTTTACCAAGATTTATATAAAAAAAGAAGCGCATGATTTTCACGCGCCTCTACGAATACCTCCGGCACATCGATGAAGAATATTATCATAATCCTTGTGGCTTGATGAAGGTCAATAATATACAAAACCTTGTTCAGCACGGTGATTTTGCGGGCAAACCAAGAGGATGGTATTCTCTACCGATGGGCAAAGCTACTTGACCGTGTACATTGATTATAAATAAATTTTATTTGGTCTGTCATATACTATCCATCTTAATTGTCTTGTTGTCAGGGAGATCATAGTGATTGAGAACCGTTCTGCTTTATATGTGCTACTCAACCTGCCGTGATGTTGATGAGGTGAAAATCTATGAACAAAAGGGAGCTTATGAATCTCTTGCAAGAACATCCATATTTAATTGACCCTACGTTTATAAGATCGCGTTCCGAAGCAATACGCATAGTGGAACAAAGTAATTGTACAATAGATGAATTTATTGAACGTGCTAAAAAACACTCCATGCTCCCACCTGAAGCGTGGGCTGAATTTGATGCTGCACTTGCGCGTAGGCATGAATGTGGAAAAAGTCAGGAGGAGCCTAAGGAAGATTCGGCTGTTCCGGCTTGCTCTGTTATCGGAGTAAAAATCAAGTGATCTCTACCCTCTATTTCAAATCTAAACCTTATTGTCAATATCTCATAGAATATAAGCGCAGGGAAGCGGCGCGACGCCGCTCCCCGTGCTTTTTGATGTCTACTTTTTATTTCTGCGCCTTAAATACAAAAACGCTGCGGCTCCGACGATTATGAGGCACAACGCGATTACGAGAACCGTTTTTAGCTCCATAGATTGCCCCTCCGATTTTCTTATTTCGCTTTCCTTCTGTGAGCAGATGCGCCACATCACAATGGGACGTTATCCGGCAATCGTGATTATAACCGCCATGCCAAAAAGGAAGCTTGCCGCTTGTTCCCAAGCGAAGCCGAACCGTCCCTGCATGGCGTAGCTTGCCGTGCCGCCCTTACCGATCACACCGAGGGAGTGGGGTTGCCCGTCCGCCCAAACGTCCACGTCGTTGCCGATAAAGCCGAGCGCGATAAATCGCTTTGTTTCCGTGACGGTGAGGGATTCCCACGCTTTTGCATCTCTGGCTACAAGCTGCGGCGCATCGCCATAGGCGGTCATTTTCTGCATGGTCAGCATAATGGGAACATTGCTGTTGTTAATAAAGTTGATGTTTCCGGCATACAGCTTGCCGTTATCGGGTGATATGGTAAAAGGCACGGCCAGCGTCGCGGTAACATCAAGCATAGCGATGTTCGCGACAGGCACAACGACAACGGCGCTGTTTCCCGCAACATCTGAAACTGTGAAGCGATAGTCCCCGTTTTGAAA
>JAEYYH010000019.1 GCA_023430885.1 Bacillota bacterium
GAGTGTCTCCTCAAGAGAGAGACTGCTGCGTCTACGTTTTTTGCGATCCCGCTCAACGGAACGAGCACGACGTCTGCCCGCCTGACGTTGAGGATCGCGTTTCATGTTCACCGCTTCACGCGCGCTAGTCAGCGTGCCTGCCTTGCTGCTCGCTTTGTTTCTGTCGCCGCAATTCGCCAGCGCCGCCAATCGCGCCCCCACCCTCTCCGGCACACCTGCGGCGACTGCCACGGTCGGCCAGACCTACAGCTTTACACCCAAGGCGACGGACGCTGATGGTGACAAGCTCTATTTCGGCAGCTATTCGATGCCTAGCTGGGCCACGATCGACCGCGCGACCGGAACCCTCAAGGGCGTTCCGAAGGCCGCGGGCGTGCACAAGAATGTCGAGATTCACGTGTGGGACGGGAAGAAGACCGTTTCCCTGCCCAGGTTCACGATCACGGTGAAGGCGGCCACCTCCGGCACGGCAAACACGGCACCGACACTGTCGGGCACGCCGGCGACGTCCGTCACGCTCGGCAACACGTACACATTCAAGCCGACCGCGAAGGATGCGGACGGCAATACGCTGGGTTTCGCGATCACGAATCGCCCCAGCTGGGCGACCTTCAGCACGACGACGGGTCAGCTCTCGGGCAAGCCCACTGCGACGGGCACGTTTTCCAACATCGTGATTTCGGTGAGCGATGGGAAGGCTACGACCAAGCTGCCTGCGTTCTCGATCGCGGTGAAGGCTGCTGCGACATCGACGCCCACCACGAAAGGTGGAGTCACGTTGTCATGGATGCCGCCAGCGGCAAACGCTGATGGCTCGAGCCTGAGCAATCTCACCGGCTATCGCATCTACTACGGCACGAGTTCCGGCATGCTGATCAAGACCATCCAGATCAACAACCCAAGTGTGTCGAGCTATGTGATCGAGAACTTACCGGCAGCCACGTACTACTTCGGCGTCCGCGCGGTCACCTCGAAGGGAACGGAAAGCCCGCTGTCGAACCTGATGACGGCGAAGGTCAATTGATCGACCGGGGAATCCAGGAAGCGGAACACGGGCGATGCCGGGAGGCGTCGCCCGTTCTCTTTCAGCTTCCCGAAAGCGCCGTCCATGCCGTGCGCAGGATCAGCGCCGTCACGACCGCGATGAAGATCTTGCGGACGAGAACGCTTCCGCCGCGCAGTGCGAGTCGTGTTCCGAGGAGCGAGCCGAGCACGTTGCAGATCGCCATCCCGAGGCCGATGTGCCAGAGCACGTAGCCATGCCAGGCGAAATAGGCGAGGGCCGCGCCGTTGGCAGCCACATTGAGCACGCGCGCACTCGCAGCCGCGTTCAGAAAATCGTAGCCATAGAAGCGCACGAAAATGAACATCAGAAAGCTGCCCGTACCGGGACCGAAGAAGCCGTCGTAGAAACCGACCCCGACGATCAGCAGCGTTCCATACACATGATGCCGCCCGGAGAAGGCGCGCGGTGCGTGGTCTGCACCAAGATCCTTGCGTCGTAGCAGATAGA
This sequence comes from Bacillota bacterium, assembly GCA_023430885.1. Lineage (GTDB taxonomy): Bacteria > Bacillota_I > Bacilli_A > RF39 > UBA660 > RGIG4266. The sequence goes on from JAEYYH010000019.1 coordinate 1,514, forward strand.
TCAGCACCGCGATCAGCATCAGTGGCACGAGCGGGCGGAAGATCTGGGGTGCCACGATCGTCGCGATGAAGGCCCCTCCCGCCGAGGCGACGAGCACCCCGATAGCGAGCGGCAGCAGCGCGCGCCACGGGATCTGAACCTTTTTCGCGAAGCGCGCCACCGCACTCGCGGTTCCAAAGATACCTGCGAACTTGCTCGTTCCGAGCAACAACGGCGGCGCGGTGTTGGGATAGACGCCGAACAGCGCCGGCAACTGCACGAGCCCTCCGCCTCCGACCATCGAATCGATGAGACCGGCGCCGAAAGCGGCGATGAGCACGAAAATCAGATCCGGAATGGCCGTGAGCGTGTCGATGGCGGGGTGTTCATGACCGTGACGGCGCGTATTGTGGTGGAGGCCATCGGGAATGGGGAGGGGCGTGGTGCTTTCTCCTTACTTCCCATCGGGGCCAGATGATTCACAGTTTGCTCCAGCGCGGTCATCATCCGGCCCTTGAACATTCCCACACGCTTCGGAGGCTCCCATGTCGTTGCAAGGCAAGACGCTGTTCATCACAGGTGCGTCGCGGGGCATTGGTCTTGCGATTGCGAAGCGCGCGGCACGCGATGGCGCGAACATCGCGATCGCCGCAAAAACCGATCAACCCAATCCCAAGCTGCCAGGCACGATCCATACGGCCGCTGCAGAAATCGAAGCGGCGGGCGGCAAGGCGCTCCCGATGCAGGTGGACATTCGCGATGAGGATGCGGTGGCTGCGGCCGTGAAGCAGGCCGCCGATCATTTCGGCGGCATCGATGTGCTGGTCAATAACGCAAGCGCAATCTCACTGACACGTACGCTCGATACGCCCATGAAGCGTTTCGATCTGATGTTCGGCGTCAACGTGCGCGGCACGTTCGTCTGCTCGCAGGCGTGTATCCCGTATCTGAAGCAGTCGGCACAGGCGGGCCGCAATCCTCATATTCTCAATCTGTCACCGCCCTTGAGCATGAAGGCGAAATGGTTCGCGCCGCATGT
>JAEYYH010000021.1 GCA_023430885.1 Bacillota bacterium
TTTTGATACACTGTACTATATCGCCGAAAAACGGTTGGCGGCGAATAAGCTGGTGGTCATCGATGCTACTAATGTTCAGCCAAGCGCTCGCAGCGCTGTGGTTGCACTTGCCAAAAAAATTGATGTCCTGCCTGTCGCTATTGTGCTGAATACGCCGGAAGCTGTTTGCATCCAGCGCAATAAAGCCCGTCCCGACAGGCAGTTCGGCGAGCATGTAGTTAAACGGCATTGCCTGGAACTGAAAAAATCGCTGCGGCATTTAAAAAAAGAGGGCTTTCGTTATATTTATATCATTGATGATCCTGCGGAAGAAGTGGTGATCAGCCGCATTCCGGCCTGGACAGATAAAAGCGAGGAGCATGGCCCCTTTGATATCATTGGCGATGTGCATGGCTGTTTTGATGAACTATGGGCTTTGCTGGTAAAAATGGGATACACCGTTGACCAAGACCAGTGTACTGCTTTTCATGGCGCCGGCAGAAAAGCAGTCTTTTTGGGCGACTTGTGTGACAGAGGACCTAAAATTGCCGAAACTCTGAAGCTTGCCATGAACATGGTGAAAGCAGGCAACGCCCTTTGTGTCCCCGGCAATCATGATATGAAATTACTTAGATTCCTAAAGGGTGCTAAGGTCCAGCAGACGCATGGCTTGGAAGATTCTATCAACCAGCTTTCAGGGCAGTCTGCTGAATGGATTGCCGAATTAAAAGCATTTCTCGACAGTCTTATCGGGCATTATGTGCTGGATGACGGCAGGCTGGTCGTCGCCCATGCCGGGATGAAGGAAGCCTATCAGGGAAAAAGTTCCGGTAGAGTGCGGGATTTTGCCTTATTTGGCGATACCACCGGCGAAAGCGATGAATATGGCTTGCCGGTACGCCTTGATTGGGCGAGCGAATATCGCGGCAAGGCAAAGGTTGTTTATGGGCACACACCGACGGCAGAAGTGTACCAGGTTAACAATACCTTGAATATTGACACCGGCTGTGTTTTTGGCGGCAAGCTTACCGCCTACCGCTACCCCGAGGCGGAACTTGTCAGCGTTTCGGCACTAGAGACCTATTATGAGCCAATCAAGCCTCTCTGTGTACAAGAGGAATATAACGATGTACTGAACATCGCGGATGTGCTGGAAAAACGGTATATCGAAACCGGACTGCATAGCGGCGTGACCATCCGCGAGGAAAATGCGGCTGCCGCCATCGAAATCATGAGCCGCTATGCTGCTGATCCACATTGGCTGATTTACCTGCCGCCTACCATGTCACCCTGCGAAACATCTGGAATTGATGATATACTGGAGCATCCGCTGGAAGCCTTTGCTTATTATCAGCAGCGCGGCGTAAGCTCGGTTGTCTGCGAGCAAAAACACATGGGGTCCCGCGCTGTGATCGTTGTCTGCAAGGATGCGTCAGCGGCTAAACGAAGATTTTTGATTCAAGATGGCAGTACCGGGATTATCTATACACGCACAGGGCGGCATTTCTTCCATGATGTCAGTGTGCAAACCGCTTTGCTTGCGAGAGTGCGCCAAGCGCTCAGCGAATCCGGCTTTTGGGCTGAGTTTGACACTGATTGGGTGTGCCTGGACACAGAGCTTATGCCCTGGTCAGCCAAAGCGCAGTTGTTATTGGAGCAACAGTATGCCCCTACCGGCTGTGCCGGGGTAAACAGCCTTGCCGCAGCAGTGGATGCTTTACAAAAAGCGGCTGTACTTAGTAATCAAGCCAGAGTTGTTGACAGCGTAGTTTCCGGTCAAAATGTTGATATTCAGGCAATTGGCGAACGTTATGCCGAACGCGCTGACTTGATGGCAAAATATATATCAGCCTACCGCCAATATTGCTGGGATGTTGAAAGCGCTCTGGACTACCGGATTGCGCCGTTTCACATATTGGCTGCAGAGGGCATGGTTCACTCGGATAAAAACCATATCTGGCATATGGAAACAATCAAAAAATATCTTGCCCATACTGATCAGGTACTGGTCGCTACCAATCATATTTTGGTGGATTTGACCGATCAAGCAAGCATTCAAAAGGGTATTGACTGGTGGGATGACCTGACCGCTTCCGGCGGCGAGGGCATGGTGGTAAAGCCGCTTAACTTCGTAGAGAAATATAAGGACGAGCTTTTGCAGCCTGCTGTGAAATGCCGCGGGCGCGAGTATCTGCGCATTATTTACGGGCCGGAATACACTCTGCCGGATAAGCTCACCCGTCTGAAAAAACGTTCGCTTGGCAAAAAGCGCAGTTTGGCGTTGCGAGAATTCGCGCTGGGGATGGAAGCACTGGGCCGGTTCGTGAAGAATGAGCCGCTCTACCGGGTGCATGAATGCGTCTTCGGCGTACTGGCGCTGGAAAGTGAGCCGGTTGACCCAAGGCTGTAAAATAGAGAAAATGACAGAAGGGTATTGCCAATAAATATTTTTTGCTGCCAGGCACATTCGACTTGTCTTGCCCATAAAATTTAACCGACAGACTTTTGGGGGTGAGTGACTGAATGGGCCTTTCGTTTATTATG
>JAEYYH010000027.1 GCA_023430885.1 Bacillota bacterium
CCTCACGGAAGACACGCTGCTGCCAGGAGACGGAGCGCGCATCGGCACGGTGCATTTCGACGACTGGCTTGCCGAACCGCGTGATCAGCAAGCAACGGTATCCCGTCGTGGCTGAGCCTCTGGGCGGAGCCGAGTGATCAGCCCGAAGTCAGCAACGCAAGGAGGCAGCAACCCATGCGCATCGTGGATCTGGACGCGATCATGAGTGGTCGCCTGAGGGTCATTGACGAGAGAACCGACCTGCACGCGATTGCCGCCTCACTCGCGGAGCCCGGAACGGAGATCGCCGTCGTCTGCAACGGCTCAGGAATTGCCATCGGTGTTCTAACCAAGTCGGATCTCGTGCGTTATCTAGCTCAACGCACCGCCGGCGAGCGCGAGGCGCGGGCAATGATGAGCCGGCCCGTCATTTCCTGCACACCCCAAGACGATCTCTACTGGGTATGGCAGCATATGGTCGCACACCGCATCCAGAACGTCCCGGTTCTCGATCCCCATTCGCGGCCCCTCGGGGTGCTGGATATCCGCGACGCCATGAAAGCGCTGCTCGAGCAGGAAGAGCTGCAGGAGCACATGCTCATCAACTACATCGCCGGCATCGGTTACCGGTAAGCACCGTCCGCTGACGCCGCACTTCAGAGCGACGTCGCGGGCCAGTGGGGTGCCGGTTGCGACCTCGCTTCCGGCCAGACCAATTGGGACCGGGATGGACGCCGCCCTGCGCGCGTGGGCGCTTCACGTTGTGCCAGGAACTCAACCAGGGACAGCGCGTAAGCCGAGCAGCATCGTCTCAATCGCCCACACTCACGTCGAGGCCCGTCCAGTACGCTGCGAACGCCCACATGTCGGCGAGTTCATCGATCACCTTGTCTGTTGGCTTGCCAGCCCCGTGACCAGCGCGGGTTTCGACACGCAGCAGACGCGGGCGATCGCCTAGGTCGCTGGCCTGGAGCGTTGCTGCGTACTTGAAGGAGTGTGCCGGTACGACACGATCATCGGTATCGGCCGTAGTCACCAGGATCGCAGGGTAACTCACGCCGGGGCGGATGTTGTGGAGCGGTGAGTATGCGAGGAGATTGCGGAACTCCGCCTCGACGGAGGGGCTGCCGAACTCCTGCGTCCAGAACTGGCCGCCGGTAAAGCGGTCAAACCGCAGCATGTCTTGAACGCCCACGTCTGCAATGGCTGCGGCGAACAGGTCGGGCCGCTGGTTGACGACCGCTCCGACAAGCAGCCCGCCATTGGAGCTTCCGTGGATAGCAAGCCCGCCCTCGGAAGTGAGTCCGCTGGCCTTCAGAAACTCACCCCCGGCAATGAAATCATCGAACGAGTTCTGCTTGGCGTGGCGCCTGCCGGCGTCATGCCAGGTCCGGCCGTACTCACCGCCACCCCGGATGTTGGCAACCGCATAGACGCCACCCTGCTCCACCCAGGCGATGGTCCCGGGTGAATAGAACGGCACCATGGGTATTCCGAAACCGCCATAACCATAGAGTATGGTGGGAGCGGGTTCTGTCACATCGGCACGGCGGACAATGAAGATCGGCACTTGGGTGCCGTCTTTCGAGGCATAGAAGCGCTGCTCGACGTTAATCGCAGCGAGATTGGCCGGCACTTCGGGCTCGGCCCAAACGGCCCAGCTGTCTGCCGCCACGTCGTAGCGATAGATGGTGAAGGGGATGTTCTGGCTGGTAAAGAGGAAGAACGCCTCGTTGTCGCCGGGCACGCCCTGAAAGGCACTGGCGCTTCCGATGCCAGGCAGCTCGATTGTACCGTCGGGCGCGCCATCGAGCCTGAACCGCGTGGCCTCGGTCTGCGCATGGTGGAGATAAGTGGTTACGAGACGGTCGCCCACCAGCGTGGCCGAACTCAAAACTCTTTCGGCATCCTCGGCAATCACCTCGACGATAGACGGCGATTGATGGGATATGTCCACGCTCACCACCCGGCCGCGCTCTGCCCCGTCCTCCGTTGCGAAGAAGAAAAGGGTGCCGATGTTGCCCGCCAGCGACCAGGCCTTGTCGATGTTGTCGACCACGGCCCGAACCGGCCAGTCCGGCTTCGTCAAATCGACGCTTATCACGCTGTTGCCGCCCGCAAGCGCCGTCGAATAGATCAACGCGTAATTGCCATCCGCCGTCACTTCGGCGGTGTGAATCTGCGGAACTTCCGTTTCCGCGGAGTAGACGAGCACGTCGTCTGATTGCGGCCTCCCAAGCTCATGGAAATGGACGGCATGGCCAACCGCCTGCGCCGTGAAGGCGTTGTCTCCCTCCGGCTCGGGATTGCGCGAATAGAAGAAACCCGATCCGTCCTTTGCCCAGGCGATACTGGTGAAACGCGCCCATCGGATTTCGTCGGGCAGCGCCACGCCGCTCGCAACATCCAGGATGCGGATGGTTCGCCAGTCCGTGCCGCCCTCCTGGACCGCGTAGGCGAGAAGGCGGCCGTCGGCCGAAGGCTTCCACCCAGCAAGCGCGGTGGCGCCGTCGGTTGACCATGGGTTGGGGTCGATGAGGATGCGATCCTCGCCATTGACGCCTGCGCGAACGAAGAGCACGGCCTGGTTCTCGCGACCGGAATTGCGCGTGAAGAAGTAGCTGTCGTTCCGCTTGACCGGGACTGTAAAGGTCTCATGTCCGAACAATGATCTGAGACGTCGCGTGAACTCAGCGCGTC
>JAEYYH010000029.1 GCA_023430885.1 Bacillota bacterium
GTTTGATAAAAAGGAAACTTTTACTGTAACTACAAGAATTAATGGATTAATATATTAAAAAAATTGATAATACAATTACCAATTTAATTTAGGATTTCTAAAAATCCCCAAAACTCTTTACACTAACTTAGGGTATATTAAAAGATTGAATTAAAAATATCAATTTAATAAACAAAAATTTAGTATGTTATATTTAGACAATAATTTATTATTTACATTCTCCATTATTATTATATTTTGAAACACTCTTTAATATGTTGATAATGCTTTACCTTAATTTTTTCATACTGATAGAACTACTTTTTCTCATCTTTATATGCTTTATAATATATATTATTTCAATAGCAAGTACAAAATAGCCTACCAAATACACAGAATAATAATACATAAAATAACTAGCAGGTGCTGTTAATGCAATCATTCCTGTATGAGCTGCAAATAACAATGGAAATATGATATAAACCTTGTTTTTCTTTATAATACCATATATTAGTAAAGCCATTAACGCAAATATAGCAACTAATAAATTATTAATATAGCAATAAATTCTTGAACTTGCATGATTCACCGGATTTCGCCCTTCTAATATTCTAACTACGTATCTTCTAGTATCATAATTTATAAGGTTATTGAAACGGTATTCATCTAAAAACTTAGAAATAACTCCGTTATTTGAATAAAATATAGAGCAGTCTTCAAATACATTATTGACTATTCCAGTTGAATTATAAAATGTAATAATTTTTGCTTTAACAAAAAGGTCAGGATTGTTTAAAATTATATTAATATATGCTTTTTTAAAATCCTCTATATCACTATCAGAATGTTTTATTATACAACTATTTAACCAAATACATGGTGTATCAAGTAATGTCGGGTATTCTTTCATAGCATCAATATCTAAAACTTTACTAATAGAATCTATTTGTTCATCTGTTATTTTAATATCCTGGGTAAGCATCCATTGTAATGGATTAATTACTGAAGGCAAAAATCTATTGAATGAGTACGTTTTGCTTTCATTACTTGTAGCAGCATATTGTGGTAAATTAACTATCATTCCAAATGTTAATATAATTAAAAAATATTTACAAATATTTTTAATATAATTTTTTTCATAATATATATATGTCAAAACTATTGGTGCTAATACAAATAAATACATTCCCTCACTGCGCCATATAGCTAATACCGCCGCATAAAAACATAATAAAATCATTTTGCATCTATTGGCTTTTTTCTTTTCTAAATAATCTAAAAATATAGTTGCAGCAAAACCAAGATAAAATATCCCATATATTACTGGCCTATTACAATATAAATTATAATAGATTGTCATCGGCAATAAAAAGATAGGATATACAATATAACTAAGTTTGCTATTTGTTATTCTTTGTAACCTATATGCTATATAAGCAATAATTACCGAAATTATTATCAGTTGAATTATTATTACACCAGTTGGAATTGGTATTAACATTAAACTGACACTATAAAAAACAGACGTCAAATAATTAAGATAATACAAAAAGTCGACAGTCTTAGCATAATCTAAAAAATTAAAATCATCAGAATACCAAATACCTGGGAATATCAAAATCAAAATTATGAAAAGCGGAACAAAATATATTAAAAAGTATTTTATTGGTTTTTTATAATCTTTCCTATATAAAAGTTTAAATATCAAAGTCCACAAAACAAATATAACAACAAATAATATTATTTTACAAAAAACATAATTTAAAAAATTAAACTCTCCAAAATCAATAAATAATTTATCTGTAAAAAAAGTTATCGCAAAATGTACAAGTGGAATAAGATACAACATCTTATTTTCAATGAAAAATTTAAAGTGTTTCTTCATTAGTAAATCCATCCGCCATATTTCGCATTAGGATATTTTTCAAGCATAGATTCCCACTGTACAATGAAATAATCTGCTATTGGATAAACCATTTTGCCTGATAAGGTTTTTGTTTTGCTATTAGCGAATGTTTCTATAAAAATGACCTTGCTTCCAAAAAAATGGCCAATATAACACATTGGAACAGCAGTATGCGTTCCTGTCGTAACTATATATCTAGGACGGATTTTAAAATATAAAAATAAACTTTTTAAACAATTGCCACTAAATTTAAAAAGGTATGAAAGTTTGTGATCTTTTGTTCCAAATGTTAAATAGCTAACCTTATTTGGATGTTTTTTTATCAAATCTTTAGTTGAATCAGTTTTTTCGGTAATCAAATAATAATTATAATTATTAAACATTTCTTTTAATTGTAATAATTCTGAAAGGTGTCCTCCTGTACTAGCAATGAATAATACTTTTTTATTCTTCATAATCATTTCTCCTCCAATTTTAGATTTTATATTAAGTAAATAAACAATTAATATCAAGAAACCAGTTAAGTAAATAGAATAATAATACATAAAATAATTAGCCGGGGCCATTATGAATACTATAAGTATGTGGCCTATAAGTGTGCCTGTTATCATAAAATCAAAAAATTTTCTTTTAAAAACAGAGAAAAGAAATATTAATATCAAAGTAATTATAGAAAATATTAAATTATTGAATAATTTATATAATCCATAAATCTCATTATTTTCGCTGTTTCTTCCTTCTAAAATAATTAAAATATTTCTACGTAAATCCTTATTTAAAGGAGTTGCTAATTTATATCCATTTATATTTTCAATATTTTCAAATTTATTATAAGAAGAAAGAAAATTTTTCCCTAAACCTGTACTATTATAAAAAGTCACTTTTTTACAATTTAAATATAAAAATATGTTGTTTTTTACAATATCATAGTATGCTTTTTTCATAGCATTATAGTCATCTTTAGTAACGTTGTCTCTTAAAGCTCCTCCGTCTTCCCAAATAGCAGCCGAATCAAAAAGTGAAGGATATTTTTTAAGAATATCAACATCAAGTACATTATCAATTATAGCTATTTCGTTTTCTATATTTGGTCCTTTTAAATTTTGAGTCAGCATATAAGATAATGGATTAACTATAGATGGTAAATTCCTTGTTTCTTTTTCTATATAAGTCAAGTTTTTATTATAAATACCTTGTGGTATATATATAGCTATAGAAATCATCCACGTTGCTATAAAAATTAAAATAGCCTTTTTTAATGTAAATTTATTATTATAAGTTGCTAAAATTAAAATTGGCCCTATTATACTCAAATAAATTCCTTCACTCCTAAAAGTAGTAAGTATACCTATAAGTAACATTAGAAGCAATAATTTATTTTTATTCAAAGTGACTTTTTTTAACTTATCAATAATTAATATAGCTATAAAAAGAAAATATATAAGTCCATATATTGTTTGCCTATTACAATATGTCATATAACAAAGTGTAATTGGTAATAGAAATGGTAAATATGTAAAATAAACATACTTTGTTTTATAAAAACTATATAAATTATCAACTATATAAGCTAATATAGAGCTTGCTAGAACTATTTGTAAAATTATCGGCCCTGTTGGCGAAAAGAATAAAATATATCCTACTATATTAAAAACAGATGTTAGATAATTTAAAAAATATAGCATATTAGCACTTGTATTAACAGAAAGGAGATTAGTAACATCCGAACCAGCCCAATAGCCTGGCCAAATAAATATTAACAATAGAATTAAAGGAATAAAATATATCAAAAAATATTCTGTTCTTTTGATTGTTTGGTGATCTTTTTTCAGAAGTTTACGAATAATATTCCAAAAAAGCATTATTAATATAAAAGCAATAATTTTACAGAATGTATACCAAAATACATTCAAGTTTTGAGTATTAAAAATAAGTTTATCTGTATAGAATGTTAATAAAAAATGAATTATCGGAAAAATTACAAACATATGTTTTTTCATTCATTAAAACCTTTTGCTACATAAACTGTCGCACCAGAAGCTATAGCTGCCTCAATACCAGGCTTAGAATCTTCAAAAATTAAACTATCAGCTGCCTGAACATTGAAATATTCCATTGCTTTTAAAAAACCTTCTGGATCTGGTTTTGCTTTTGAAATATCATTGTGCGTCAAAATAAGATCAAAATCATTTTCTTTACCAAATTTTTTCAATATATCCATTGTATTTTTCCTAGAAGCTGTTGTTACTAAAGCAATATTATATTCTTTCTTTATTAACTCAATGATATTGAATAAGTGTTTATTTATTATTGCTTTATCTAAAAAATTATCATATAATTCTTTTTTTCTTTCATGTATTTTTTCAATAATTTCATCTGATGCTCCATTAGTTATCTCTGGCAAAAATTGCTTGTACAACCTGCCATTACATTCCTTACAATAAAAATCATAAGATATAGTATAGTCTAGTTCTTCTAAAGCCATCTTGTATGAATGATAGTTAACATCTTTTGTATCAAATAATGTACCGTCCATGTCAAACATAGCTAACTTATTTTTCATAAAAATCAATCACCTCATTCAATACAATAATAAATTCAGCATAAAACATAACAAATCTTTTTCTATCTTTATTTATTTTATATGGTAATAATCTTAGCCAATGAATTATTTCGTGATAAAAGATACTTTTTACCTTTTCATTAGAGAAATTTTTTTCTAGGAAATTCTTGTATCTTTTAAATAGTTCGTCATAAGTAGAAGTCCTTGTTTGAAGAAAATTAATTTTGTTTTTTTCAAACTCAACGCTCTTTGTATGCATTAAAAACTCATAGCCGCCATGCAATGATTGTAATAATTTTGCATAATCTAAATTATCTGAGTCATGTATATTTCCTGTATTTGGATCTATTATATAGTAACTATTTTTTTTCTTATTATCGCTTTGCATACAAATAATATTTTCAATAGTTAAATCTCCGTGCAAATCAGAATATTCATCATTTTTAAATATTTCATACAAATAGTCAGCACCTAAATACATATCAAAAAACTTCAAATTTCTATATTTTCGTCCATTTATAATTAAATAATCAAATTTAGACAATTCTTTTACTTCCTTTGTGCTAGTTATAATTTCTAGGTTTTTTACCGCTTTTGAAGAAATATATTTATCAATAGTTTCTTTGTCAGCTTTTCTAGAATTTTGTTTATATAACTTTTTATTCAAATCCGTTAAAACAGTCTCTAATATATTCCAACTGATTTCGATTGGAGAAGAATGAACAAAATTAAAGCACCCAACACTTTCTTTTAAATAAGGCATGTCATAACAGCAATATCCCTCGCCTTTTTTTACATTTAGTATATCCGTAAGTGGTAATTCTTTCTGGTGTGCCTCTATCCATTCAACTTGTTCATATAATTTTTCACCCGCACTACCAAATGCATATTTTCTATAAAACATATTTTCATCATCTGTACATAACATTGTTGTAGCGTTACTACCTGCAGAGTAATCTTGAATTATAGAAACATCACTATTGATTTTTAAATAATTTTTAAAATATTCTCTATTGTTAGCTTCAAAATAAGCTTCTAGAAATGAAAGTTTATCATTTTCATTAATGTATGGCAATAAATTCATATATTTATCTTCAGAAATTTTAAATTTTGAATGTTTAACAAAATATGATATTACAAAAATCAAGATTACTGGAACAATTAGATATATTAAAGTTATTGTACCTATTGTCGTAAGTTTTGTTATCATAACTATTGTAGAAGATTCTAAATTGCCAGTTGCAAATAATGATAACAATACATCAAGAAGCCCAATATTATATCCAAATTTCTTAAGAGATAAAGCAAAAAAAGTATATGATAAGAAATAAACTGCCCACATAGCGATTGTGCCATAAATAAGCCTCTTTTTGCTTATCTTATGAAGCATATCTTTAAATGCATTAATAGCAAACCAAGTAATTTTCAAAAATTTCAATTCAATTGAATTATTGAAAATTCCAGCAACTTTTTTTACAGCTATCTTCACATATTTATTGTACTTAATAGCAAATAATCCAAAAATAATAATTGCTATTATGCATATTACATAGAACAAGATAGAATTTAAAATAATTGGTATTCTAAAACCAAAAACAAAAAGTAAAACGAACATAGTTCCAATTACAATAAGATCTAAAAACCGATCTACAATAATTGTTGCTAAAGAAAAAGAAATTCCATTCTTCATTTTTTTACCAGAAAAATACGCTCGAAATAAATCACCTATATGGTATGGGAAAAACGAATTTATTAAGTATCCAAACGAAAGAGACTGTAATAGAACTTGATTATTTGGTTTTTCATATATTTTAATAAATAAATTCCAACGATAGATTTTAATTAGATGTCCTAAAGTAAGTGTAACTATAGCTAAGACAAGAAAAACCATTTTCATTATGCCAACACCTCAAATTTGTCGGATTTTGCAGCTTCTTCATATTCGTCTGGAGTACCAAATGGTGTATGACTATCCACAACAAAATTTCTTATTTTTTTATTGTGACTTGCCATAATATTATAAACACCACTAACAAAATATTCAGAATAAGAACATTTTTCTAAATATTCATTAACCATGTTAATAAAAATTTCTTTATTTTTAAAATAATAAGCTCCACATATTGCATTGTTACTAACAACTACTTTCTCAACAGTTTCAGTAACATAGCCATTATCATCCAATTTCAAAAAACTAAATTTAGGATCTTCCGATTCAAAAGACAGTAAAGCTCCGTCTATTTCATCAAAATTTCCGGTATTGCAGTAATCATAAAATTCTTTACATTCGAATATGTGATCACAATCGTTAAATATAATTGGTAAACTGTCATCAATATTTTTTATTCCCTCTACACAAGTAAGAACCGCACCTCTTAATATTTTAGGAATTACAGTTATTTTGGCTGTAGGAAAATATTTTTTAATAACATCGTTTATTTTAAACTCATCAATGTGTTCTTGAAGAACAACAAAAGTCACATCCTCAACATCAACGTAATTCGATATACATTTTGTAGCCCAATAAAGAAAAGGCTTACCTTTAATTTCAATTAATGGTTTAGGCATAACAAACCCATTTTTAAAAAATCTTGAACCTGCTCCGCCCATAGGCATAACTAGATGAACTTTTTTCTTATTTTCCATTTTTCTTCCTCTTTTCTTTTACTGTACTATCATATATTACTTCAGCGCCATATTCTTTTACAATATTTTGACGTAATTCTGACTTAATATATTTACTTTTACCTTTAATATATGAAATAACTAATTTTATTGTATTTAGTGCTTGGCTTACCATTTTAACATTAGAAACTTGATCATCCTCGCGCCAACTAATTGGAAAAAACTTTATATTATGTTTATAATAATTAGCTGCAAGCAGCATATAACAATTAAATGTTAATTTGTCTGGAAATTTATGAAAAAACTGATTCTTTAACATTTTTGTACTATACATATTTAAACCTGATCCAAGATCAGATATTCTTTTGCCAAGAGCAACAGAAAAAAACACGTTATAAACTCTATTGCCAAATGTTCTAAATTTTGAGTACCCTCCTAAAATTGATCCTTTCATAAATCTAGAACCTAACATGCAATCATATTTTTTATACTCTTCGCCCTCAAGAATTGGCAATATATCATGAATATTTCCTTGATCATCACCATGAAGTACAATAATATAATCATACTTGTTTTTCATGGCATAATTAAAAGCCACCTTATGTGATCCACCTAAACCATAATTATTATTATTCCTAAGCAGTGTTATCTTTGTTTCTATTTTTTTGTTTTTTATAAAATCTACAACAACCTTTTCTCCATTATCAGTACTTCTATTATTAACAATAACAATTTCATTTATAAATTTAAGAACTGAACTATCAAATTGGCTTAATACTCTTGTGATTTGTTTTTCACAATTGTACATTGGTATAAATGCCATTATCTTTCCCATATAATACACTCCATTTCATTTTACTACTACTTAAATTATATCATAAAAAGACTATATTCGACAAAGAATATAGTCTTTTATTTCTTATTAATTAAAATTAATTTTATACTTTTTCAATTAAGAATTTCATAAACGCAAAATTTATTAGCATTGTAAAAGGTGTTACAATTATTTTTGCACTAATTTTAGCAAAGCTTGCTAAGAATGAAACACTCTCTAGACTTATAGCGAGTTTAGAAATAATAAATGAAAATACGCATATGACAATAATTTGATATACTATATACATAATATATTTCTTTCTCAAATCAAAAGATTCATTTTTATTAATAAACATCTTTTTTGTCGAAACTATATAAACAAAAGTAACGGCAACTCCAGAACTAATTATATTTGAGACAATTGTTGGTAAACCAATACTAGTAAAAATAGTATATATGGTCATATCTATTAGCCATCCTATACCTGATAATCCGAAAAATCCAAATGCTTGTTTTAATAATTTTTCCATAATCATACTCCTTTACCATCTTTACTTAATTTTACTTTTTAAATTTAATTACATATATAATATAACTATGTATTAAATTATGCTTTACGAGATTTATTTTTTTTTCTTATAAGACTATATATTTTGTTAAGATTATCGAAGAAGAATTCATCTCTAACAATTAATAAAATTCCAAAATAAATAATAGTTCCACACAATACTTGTAATATAGTTGATAAAATAGTTGGGCCAAAATAATTACCAATATAATAACAACTAATAGCCATTATTAACCCAGCAATAAAATATTTTATTCCCATTTTAAGTAATTCAGTAAATGTAACAATTTCTCTAATATATAATAACTGGATCAAAATGACACACATTTCTGCTGAAATTGTTCCTATTGCAGCTCCAACAGGCCCATATATAGGAATTAATAAAAAATTAATAACTAAATTTAATAATGCGCTAACTATATAAGATATCGTAAGTACCTTTGTTTTATTAACTGCTGTTAAGTACTGATTACCTGTAACCGAAGATAATGAGATAAATAATACTATTGGACTCAATGTTATCATGATATTGATTACATCCTCATATCCATTGCCCAAAAACCAAGGTATCATAGTACCAGCAATAGATGCTATTCCAAACATAAGTGGTATTGACATAAATAAAGAAAATTTCAATGTTAAAGTCACATATTTCTTTACTGCTTCTACATTATTCTTTTTGAACTCATTAGCTACTCTTGGAAGCATAACTGTACTAAGTGCTGTTATTAAAGCTAGTGGCATTTTTACAATTCTTTCAGCTTGATCGTAGAATCCCACATTGCTAACATTATCACTTAGAAAATTTATCATTATTTTGTCACATTGCAAGTAAACAAGAGATGCTACTTGTGGCAAGAATAATTTTAAAGTTGGAACAACATGTTTTTTTATATCTAAATCTCTTACTTGTAATTTTCCTGCTCTTTTTTTTACTCCAAAATATAAAATACCGTTACCCAATAAAGAAAAGACTGATGAAATTATCATAAATAAATATAGATCAGAAGGGCTATGAATAAATGAAAAAATACACGTAACATTTATTATTTTAACAATAAAACTTCGAGTAACAGTCATCCTAAACTCTTCTAAACCGGCATAAAACCAAGATATATCAACAAAAACACCTAATACAGCCACTAATTGAACTATGAAATATAATCTATATTCCGAAAAATAAGCATATATTAAATACACTATAACTGTAATAATTAGGCATAAAAAACGTAGAAAAAACAATTCACTAAATGTTTTTCTTAATTTATTTTTATCTTCTCTTACATATGCTATTTCTCTTATTGAATAATTATTAAGACCAATAAGTCCTAGTAAAGAAAAAATTTGCACAATTGAACTGACATAGCTATTTATTCCTACAGCTGTAGGTAATAATGTTCGTGCCAAATATGGTGCTGTTATTAGTGGAACAATTATTAAAAATAGTTGATAAAAAGAACTATACATATAATTTAAAACAACTTTTTTTCTTGACATTACTTATTCACCACTATCTTTTTAAATTCATTATCGATATAACAACTATATCTAGCCTGCATGATTTTACTTAAAAAATCTGTTATCGTTTTTGTCATTTAATTCCTCTAATCTATTCACTAAAACTTATAATGCTTTTTCATATAATCAAATACTTTTTTGCTATAATTGCCTTCTAAATCAAAATCAAATTTCTTGATTGCTTTCATTCTATCATTTTTATACTCATCGTTTTCATTTGATATATTATCAACAAACTTATATAAATCTTTTAATTCATATATATAGTGGCCTTTTATAGTTTTAAAATAATCATATGCAAGTCCTAATCCTTCACCGTATTCTTTTATATCATCAACAGTTAATCCTATTGGTTTTTTTGTTATTAAAAAATCATAATATACAGATGAGTAATCTGTAATTAATCCATCACATTGCCCAAGCAATTGATATAAAGTTATTTTCTTTTTATCTAAATCAGAATTATATAATATTTTAAAATTACTATATAATTTTGCCTTTAGAACACTTAAATCTTGAGCAGGATGAGGCTTTAAAACTAAAATAACATTGATTTTTCTCAGGTACTTATTTAATTTATTTAATTCTTCTTCAGAATATAAAATTGGTATTCCTAAAGGCATATCAAACTTTGAATCATTTCTATTATAAGTACTCATTTTTCTAAAAGTTGGCAACCATGCAATTACTTTTGCATTACCAAAACCCATTATTCTTTTAGCATCTATACTTGCATCAAACAAGCCATCATTTCTTGGCGGTTGCATAATAACTAATTTTTCTTTATCAATACCTGCAATAGCAGATAATTCATTCAAAAAAAACTTTGAAGAACAAATAGAAATATTAGAATCATTGTAATTCATTTTTAATCTTGTACAATCTTTTAAAGGCATACCATGATTTAAAAATAATATAACCTGTTTCCTATTTTTTCTTTTATAAAATCTATTACAAGTTACAATATATTTCGATCTATTAATTAGCCAGTGAAGTTTAATTTTAGTAAAGATTCCTTTTCTATACTCATTAAAATAAAAAACATCATCTCTTTTAAATTCAGGAGCTATTTCTTCTTTTTGAGTTATCCAAATTATTTTATACTTTTTTTGATAATCATTCTTCAATAATTCTAAATAAAAATTATAAGTATTATCCGAAAAATCTGGAATTGATTCCAATAAAATTTGATTTTTCATCGGAATAATTTCTGTGATAAAATTTCTATACAAAAAGTCTCTTATTTTTTTTAATATGTTTTTAATTGGCTTCCATATTTTTAATATTACTTTCTTCACCTAAATAGCTCCCTTCTTAAATACTTTATTTCTTAAATTGAAATAGAAAATACTTTTCCAATTTTTACCAAAATAAAAGTTTTTCATTATTATATATTTAATTCTTCCGTCCTTTTTAAGAAATTCAAGATCTCTAGGATTTTCAACATTTGATTTATATAAATCACTTTTTCTTAAATCATTTAAATATTGAACCTTCTGCTTTGTTTTCCAGTTACAAACAGGCAAACACATAATATCAATAATACTATAAATATAATTTGTCGTCGTAGCAATAACCTGTTTTTCATCTTTAGCCAATCCAGAAGCTTTTAAATATCCTTTTTCAGCATAACAAGATATATCCATTCCTAACAACCTATTTTCATTAAATCTAGTTGACACACTATGCGAATAGCGTCTCATATATATATAATAAGGGTGAGGATTAAAAACCATTTTCTTTACATATTTTAAGTAATCAAAATTAAAAGTCCAATCTTCTCCACCAAATTTAAGTCTTTCATCAAATTTTATATTATTTTCAATTATAATACTTCTTTTAAATATTCCATTCCAAATAGTATAAAAACTTCCCGATTTTCTAATTTTTTCTAAATTGGAAGCAATTTTATTAGAATCATATATTTCCTCTTTTTCATTAGCTATTCCTAATGTTCCTAATCTATCTTCAACCATATTTACGTCAGTTACATAAGTTCTTCTAATTCTATCAAATCTAATTAAATCCGCATCGTATTTTCCAAGCAATTCAATATTTTCCTTTAGAATGCCAGGCAAATATTCATCATCGTTATCTAAAAATGCTAAGTACTTTCCTAAAGCATTTTTAAGTCCAGTATTTCTAGCTGAGCAAAGCCCTCCGTTTTTTTTATGGATGACTTTTATCTGTTTGTTTTTGTTAGAATATCTATCACAAATATGTCCACTCTCATCAGTACTACCATCATCAATCAATATAAGTTCATAATCTCTATATTCTTGTTTTAAAACACTACTAATAGCAGCATCTAAATATTCTGCAGAATTATAAACCGGCATAATAATGCTTACCATTACTTTTTTTTCCATATTATCACCTTCCTATATTAAAATATATATACAAAATTATAACATATTTATACAATAAAAAACAAATAATGATTTACAATTACTTGTTTTTATCTTTTTTTAATTAAATATTCATTAATATAATAAGAATTGTTATTAATACTATAAATAGTATAAAGAAAATTGAATACTTCCATATATTTAGTTCAACTGGTGTGGAATTTATATAGTCTTCTACTAATTTTTGCATGTTCTTAGTATTGCTTTTATATTTACTAGGCTTAAATTTTTCGACATTTTTTAATACTTCATCCAATTTATCAAAATCATCTAAAGGTAATATATAACCAGCTTTAGTAAAATTATCTATTATTTGAAGTTGATGATCATTAGTATGTTCGCCATATTTTTCAAGTCTAGCAGCTGCTATAACTTTCTTATCGTTTTTTAAACCAGTTATAATTGAACCTACGCCACCATGTGTTATTAGTAAATCACACTCTTTAATTAAAGAATCAAATTCGTCCATAGGAATAAGTTCAAAAATTTCCATATCTTTACTCTTAAATTTTGTATATCCTGCTTGGACAACAACTTTTTCTTTAATGTTACCTAAATTTATTTGATCTTGGATTGCTTCAAGAAGTCTTTTGAAACTTTTATCTTGTGTACCTAATGTTACTAAAATCATAGATTAGTACCTCCTATTTTTTATTAATATCTAACTAACATTTTTATAACAAATTTCCAATAAGGAACTGCATCTCCTGCAACGGTTCTAGAAATGTGATAATCATCATCCTTCTTAGAAGAATTAGCATATGGGCCAAATCCAAAAGCTAAAGAATATCCATTATCCTTTAATATTTCTTCATACATTTTATTACTATAACCATTTGGATAAGCATAATAAGTACTATTATTATATTTTTTCACGCTGTCAATATCTTCTTGAATTTCTTCCTTACTTCTTTTTCCATGTTTTTTAGAGTCATGCATTTTATATGAATGCGATGCATATTCTAGACCATCATATTCCTTTTCAGAATCTTTAATCATATCAAGTGTTAAATAAGAATAAGGATCTGAAATAGGGTTTATTTCACTACTATGTTCTACATTGTAATATAAAACAAAAGACGTCCCCTTTTGACCATTTTCTTTTAGCACAGGTAAAGCATATTTATACACTGAACTCCAGCCATCGTCAAATGTAATTAATACCGATTTTCTAGGTTGCTTACAAGTCCCTTTTTTCCAGCACTCATATTCTTCTAATGACAAAGTTTTGAAATTATTATCTTTCAAAAACTTCATTTGTTTCTCAAAAGTAGATATTTTTGTTGCAAAAAAATCGTCCTTATATTTTTCATATTCCTCGTCTGTAACTATATTGTGATATGTTATTACAGGAATTTTCTGTTCTATAAAATATGCAAAGTATAGACACGCAGAAACTACAAATATAATACCAATAATAAATAGCCAAAAACAGATTTTAAATAATCTCTTTTTATATAATTCTTTAAATTTACTACCAAATGAACTCAAAATTTTTTTCATACTGTTACCTTCCGTTAATTCATTTTATTTTTTTCTATTATATATATAAAATTAGCTGTCATTTTATTAAAACATTTAAAATAAATATTTTTTGGTTTAAATACTTTAATATATTTATTTTTCTTGAAATCAGGAAATTCATTAGTTACTTTTTGAATAACGTAATTTACTCCCCTATTAAATTCTTTTTTATTTTTTGTTTTAGCAAGTCTTTTTATAAAGGTTGCATATAAGTATCTTACATAAGAGTATTCAATTTCTTCTTTGTATCTTGCAAATACTTTTTCTTTTTTATAATATTGTACTATATCATCTAAACTATCAACAAGTTGATATAATTTTTCATTATAAGTATAAGTAAGGCTCCCTGGTCTTTGCAAATAGTTATGCAGTGGCTCATATATGACCCCAATAGTTTTAGTTTTTGAATAAACCATATATAAAAATTGCACGTCTTCACAAAAGTTCATATGTTCTTTAAATTTAATATCTTTTATTAAATTTCTTCTATATATTTTATTCCAAATAACTGCGTAAGCATTGAGCATAAGTTCTTTTGGATTCACATTATCTTCTCTAATATTACAAGATATATGCACTATTTTATCTGGATATATAGCATTTGTATCGCACGCAACTATATCAAAATCTTCTTCCTTAGCTTTTGTATATAGTTTTTCAAACATATCTTCATTAGCCCAGTCATCACTATCTAAAAATCCGATATATTCACCCGTCACCTCTTTTAAAGCAACGTTTCGTGCTATTGATACGCCTTCATTTACCTTATGAATAACTTTCAAATTTTCATATTTTTTAGCAAGCTTATCAAGAATTTCTGGTGTTTTATCTTTCGAGCCATCATCTACTGCGATTATCTCTATTTCACTTAATGTTTGATTAACCAAACTCATTACACATTTTTCAACGTATTGTTCTACATTATAGCAAGGAACTATAATACTAACTTTAATTTTTTTCATCAATCTTAACCTCCTTAGTGCTAACTCTTTTTAGGAAAAATCCGCAAATAAAGCCGGCATATATCATTACAAACAATTCATCAAGTAAATGTCCGGTAAAAAGAGAAGTTCCTAACATCGCACAAATTGAAATCATAAATACAAAATCAATTAATTTTGGCTGACTTTTCATCTTTTTTAAAATTTTAATTGAAGCTAATATCATTATATATATATAAGGGCCAATAAGCAACAACAACCCTAAATAACCCATAGTAAAGATTTGAATAACAAAATCATGTTCCATATATACTCCACCATTGCGCATTCTTGAAAAAGAATAACCAAACAATTTATACTTTAATTGTTCTTTATTAAGTTCATCTATTCTGTTAGAAATAAATGTTTGCATTTCTCTATTTTCAATTACACCATTAACTCTAGAATAATTAAATGTATCAATCCAAAATTTTGTGTCAAATTTGTAATTGTATAATTTATATATATATCTAGATTGTATTCCATATACTTCATAGCTTTCAGTGATGTATTTGTATAAATTATCAATATTGTTTTCAGTCCCATCAGTTGGTGGCTCTTCCACACTTGTTATATCACCTAATTCATAACCATAATTACGAGTATTAATAGGAGAAACAGAAAGAAAAATCAAACCAATTAACGAAATTATTATGAATGGATAAATTCTTTTAAGATTCCACCAGTTTTCTTTTTTTATATATCTTAAATACAAAAGTGCCAAAACAAAACAAATAACAATTAATAACCAACCATATGACGCCGTTCTTGAACCAAGCATAATCATTGATATTATTAATAATAATGAAGATATAACATTTAAAAAATTGCGTTTTTTTAACATGTCGTATATATTAAATGGCAATAATAGCATCATTACCCCACCCACTTGGTTAGCCATGTAAAACCAACCCTTGGAAGTTAATTCAGCAAAATCATAACCGCTTACATAATTAGTAAACCAGCAGACCCAATTGAGTTTAGTAACACCTGTATCAGTAGTATAAGATGTAAGAGAAATGCAGTAAGTATTACCGATAAAAATTATCAATCCAATTATGAGCGATGTTATTAAAATTGAATTTATAAATTTCTTATAATTAATTTCAGAATATCTAGTAAAGTATATTAATGCAAGCGGTAATACCATACGAGATATGTAAAACAATTCTGAAAATAATGAATAAGTATAATTTTCTGGAATTATTATATTATTGCTACTAGCTATAACATGATGAAAAATCAAATAAACAAACATTAAAATAAAATATATAAACAAAAATAAGTAATCTCTATTTTTATTAAGATGATTTAAAGAAATTAATGCAAGGATTCCAATAAAACCGCACCTTATTATGGTTGGGACAGTTAAACCAAATATTTCAAAATTCTTATTGTTAAACAAGCAATTGATGTCTAAAAAAGGTTGTATGATAACAAACAAACATAATATGCCAATCATGTTTTTATTTTCCTTATAAAATTCAATTACGCTCTGTTTCATTTGTCCAATACATCCTCTATTTGCCTTATCATTTTTGTATTATCGTATTTATATTCTTTTAAGTTATCTTTATATTTTTTTATTTCTTCTAAATGTGAAAACAAATATTTTAAGCCATCATATAGACCTTTT
Organism: Bacillota bacterium; assembly: GCA_023430885.1. Taxonomy (GTDB): domain Bacteria; phylum Bacillota_I; class Bacilli_A; order RF39; family UBA660; genus RGIG4266. The sequence goes on from JAEYYH010000029.1 coordinate 16,524, forward strand.
TCAGAATTTTCAACTATATAACCATTTTTTTTGTTATCAATAATTTTGCTTGTTGCTGCATTTTCTGTAGCTAAAACTGGAACACCTGTTAACATAGCTTCAACCATTACCAGCCCAAATGGTTCATAATAAGAAGAAAGTATAAACAAATCGGAATTTTTCAAATATTTGTATGGATTCATAACTTGACCCATTAATTCGATATGATTTTCTAAGTGAAAATTACTAATCATCTCTTTAAGTTCATTTAAAAGAGTACCAGTTCCATATAAACGAAGTTTAAAATTATTAGGCATGCGTTTTTCCTCTTTTAATCTATGCAATGCATTTATTAATCTATCATATCCCTTCATAGGATGGATTCTTCCTACTGAAATAAAATTCAATTCTTTGTTATCTAATTTAACATCGCATTTTTCGTTTGATTTTTCGATTATTTTGTTAGCGTCTACTAAATTTGAAATTACATGTGTTTTCATCTCTAAATGATATAAATCATTAAAGGCATTCATAACACCATCTGAGACCGCGATTATTTCATCAAAAGATTTAAATGCTCTTTTAAACAAAGCATTATATCTCTTGTTAGGATTAGTTTTTTTGTATTCATAGTGAAGCCAATGGACTTTCTTTTTACTATCACCAAATGCTGTAAATAATGCAGTAAATCCATCTTTGAAAGCTATTTCAACGTCGTATTTTTTGCTAAGTATTTTTTCCCTTTCTTTTAAAATTTGTTTTTGTATCTTATTGGTTTTCATATCAAATACTATACGTACTTTATTAAAAAACAACTTTATGTCATGTTTTTTTATAACTTCTTGATAAGTAAAATCAATTGATTGAAAATAAGAAGTTCCAAATATTAAGTTAACTCCCGTCGGCAAATTTTCTAACATTTCTCCATTATTGTGTAATGATAAAATATCTATTGTGTATTTGCTCAAATCTATCATATTCATCATATCTTCTAAAAGAACCGATACCCCGCCCATTCTTCTCTCATCAACAACAAATAATACATTTTTTTTGTTTTTTGTATTTATAGTCATTCTACTCCTCCTAATATTTACATGATAAAACACTACCGTGTATATTCATTATACCAAAAGTAGTGTTTACTTTCCATAAATTATCAATAATTTCTTTAATTAGTAGCCAAAACTTTTTTTAAATCGACAACAGAAGTGTCATTTAGCATTGTAACTCTAGGTATTTTGTATTTATTATCACCAACATGCATATCATATTTCCCACCAGCATATAATCCGCCAAAAGCCATTGTAAAACCAGCTTTTTTAAGTATTGATATAGAATAGTCATTATATTCATAGAATGGGTAGCAGAAGAAAGTGGTATTATTTAATTTTTCTCTAGATAAAGCTAAATCAGCAAGTAAAGTTTTTTCATCTAAGCACTGTATTCCACCGCCTTGACCTGTAGGACAGTCTCCCTTATTATGTAAGTTATCAGAATGTGAAGCTGCTTCTACAGTTCCCCATGCTACGGAACTTAAGTAACTTTTTGTTATCAAAAAAACTGTGGCATTCATTTTATATTCGTTAAGTATATCTATACCTAAACCTGCTCGCCAACCATCATCAATAGTAATTACTATAGAATTCTTTGGCAAATTAATTTTACCATCAATCCAATTCTCAAACTCACTCATTGTTAGTGTAAGATAGTTATTATCTCTTAAATAATCAAGTTGTTTTCTAAATAATGATTCCGATGTGCATATTATCTGATTGCAATCCTTTAATTCATCATCCTTATAAAAGAAATGATATGCTAAAGTAGTAATTCCTGTTGCTAATTCAGTATTGCTATTTTTATTATCTATAACACTATCTATTTCACTTTTCAATACGTAATATAAATCATTGTTATATTCAATGTAATATCTATCTTCATCTATCATATATATCGGAGTATTTAAAGATTCAGGAAAATTGTATATTAATATATTATCTTTGTAAATTTTTGTTGATTTTCCAGTCACTATATTTTTATTAAATGGAACATAACTTTTATATCTGATTTTGATATCTTCTTCTACAAAATCATCATTTTCTACTTCTACTGCTTTATACGATATATAATAAGTATTTTCAAAGCTAGTAATTGGAAAATATAAAGTGTCTTTGTCTATTTCTATTTCCCCTAGTTTTAATTTGACACCTGATGCTAAAGTTCCAACATCAACATATTCACCATTTATAAGCGAATATATCGAAGTTTCCTTAGTTGTAATAACATTACTACCATAATTAGCTTTAATAGAATTAACTAACTTCTCTTCATTAGTTAAGATAATTTCTTTTAATTTTTCTGATTTTTGTTTTTTGCTATATGAAGAATATAAATACCCAGTTGTTGCAGTTGCAAGTATAAAAAATAATAAGATACATATAATTATTCTATTCTTCTTCTTTTTACTTCTTTTAGATAAAACTACAAAATTGAAATTTTTCATATATTCACCTTTCTATACTAGTATATCAAAAATTTTAATTATATTCTATCTTTTTTAATCATTGAAAAGAAACATTTTGTTTACACAAAAAGCCACTTGTTTGTTTCTTTTTTTTGCTAAATAAGATATAATTAATTAAGGTGATAGTATGGGAAGTAAGAATAAAAAGAATCTAAAAAAAGAAAAAGATATTATTTCTGCTGAAAAAAAACACAAAAATGAAGTAGAGAATAATTATTTAGACAGAGATAAAGAACTTCTTGAACGCACACTGCAAGGTTTAAAAGAAGAAAGTGAAATTAATCCTGATCTAGAAAACTTTTTTGATAAAGTTAGAGAGAAAAAAGATGAAATTGATATAAGATTAATTAATGAAAAAGAAAATATTTTAGAGGAAAAGAGCGAACAAGTAACTCCAAAGCAAAAAAATACATTTGGCTCTAAATTTAAAGTAATTATGTTAACTATTGCTTTTGTAGCATGTATATTATATTTTATATTATATTTTAAAGATGCTTTAAATCATGTTAATTATATTAAAGATATTATTAATGGAGCTAGTTTATTATTAATATTCTTCTTTATCATAATTGCGTTAGTTGGTAATAGAAAATTACGAAACATATTTAGTGTGTTTAGCTCAATAATTATTATTGGAGTAATTGCTTTAAATATTTTAGTTAGTAAAGACTTGCTTAAGTTACCTACTCTAGCAGTCCTTGAAGATTTTACTAATACTTCAATTGCAGATGTTATGAAATGGGCAACAGCTAACAAAATAGATGTTAAAACTGAATATGAATATAGTGATAATGTTGATGAAGGAAATGTTATTGTTCAAGATGTTGAAGCTGGTAGTGTTTTAAAACTTATTGATGAAATAACAGTTACAGTGTCAAATGGCCCTAATTATGATAAAGAATTAGTATTATCTAGTTGGGTTGGTAGAAATGTTGATGATTTAATTAAATATGTTGATGAGAATCATTTGAGCAATGTAGATATTAGTTTCACAACAAATAATGATATAGAAAAAGATCAGATAATTAGTCAAAGTACAAAAGGTGAAATCAAAAGAAGTACAAGTATTTCCTTTGTTGTATCACTTGGTAATGCAGCTAATCTAAAAGATATAAAATTAGAGAATCTAGCTAAAGAGTCTTTATTCGACGCTACATTCTATTTAAAAAGAAATGGTGTTAAATATAACTTAACCTATGAATTTAGTTCTAAAGTTAAAGCTGGATACGTTATAAGTCAAGATCCAAAAGCTGGAACTACAGTAAGTCCAAATAAAGATACAGTTAACTTAGTAATATCTAAAGGCAAAGAAATTATTGTTCCTGACTTTAGCAAATCAACAGTTGATGAAGTCGTTGAATGGATTATTGAAAATAATTTAAAAGTAGCTTTTGAAGAAAAATATAGTACTACGGTTGATAAAGATAAACTAGTAAGTATAAGTGTTAAAACTGGTGATTCCATTATTGAAGGAACAAAAATAACAATTACTACTTCAAAGGGTGCACTTACAGTTGCAACAGTTAATAGTTTAGCAGAATTTAGGAGCTGGGCTAGCGATAATGGTGTTAGCTATAGTGAGAAATATGAATATAATACTAGTGTTGGTAAAGGTCAAATAATTAGCTTATCTATAAAAAGTGGGGAAAAGATTGATCCACAAAATCAAAGTATTACAGTCACAATTTCTTATGGTAGTCCTATTGTTGTTCCATATTTTATTGGTTCGTCAAAGAGTTCTATTCAATCAACATGTAATAGTAAGGGTTTAAATTGCACATTCTACTATGTAGGTTACAATAGTAATTCTAGGGATACTGCTTTATCACAAAATGTTTCTAGTGGTACTAAAGTAGTAAGCGGTACTTACATAAGTATTGGTTTAAGTAGCGGCCCTGCTAAAACGTTTAGTGTAACTATAAATTCCGAATTATTTGGTACTAGTTATTCTTCCACAGTAAATTATATAAGCAACTATCTAAGTAATCAAGCTCCAGGAGTAACATTCAAATTTGTTGCTAAAGCTGATAATAGCGCTATGTCTGGTATGATTCATAGAGACTCCCCAATCAAAGGTGGAGAACCAAATAACTTTACTCAAGGTAATACATATTACATTTGGATTGTAGATTAATAATTAATAAAAAACGCTAAAAATTAAAATTTAGCGTTTTTATTTATCCAAGTCTTTTACAAAATTTTATATTATAGTAAAAATAATGATAAAAAAATAATTAAATAAGAGAGTTCTATAACTCTTTTAACACGTTCCTTTAACAATAACAAAATTACTTTTACTACCATTACCACAATATCTACCATTATAGACATTTCTTAATACAATAGTGCCATTTGAAATAATAAACTCACCTGACTTAATTTGATTTAAATTATCAGCTTGTAAATCAACAGAACTAATGCTTGTATATGTAGATGTATAATTAGAACTGTTTGAATTATTTGCAATATAGTTTTCTATTGTTCTAACAAGACCATTTAATGATTCTTCAAATGCTTTCTTTTTTGAGTTTTCAATTGATTTATTATAGTTAGGTATTATTATAGCAGCTATTAGACCTAATAATATAATAACAGCCAATACTTCTACTAATGTGAAACCTTTATTCTTCATAAGACACTTCCTTTATTATGTTTTAATTATACCATAAAAATTAAATGATGAAAATATTAAATAAACATAAAAAAAGAATAGTAAACTATTCTTATTTCTTTGCATTTTCTAATGCAGCACTAACTGCATCAATATATGAATTAGCAGAAATTGTAACTCCACTAACACCATCTAGCTTAGTTTTTGTGTCATCTGTCCACTTAACCCAATCAAGTCCTTGTTCTTCAACAACCTTATCTTGAATAACATCTACTTGTTCATACCATTCTGCTCCGCCTTCAATAACACCATTTGAAGCTGAAGTTTGTTTCATACCGTAAGCATCACCTAAAACTTTTTTTGTTGTATATTTTTCATTAGCGAAATAGGTATTATCTATGAATACAGACTTAATAACACCATTTTCATTAACATATACTACTGCAGTTGTTACATATGTTTTACCATATGAAGCAGCCTCTACTGAACCAAAATAAGTTCCTTCTTTGTAATTACCTTCTTCAACTTTTTCACATCCTGAAATTGCTAGAACAAAAACACATGCAATTGAAACAATAAGAAATTTCTTTAAATTTTTCACAAAATTTTCCTCCTCTACCTTATATATAAATAATAACAAATAAATTAAAAAAAAGCAAGATATTTGTCTTATAAATACCATAGCTTTTCTTCATTTTTATATACTTCTTTAATTATTCCACCACCAAGACACTCTTCTCCTAAATAAAGAACACATGCTTGGCCTGGTGTTACTGACTTAACACCTTGACTATACTTAACTAGGATGTGATCATCATCAATATATTCAACTTCTACATCGTTATCTTCTTGACGATATCTAAATTTAGCAGTACACTTAGTTATTTTATCATGATTCATCCAGTTCATCTGCTCTATTAGAGCAGATGTGCTATATAAATAATCATTATCATCACCTAATGCAACATACAGAACATTCTTATTTAGATCTTTGCCTACTACAAATAGTCTTTCCTTATTACCACCTAAATCAAGACCTCTTCTTTGCCCAATTGTATAATACATAAGTCCAATATGTCTACCAACTAATTCTTTAGTTTCGATATTTATTATATCACCAGGTGTATTAGGTAAATAATTCTCTAGAAATTGTTTGAAGTTTCTCTCACCTATAAAACAAATACCAGTTGAATCTTTCTTATCAGCTGTTATTAAATCATATTCTTCTGCTATTTTTCTAACTTCTGGTTTTTCTAAATCTCCAACCGGAAATAAAACATTTTCTAATTGTTTGTTAGATAACTGTGACAAGAAATATGTTTGATCCTTATTAGAATCTACTCCTCTTAATAGTTTGCCATTTTCCATTCTTGCGTAATGACCAGTTGCTATATAGTCTGCACCTATTTTCTTAGCTTCTTTGGCAAACATATCAAATTTTATATACTTATTACACATGATATCCGGATTAGGAGTTCTACCTTTTTTTAATTCATCTAAGAAATAAGTAAATACATAATCCCAGTATTCTTTTACAAAATCCACTCTATGAAGTTCAATACCGAGTTTTTCACATACTTTTACCGCATCATTATAATCTTGTTCTTGTGGACATATATTATCATTTAAATTTGGGTTTCCTAAAAAATCACCATTTACTGATGTGTCCCAGTTTCGCATAAAAAGACCTATGACATTATATCCTTGTTTTTTTAATAATATTGCTGCTACAGATGAATCAACACCACCTGACATACCAATTACTACTGTTTTCATAAAAATCACCTGCAAACATTATATCACATAAATAAAAAAGAAATCTAATTAATAAATTTCTTTTACCAATTAATATTTAACCCAAGAGATTTAAAATAACTTTGATACCATATTCTATTTTTCTTAGCTAACTTGGAATTATATATAACTTTAAATATAAACAATCTTATTGTTTCAATGATTATGCAAATTATAAAAATAGCTATAGCACAAATAATAATATAAAATAATATATTATAACTATATACATCCTTATTGAAACTCAAAAATTTGTATAACCAACCTCTTACGTAAAAATTATCAGTTATAAGATAAACTCCAAATGTACTTGCTGCCACTCTATTTATAAGCTTGCTCTTTAAATTTAAAGTACTAAAAAAGAGCAAATAGCATATACTTTGAAGAATTAGTAATGGATTATCGTATGCAAGAAATCCACTAGTAAAAATAGTTCCAATATCTTTTACAAGATCAATATCAAAATTTTGAATATTAGTTCCAAAAAAGTTCAATAAAAAATTTAGAAAAGCTAATAAAAAGAAAGAAAGAAAGAAAATTAATCTTTTTGTATTATTAGTAAAGATTTTCATAAAATAGCATTCTGTAATTGGATATTTTCTTAAATATGAACCGATAAAATATAATAATACAAAATTGCTTAGTGAATATCCATTGTTAGCATTAAAAAAAGCATTTTTTGTTAAAAAAGGTAATAATGATAATAATACAAAACAAGTAAAAATAATTTTTTTCATTCTCGCTTTGTTACTATTATTTATCACTGTATTTAATATAGGACTAATTAAAAATAGAATTAAATAACATGTAAAAAACCAATAATCACTATAACTAATTGGCAATAATGTATGAAACAAAATTACTTTCGAGATATCTTCCCCTGCTATTAAAAATAATATCGCTATTATAGAACTGTAAAACCAGACTGAATTATTTAATTTAATAGCCTTACTAAAGTGAAACTCTTTATTATAATTAAAATAGCCACATAATAGTATAAAAGAATTAACATGTATAAATAATATTGCATCAATCATATTTAATAATATATTAGTTAAGCCATCACTGTTTTGTAACACCCCACCATGATAAATAAAATGCCAAACAACAATCATAAACATTGACACAATTCGCATCAATTCAAAATTAGAATTTCTCTCTTTTTCTATATTTTCCCCTATAAAAACTTGATTAGTCTTTTCCATACAACGCCCCCTGCATTATATACATTATAGCATAAAAAAACACATAGTTAATATATATTATATATGTTTTTTTATTAAAATAATTTTATCAGCTTATTAAAGGCATAATTAGTTTAATTAATTTTGGTACTATAAATGCTTCATATAAAGAAGAAAAAATCAAAACAAGACATGTTAAACCTAAAATAACTAGATATTTATAAGTTATATCCTTAAAACTTATCTCTTTTCTTTTTATAACGGCATTTATTATTTTAATAGATATGATAAATGCATAACTAATTAATACCATAGTAAGTAAAATATTTATTATATGGTGCGGAAAAATATAAAAAATACTAAGTAACAAACCTTTTACTTTATACTTCATCAAAATAGAACTTATTGCAAAACCTATTACAAAACATTTATAAAAGAATAAAAAAATAATAATAGGTAATCCAATTACTGATATACCTAATAACCAAATTATTACTGTTATAATTAAATTACTACTAATAGAATTTATTAATGTATCCTTAAAAATAATAGTATTATCATTAATACTATTAATATAATTTTCTAGATACGTATTTACTAAAGCAGTGTCACTATCGTTTAAGGTAACACTAAATATCGATCCTGCTACTAAAGCCACAATAAATAGAACCAATAAAAAAATAAATATCTTTTTATTCATTTTTAAATACTCTTTTAACTTGTCCATTTTTTTCTTCATCTATATCACCTAACTAAATTTATTAAAAAAAGAACATTTTTATTCCAAAATAATTAAAAATATACTATAATGAATAAAGAGGTGTTAAAATGGCAAAAGAAAATGTTAAAGTTGTCAGTAAAGGCAAAAGTAAAAAAACAAGAACTAATTTACCAAAAATATTAACTATATTTATGTTAATAGCTACTATTGCCCTTTATATATCAACAATTGTATATCAAGTAGCTGCAGCAAAATAAAAGAGATTCATCAATTTGAATCTCTTTTTTTATTTATTAAACTAACAATTGATTGATAATTTAAATTTTTTATGAATAAATTCTTTGCTTTGATCTTCTTACTTGCTTACCAATGCTTCTTATATATTGACAAGCATCATCAAAAGTTTCATCAAAATATATATCTTCATATTGAAACCATAAACTAAATAAGTTTTCTAATGAGTAATTTAATAAAGAGATATTTTCTTTCAGTACATCATATTCTACCTTTGTATATCCGCAAGTATCAATTGCTACTAAAGACTCACCATCAAATATTAAATTAAAGCACAAATCATACATTTTAATACCGACTTTTGATAAACTAATAATGTCTTTTTCCAATTTTAAATATGCTTTTTCTAGCTTTTTAAAATCTAATGAGTATATATCGGGTTCATCTTCATATTTAAGCAAGTCTTTATCTATTTTTTTAGTTCTGTACGCTCTTAATTTCCCATTTAATGTATATAATTCCTTAGGAAAAGCAAAACAATCTAATTCAATTAACTCTGTAGTAATAATTTTCTCAGGATTATAGTCACTTTCAAAAAGTATATCATCATCATCAAATAGGACTTTATATGCATCATTATCTACCTTTGATGCGAAACATATACCTTCTGAACCTTCTGCTATATAAGATAGTTTTTTAGAATCTAAAAAGTTTTTTAACTCTTTATCAGTTTTAAAGTCTATAATATTATTCATAAAGCACCTCTGTTCGAAGTATTTTAGCATATTACAGTATTTTGTCAAATTATTGATTACTAAAATAAAAAGACATACACAAGTTATGTCTATATTATTTCATCCATTATATTAGGATTATTTAAAGCTTCAATTAATCTATCTATATCATTTTTAGTATTGTAAAAGTATAAACTTGCACGGCAAGTATTTTTAATACCTATTTCATTTTTAAGTATTTTTGCACAGTGATTACCTGCCCTAACACAAATATTATATTTGTTTAGGTATATAGCAAGATCTTGAGAAAATATATTCTTATAATTAAATGTAATGATTCCGCTTTCGCTGTTTTCATTATAAAGTATAATGTTTTTGTTCTCTTTAAGTTTACTTATTGCATATCTTCTAAGTTCCATTTCATACTTTTCAATATTTTCCATACCTATATTACTTAAATACTCTAAAGTGGCACCAAAGCCTATAACACCAGCTATATTAGGTGTTCCTGCTTCAAAACGATAAGGGACATCACTATATACCCTTGCGGTATCTTCTTCAAATGAAGCATTCATTCCGCCACCAAAGATAATTGGATTCATTTTTTCAAGTAAGTTCATTTTTCCATAAATTACCCCTACTCCCGTAGGACCACACATTTTATGGGCTGAAAATGCTAGAAAATCTATATCTAAATCCTGTACATCAATTGTTTTATGAGCTACTCCTTGAGCACCATCTACTATAACTAAAATGTCATGTTTATGTGCGTATTCTATTATTTCTTTTAATGGTCTTACATCCCCTACTACATTCGTAATATGTGCTATAGAAATAACTTTAGTTTTTGGAGTTATGCCTTTAATTACATTATCTAATGTAACTTTATATTCATTATCTAAATCTATATAGTTTACTTTTATCCCAGTTTGATCAGCAAGTTCAAACCAAGGAAGAACATTAGATGCATGTTCTGCTTTAGTAATTAATACTTCATCGCCAGAAGTTAATATATTTTTAGCATATCCAAAAATTATTTTATTTAAAGAATCTGTTGCTCCGCTAGTAAATATTATTTCTTTATTACTACTAGTATTTAATAGGTTTTTTAAAATATCTCGCGTTTTTTCATACATATTATCTACTTTTAAACTGATATCATAATCACCTCTATGGGCATTTGCACTATAATTATTATAATAATCACTAGTTGCTACTCCTAAACAAGTAGGTTTTAAAGTAGTTGCTCCATTATCAAGATATACTAAATTATTACTAAGCATTGTAAAATCTTCACGATTCATAATTTCACCTCCAATATTTATTTATATTTTTTGTAATCTTCTTGCCTATTTCTGTAGGCATATTACTAGTTAAAAAACCATTTATAAGAAGATTTAAGGCTGTTTTTTCATCTATTCCTCTACTTCCAAGATAAAACATTTCTGCATCACTAAATTTGCCAATTAAAGCAGAATGGTTAGCACTAACATCATATTCATCAATAAATAAATTAGGATTAATTTGACATTTATTTTCTGTTAAATTAATTATTCTACTAGCCTGATTAATGTTGCAACCTATATTTCCAGAATTAACAAAACTTGATACATTAAACTGCAAACTTCCTTTGTTTATGTTAACACCATTATTTTTAATATCACTATTAGTGTTTGATGCTTGATGATATATAGTCATGTTATACTTTTCACAACCAGTAGATATTGTTTTAAAATTATAATCAATATTCGCATTTATTCCTGATAAATGTATAATATTCATTTCTTTAATACCTGCAACATCATAAAATTTATATACTTTAGTGTTACTATTTTCCATAAGCGAATACTGATATCTAATTTTAAAATTCTTACCAAAACGATATTCTCGCAAATCTAAATTAACGCCTGGCATTACTTTTATTTTTACATCTAGTTTAGTGGCTTTTCTCGTACTATAATCGATTTCTAAATTTGTATCTTTCTTTATTATTAAATAAATACTAGTAACGTCAAATATCTCATTTTTTGAAGTTTCAGTAACTTCAATTGCATCATCTACTTTAACATCACTTAGTACATCATCTACTATTTTTATTCTATTCAAAGTTTTATTTTTCACTTACGATACAAGTACTAGATTCATCAGTTATTTTTTCATAACCAATTTCTTCAATCAATTTAACTAATGAGGCGCCACCACTTTTAACTATTTTACCACTTTTCATTATATGAACATGAGTAGGAATAATATAATCAAGAAGTCTTTGATAATGTGTAATAACAAGCATTCCTGGTTTATTATCATTATAATAATCCATTACATTTTCTCCTACAATTTTAAGACTATCTACATCTAAACCTGAATCTATCTCATCTAGTAATACAGTATTTGGTTTAAGCATATACATTTGAAGTATTTCATTTTTCTTTCTTTCTCCTCCAGAAAAACCTTGGTTAATACCTCTATGAATCATTCCTTTATCCATATGTAATTTTTTAATAGTACTATCCATTTCTTTAATAAAAGGCATTAGACTAAAATTGTTTCCTTCTTTTATTGAACAAGCTGTTCTTAAAAAGTCAGCATTGGTAACTCCTTCTACTTCAAGTGGAAGTTGCATTCCTAAAAATATTCCTAATCTTGCTCTTTCATCAGTTGACATATTAGTTATACTTTTACCATTATATAACATCTTACCACTTATTACTTTGTATGTAGGATCACCCATAATTACTTTGGCTAATGTACTTTTTCCTGTTCCATTAGGTCCCATTATAGCATGGATTTCACCTGATCTTATTTCAAGGCAGAAGTTATCTAAGATAAGCTTATTATCTACTTCTACACATAATTTATCTATTTTTAAACTATTCATAGTATCATCTCCTAAAAATTATTATACATTATTTATGTTTATTTTAAAAGGAAAACAAGTACAAAAAACATAAAAAAAATAAGCAATTACTTATTTTTAATTGGCATTATTCTTTTAGAAAAACCTTCTGCTTCATAAATAGGAATATTTTTTCCGTTTTCATTACAACCAGTTACTTTTAAAGAACCATTACCTATTGGGACAAATAAATAATTTCTCTCATCATTTTCAGCATCATATGAACTTATTAAAACATAAGGATTACTAGTTCTATCAAGAACAAGATTATTAAATTTAGTATATTTTTGATAAGTTGGTTCCTCCTTATCAATTAGTCCAATTGCTTCTACAGTTGGAGTAAAATGAGAGTCTAATACTCTTTTTATCTCTTCATTACCGCTAGCATAATCATAATCTACAACATGACCATTTTTAACTACTAGTCTTAATTCTTCAACTGAAGTATTTCCTATTGTAATAGGTCCTGTTGCTGAAATAAATCCATTTACACTATCTTCTTGCGGAATAAGTTCCACTTTATAATTTGGAAATAATCGCATTTTACTTGCATAACTATTTCCAAAAACTTCTGGACTTAATCTCATAGTAAGCTCTGTATCTAACAAGCTTTCAACCTTTAATGTGTTTAATTTAAAATTTTTAATCTGTGATACTATTTTATTATTTGAACTTATTTTCTTATTCCACTCTACTACAGCATCTTTCTCAGTAATAGAAGAATAATTATATAATTCATCTTCTGTAATAAATTCATGACTTGGAAGTACAGCAACTGTGTACTCAATACCAATATCGTTGTTAAGAATATCGTTTACCATTTCTGTGTTTAAATCATTCTTGTTTTCTGAGGTAAAGAATAAAAATTTAGCGTGTTTTTCAATATATTCTGGTATTCTATTATTCCCATTTTTTAAGTTATTATAAAAAATATAAATATCTTCTATGCCTAATTCTTTTGCTCTTTTTTCAATCTCTAAAGCTAGTTCTCTCCCAGTATTTGGAACACTTATTAATAGAGAATCTTTCTTCTTAATATTTAAACCATTTCTTAATAAAACTTCAATATAACCTGCTTTTTTGTTCATACTACTTCCCTACTTCCCTGATAATAATTTTATTATAACACTTTTTGTATATTTTCCCAAATATTTACCACTATATAATAGAATATTCGCAGATATTCACAAAATAAAAAGAACTATAATTAGTTCTTTTTTGTATATATTAACGCTGCATCTTTAACGTCTGCTTGATATTGCCATCTTAGATCAGTAATCGCACTAAAATTTAATAGTTCTAATTTTTCCTCTTTAAAAACTTCTTTTACTTTTTCTAAATTATAAATTACTGCATAGTTTTTGTTCCATGGGGTATTTTCTTTTGTGTCATACAAATATGAAATCATTAATTTACCATTAGGATTTAGATTATTACTTAAATTTAATATTAATTTTCTAAAATTAACTAATTCATCTTTATCATATATATAATCTAAATACTGTGCTATATTAGATAACAGTATATAATCGTATTTTTTTGTTAATTTACTTGATAATTTTGTAACATTTGTTTCAATAAACCTTGGTTCTTCTTTTACACCAATTATTCTTCTTAATTTTTTAAATGAATCTTCACTTAAGTAATCGTTTACTTTAGGAAGAATTTTAAATGGTTCTTCATCAGTTGAAAACAGCATAGATTTTCTTATATCAATACCATTTTGTTCCAAATATAAACCATCCCAAAATAAGCGTGTAGAGGTGTCTAAATAAGGTGATATTCTATGATAGACATTAATACTAAAAGCATTCTTATTCTTCTTAAAAGCACTCGGAAATGCATCATAACAAAAGAATTCAAAATACTCTTCAACACTAAGAACTTTTATAGCCGCGCACTTTAAATTAAAATACATTTTAGTAAATGGATTCATATCAAAATAATCAACACTTTTAGCATCTCTAACTAACAAATTTAAAGTTTGATCACCTGAGGCACCTACCGTAAGAACATCTTTATTTTCAATATCCATTAAATCTAAATAGCCCTTAATATTCTCAGTAGTAAATGGATAAATACTCACAAATTTATTATTAACATCAAAAATATCCATGTATTCATATAAATGATTGCTTCTAATAAGTGCTTTTAATGTAGTTATATCTATTTTTGACAAAATATCACCACCAATGTTTGATATTATAACATAATATAATGATATATATTAAAAAAACTAATATTTATATTAGTTGTTTTTTATTTATAAAAATTACTTAGTTTTATAATCAAGTAACATTTCTTTATCTTCTTTAGAAACTCTATAACTATCACGACATTTACTTATTCCTTTATTAATCGTAAATTTATTAAGTTTGTGACTCTTTAAAAATTTCACTGTTTCATTTCTTCTTTTTATAAAGCATTCACAGAATAACCAAGCATTCATCATATTAACATAATAATGTTCTTCATCGTAAAACATATTCATAATATTAAATATTTGATCAATATACTCATCATTGTTAATAAAATTAAATAAAATGCCTAAACCTAATCTTCTAACAAAAGGTTTATCACTTTTTATATATTCTAAAGATAAATTATAAAATTCTTCTTCATGGTTCCTTACATCAAAAGAAAGCAAGTCACAAGAAGCCCAATTATCTACTTTCAACATATATTTATCTAAATGGTTTTTCATTGTTTGAAAATCTTTTATTTTGCAAATTAAAAAACCATTAATAGCGGAATTTTCATAATACTTGTTTAATTCTAAATTTAGGAAAGAAATATAATCTCCCCCATTAATTTTCTTAACTATATCTTTTATTACCGGTGTTTTAATAGCTAAAACAGGCATGTTTGTATTTAATATGTTTTTTGACCATTCAATTTTATCAGAATTTTTAAATGTTTCTAAATATTTTATAAATTCTTCACCATCTTGTTTAGTCCAATTATCTTTTAATAAATTCATAATAGCATCCTCCATAATAATTATAACATAAAAAAGAAATATAATTATGACTATAATATTTTTAATGATATAATTATTATAGCAGTAAAATATTGGAAGTGTGGTGGTATGCTTTAATTAACAAAAGTTAGATCATTAAGTAATAATAATATGAAGGAGAAAGTAGAAATGAAAAAAGAAAAATTAAATTCAATTTGTAATTTTAATATTGTCATGGGTTCATTCCATTTTATTCAAGGTTTATTTATGCTTATAGTAGCTCTTAACTTTGATAAAGCAATTAATTTCAAGCCAGAAATAGTATCTTCGTTCCTAAAATTTGACCAAACAAGTATGAGACTAGTAACTGAAACAAAAGTGTTATTTGAACTACCTTTTGCCGTTCTAGTAGCAGTCTTTTTATTCTTATCAGCCTTCTTTCATTTTTTAATAGTATCACCAATGTTTAAAAAGAAATATGCTGAAGGACTAGAAAACAAAATTAATATGTTTAGGTGGTATGAATATGCACTTAGTTCATCATTAATGATAGTTCTAATCGCTGTTTTATTTGGAGTTTATGAAATTGGAGCATTAATCTTAATCTTTGGTTTAAATGCCACAATGAATTTACTTGGACTATTAATGGAAAGAATTAATCAAAACAAAGAAAAAACAGATTGGTTACCTTTTATTTATGGAGCTTTTGCTGGAATTATTCCTTGGGTAGTAGTAATTATGTATGCTTTTGGTAATTCTGATCCTACAAAAATACCTTGGTTTGTATATGCAGTATTTGGCTCATATTTTGTATTCTTTAATTTATTCCCTATAAATATGGTTTTACAATACAAAAAAATTGGCAAATGGAAAGACTATCTATATGGTGAAAGATTCTATATTATACTTAGCCTAGTAGCAAAAAGTGTTCTAGCTTGGTTAGTATTTTTTGGAATTATGCAGCCATAATATTAAAATATTATTGTCTGTAAAATAAACAATAAAAATAAAAAAACTTTTATTTTTATTTAAAAATATATATAATATAAGAGGAGGATGAAAAAATGGATTGTATTTTTTGTAAAATTATTAGTGGTGATATACCATCTTATACTATATACGAGGATGAAATTGTAAAAGTTTTTTTGGATGTTAATCCTGATTGTAATGGTCATTGTCTTATTGTACCGAAAAAACATACTTTAGATTTTGATACTATTGATTTAGATACTTTAAATCATATAATGGTAGTATCAAAGAAAATGAAAACTTTAATTGAAAGTAAATTTAATACACATGGTTTTACTTTTGTACAAAATAATGGAGCTGTTCAAGAAGTAAAACATTTTCATTTACATTTAAAACCTTATTACAAGGGAAAACAAGAATTAATGGACATAAAGGAAGTTTATGACAAATTAAAAGCTTAAGTAAAAACTTAAGCTTTTTTGTTTGAATAACTATTGAAATCAAACTAATATTTTTAATTATTATATGGTTCAATTTCATATATGGTTGCATTTGCTGTTTGCATTGTAATATATATTTTCGTTGTTCCTGTTGGAATTGTTTTTGTAAAATAAAATGTAGAATATGTGTTATATGTATTACTTGTAATTGTTGTGCCTGAAGAATTCAAATAATATACTACTACTATTCCACTATTCGAATGGCTGGTTAATCTCATTCTCATATTTTTACCTTGCATGTTAGAATCAACATCTATATATGAAGTGGCTCTTTTATAACCTATATTATAATCTTTATCGTAACCTGCAGGTGGTATAGAGTCAGATCTAAGAGCCGCTGTATACGTTGCTACACTTTTACTTTGATTACCATTTTTATCTATTGATTTTGCATATATTGTCTGACCTATTTCTAATCTTATAGGTGTGTCATTATAACTTTGCCAATTTACATTATCAAAACTATATAATTTTTGAGAACTTGTTATGTAGTAATTTAATGAAACCATACTATACTCATTATTAACGCCAGCAAGTGTTAATTTTGGTAGATACTGCGTAGCATTAACAACCGGTGTGTTGTCAGGAAATATTTCATATATAGATCCATTTGCTGTTTGTAATGAGAAATATATTTTGTCAGTTCCAACCGGTACTTTTTCTGTAATATAGAATGTTGCAGTTGTAGTATATGATTTCGTTAATAATGCAGTTCCTGTTGCATCTAAATATCTTACAGTAAGTGCCCCACCATTACTATGAGTTCCAACTTTTATCTTAATATTTTGGCCTTGAATACTTGGATCAACTAATATGTATGAAGTAGCCAACTTATAATAAGTAGAATCATTACCATCATAACCAGTTGGTGGTACCGAATCTGCTCTAATAGTGGCAGTATAACTTGTGACGCTTCTACTTTCATTACCATTTTTGTCAATACCCTTAGCATATAATGTTTGTCCTATAGCCACTTTTATTGGCAAATCAGTGTAGTCATACCATGCTATATTATCAAAACTATATAATCTTTGAACACTTGTTGCATAGTAATTTATTGTTGCCATGCTATACGCGCTTTCAACACCATGTGTTGTCAATTTTGGTAAAATTTGTGTTGCCGCAATTACAGGTGTATTATCTGGGAAGATTTCATATATTGAACCATTAGCTGTTTGTAAAGAAAAATATATTTTGTTGGTTCCAACTGGGACTTTTTCTGTAATATAAAAAGTTGCAGTTGTAGTATATGATCTTGTTAATAATGCATTACCGGAAGAATCTAAATACCTTACAGTAAGGGCTCCACCATTACTATGAGTACCCACCCTTATCTTTATATTTTGATTATAAAGACTTGAATCAATAAATATATATGAGGTGGTCTTCTTATAATATGTTGAATCATTTCCATCATATCCAGCAAGTGGTACTGCATCAGCTGGCATAGATACTGTTTTACTAGCGCTTGATTCAAGACCAGAACCCTTTTTAACACTTTTTGCTATTATAGTACCCGATGATAAATTTACTGTACCTGTATATGGAAGCCAAGTTGTACCACCATCAACACTATAATAATTATCTATATCTTTTCTAGTATCATATGTCACGGTTGTTATATCATCTAATCTAACACCATATGATGTAAGTACTGGATATCCAGAATTTGATACAATTATTGGTTTAGTTGGCATGTCTAAATCTAAGTTAAGTAATTTTTCTGTTACTATAACTTCATTACCAACACTATCTACACCTTTTGCAAAGATAGTTACTGTGCCATCTGCATTTTGCCAGTTATTTGTCAAAACAGTATAAGATGATACATTGAATGCCGATGTATATGTTAACCATGTTGTACTACTTCCTATCTTATATTGTTTGGTTGTAGAATCTCCATAATCAATTGTTACTTGTGATGAAGTTCCAATCGTATTTTCTGGTGTTGCTGATATCGTAATTATTGGTGGCGTTAAATCTATATTTTCAACATTAATAGTATATACTTGTTTATTACCAACGCCATCTTCGGCGTAAAAAGTATAATATGCATTTTCTGTTATATTAACAATACTGTTGTTTAATATTTCAGTTCCACCATTTGCAAAATAACTTTCACCAAGTATTCCTTTTGCCCACTTTACTTTGCTTACCATTACATCATCTGTAACATTAACTTTAATACCAAGTTTTCTTGTTGCTGTTTCTAAATCCATTGTTAATTTTATAACTGGTTGATTTTCATCTATATTAATTACTTTATAAACAGCTGTTTCACTCCATACTTCAGTTTCATCCATTCCACGAGCATATATAATAGTATTATTTTCAGAAATATTTATAGCACCATTATAATTTGCCCAATCCTGAACAATATTACCATCTTTATCAACTATCTTATACTCTTTTTTTACAAGGGCTTTATTATATAGTATAGTTGCTGTAACCGTTCTTGCTGGTTCTAATGTATTTAATACTATTTCCGGAGTTGGAGGTGTTGTTGTATCCCATCTCATGAAGATATTTTCTTGAAGTGACTTGAAATCCGAATCAACTATATACCAGTGGTTAGTATAATCTATTATATCGCCATTATCATCTTCAATGCCTACTCTGAAATTATCATCTTTATCTAGTAGTTCATCTTTATATTCTGGTTTTATTAATAAAATTCCTTTTTCATCATATGACTTCCATATTCCGTCTTTTTTCCATTTGTATTCACGTCCAGTTGATATTTCTGGATAGTTTAGTTTTAAGATATAATAATATCCTTTATCTATTAAAAATATAGAAGTTTTTGGGCTTATATTATTTACATAATATGTTGACTCTGCTTCATCACCTTTTGCGTTACTATTATAAGCATAAATAGTTGAATTTTCTTCAATTTCGATTGGTGCTACATAATCTCTAAGTGTGCCACCATTAATACTATATCTCTTAACTATAGCATTTTTATCATATTCAATTGATATAATAGTTGAACTTGCAATACTATCATTAGATGGATTAGCTATGATATCTGGTTCAGCTATACCATTTAATAAATTATCAATCTTTTTAGCGTCAATACCTTTACCATTTGAAGATACTGCATATGCATATATTGTTGTATTTTCAGTAACTTCAAATTCACCAGTATATTCTATTAAAGAACCATATCTACCTAATGTGTAATATTTTTTAGTCGCCTTACTGTCATAATCAATTTTAACTATTGCCTTCGCTACTAAATTATTTGATACGGCTGGTTCGGGCGCTACCATAATATTAACTGATAACACATCTGGTTTTGTTGGACCAGTCCCACCAATATTTGTTATTGATAACTGCCTTAATGTTGTTCCATAAGAATTTGTCGCTTTTGCATAAATTGTTCCATTCTTTGTTACATTAAAGGTCCCTGTGTATGGCTTATATTCAATACCATTTTCACTATATTCAACTGTATCAGCATTACTATAATCTAAAGATATATTAATACTTGTTTCACCATAAGAAGTTGAATATGGATATGGATCTGCATTAATTGCTAGATATGGCTTATTTCCTTCAACTATATTTCTAACAGTATAATAGCCTTTTTCTGATGTTTCACCATTTGGAGTAATATAATACGCTGTTATTAGGGTATTAGTTTTAACTGTAATAGGACCATTATATATTTCGTATTTACCATTACCCTTTTTTATATATATAGTATTTGCTGCTACTGGCGGATTTACAGTTATTTCAACAGTTCCTGTTGTTGGAGCTGTTGGACTACCAGTAATTGCAGGGGCTAAAATACGATATGATGGTGTTACTGGCGGTTTTTCGATAATTTCAAGTGGTGGTTTTGGATCGTAATCACCAGGTGGATCTGGTGTTCCTGGAACCTTACCATCATTTGAATCATCTAGGTTATTTATATATATAGCTGCTGCTTGTGAACGTTTGCCACTTGCATCATAATAGTATGCAATTATATATGTCCTATATTTTTTGACACTTATTTCACTTGTATAATTTTCTTCTATTCCATAATTTACTTTATATATTTTTTTAACTGCCTCGGCCGGATATGTAACTCTGACACCAGCTACTTCATCTCCGGTTGACGGGGCTAATCTTTGAATAGTTGGTGCTGGTAAAGCTTCTTCATTAATTCCTATATTGCCTATATAGACTGCATCTCGTCCAATTGCTTTTCTGGATACTATAAGATTACCATCTGCATCATATATATTATCTGGTTTACTTGCTCTTGCTTCAATAATAACATTTTCAGTTATCGTAAACTCTCCTGTATATGTCATCCATCCACTATCTCCAACACGGTATTCTTTTACTGTTGCATCTTCATCGTATGTTATTTTAACTTTGACCGACTCAACTTTTTTACTTGTTCCATAACTGTCTGGCTGGATATCAACCAATACTGTTCCAGCCGGTGGTATGGTTACTGTTTTACCATCTAAGTTATATCTTATCCATACATCTTCTACTCTATCTAATCTTACAGTTATTGCACCTGTATATGGCTGCCACATTAAAGTTTGATCATACCTAATTTCACCTTGTGAACCTAATCGCCACTCTCTATCAGTTGAACTTGCTGGATAATATAATGTCAATGTTATCCATCCATCCCAAGTATCATTTCCCGATACCAAAGTTGGTCCAGTATTGCCTATTTTACATAAGCCTTCTACATATTTTGTAACTGTTACTTTATCTTCAGCATATGCTTTAGTTGCACACCATTTATTATTGTGGGCTACTATTTGAACATTACAATTATTATCTGCATTTGCATTTGCATATAATGGTAATCTACCCTTTACTTTTATATTATTACCTGTAATTACTCTATAGTTATCTACTGCATATGTATCAGTTATTTTTTCATCACTTATTACTTGTAAATCACACTGCTTTTCAATAGCTGTTGCTGTTCCTTTTGTTGTTTGTCTAAATGCTTCTTTTGACGCTTCTTCAACTATTTTTGTTATAAAGGGAATTGCTATCAAAACAATAATAGCAAGTACTAAGATGATGGCTAAAAGTTCTATCAAAGTAAATCCTTTTTTCTTGAATTTACTACTAAAATATCTTTTCTTAACTTTAGTCATACACTCACCCCTTTTTCTAATCAATTAATTTTTTTTCACTAATACTACTTTTGTCACCAACTATTTCGCTGCGATATAAAACTATACCCTTTCCTTTTTCATAAATTCTAGTTTCCTTAAAATCTTTGCTGATTGGCTTAGTTTCATCTTCTTCATATATGTCTGTTTTTCTAACACTTTCAATAGTGACTTGATTATTTTTCATGCTTACAACTGTATTCGTAATTAGTCCATCTACGCTTTTCCATGTCATATTTAAATACGGAATTCCTACAATAAGTTCATTTGGATAAATAATAGAAACCATAGACCCATCAGCTGTATATTTACCTGATTCAATAACCTTTTCATTTGTTATTTCATATGTTGTTTCAACCGTTGTTGCTACATCATTATTTGTGGTTTCATACTCGCTTACAATAGTAGTGGTGTCATCTTTTTCTGTAACACTCTTAATAGTAACTTCGTATTCGTTATCACCATCTTTAAAAGTTTGTGTTAACTCCTTTGAAGGAAATAGTTCGCTTAAACTATTTACAATATAATCCTTGTCTTCTTCATTTTTTCCTTTATTTTTTAGACCTAAGCTAATTACAATAACTATAACTGCAATTATAGTTATTGCAATAGCAATAGCAACTTTTTTATTCATTATTCATCCTCCATAACTTTAAACTCTACTTCTTTTATATTTGTATAATTACCAGCAATACCTGTAGTAAGTTTCTTTTTCCTATCTGGTTCTAAATTTTCAACAACCTGGATTGCTGACTTTACTTCTTTACCATCTTCATCTTTTAAAATAATTTCTAATTTAAAATTTTTATTCTCTGTTGTATTATTTACCATATCTGCAGTTATAGTAGTTATACCACCATCATAGACTTTAGTTATATTACTAAATGTTATCTTATCAACAATAACATCACTATCAGATTTACCATCTTCTATTATTGTTGAAGGTTGGTTTTTATTTTTATTATTATTTATAAAAATAAGTATTATAATAACCATTATAACAATTGCAACACTAATAACAATAAATATTTTTTTCTTATTATTTATCATATCTATTCCTCCTTATTATCTTGTTATATTTTATCATATTTTAATCATTATTTAATACCCTATTCCTTTAATAATTTAAATTCAATATATTTTATAAGTTCTTTAGGTTTTTTAAATATAAAATAAAAAATATTCATGTTTTCAGGGATTAATGATGTTTATAAAAATAAAAGTTTAAGCGAATAACTTAAACTTTTATTTCACTTTACATACCTTATGTTAATAGACTTCTACTAAAACAAATGATATTTAACTCAAAGATTGTATTTCATATATTTTACTTGTGTAATAATACGAACCTTGTGTTATACTTATCCATTCAGTTCCTAACGGAACACTAAATATACTATCTTTTTTTGTAGCTGTCGTTTCAACAACGCTACTTATAATGGATTTATTAATATCCAAGAAGTTTATAGTGACTCTAAAACTACCAGAGGTATCACCTGACTGCCATAATACTCTCATGTTTTTTCCTTGCATACTACTATCTATTTTCATATATCTTAAACTAGATATCGTTACATATGTAGTATCATTTTTATCAAAGGCTTCCTTCGCCAAAGCATTGGCGACGTTTACTGTGTAACTAGGGGTTATTCTAGTTTCGTTACCATATTTATCTATTCCTTTAGCATAAATAGTTTCACCTTGATTTACCCATACTGGTTGATCAACATAATTCATCCAACTTCCAGCTGAGCCTATCTTATATAATCTAGTTACACTCG
Source organism: Bacillota bacterium (assembly GCA_023430885.1). Taxonomy (GTDB): domain Bacteria; phylum Bacillota_I; class Bacilli_A; order RF39; family UBA660; genus RGIG4266. The sequence continues at coordinate 40,545 of JAEYYH010000029.1, forward strand.
TTGGAAAATAAGATATATCTATCATTTGATATGGTGTATTTATTGATTTTGTTAGATCCTCATGCAATAACATATATCCATTTGTAGCACTAAACGTTGGTTCGTTGCTAGTCTGTATTTCATAAATCTTACCTGGATAATAATATGAATCTTGTGCTATGCTTATCCATTCTGCTCCTAATGGAACCTTAAATATATTCTCCACTTTAGTAGCAGTTGCTTCTGGAATAGTACTTATAACCGTTTTATTGCTATCTAAAAAATTTATATTTGCTCTATAAGTTCCTGAAGTATTACCTGATTGCCATAATATTCTTATGTTTTTGCCTTGCATACTACTATCTATTTTCATATACCTTAAACTAGATACAGATACAAAAGTGGCATCATTTTTATCAGAAGCTTCTACCGTTAAAGCATCACTAACACTTGCTGTATAAGTAGGAGTTATTCTAGTTTCATTTCCATATTGATCTACTCCCTTAGCATAAATAGTTTCACCTTGTTTTACTAATATAGGCTTGTCTTCATAATTTAGCCAACTACCAGCCGCCCCTATCTTATATAGTCTACTTACACTTGTTGGGAAATAGGATATACTTACCATTTGATATGGAGTACTTATCGATTTCGTTGGATCTGCATGCAATAACATATAGCCGTTTGTTGCGCTAAACTGTGGTTCGTTTGAAGACTGTATTTCGTAAATCCTGCCTGGATAATAATAATTATCTTGCGTTATGCTTATCCATTCTGTTCCTAATGGAACTTTAAATATACTGTCTACTTTTGTGGCTGTTGCTTCTACAACGCTACTTATAACAGATTTATTACTATCTAGAAAGTTTATAGTTGTTCTAAAACTACCCGATGTATTACCTGATTGCCATAATACTCTCATATTTCTTCCTTGCATGCTACTGTCTATCTTCATATATCTTAGGCTAGCTATAGATACAAATGTTGTATCGTTTTTATCAGAAGCTTCTGCCGTTAAAGCATTACTAACACTTGCTGTATAACTAGGTATTTTCCTAGTTTCATTACCATTTTGATCTATTCCCTTAGCATAAATAGTTTCACCTTGTTTTACTAATATAGGTTTGTCTTCATAATCTAACCAATCACCAGTCACTCCTATCCTATATAGCCTTTTTACACTTGTTGGGAAATAGGATATACTTACCATTTGGTAAGGACTATTTATTGATTTTGTTGGATCAGCGTGCAATAACATATAACCGTTTGTTGCACTAAACGTTGGTTCATTGCTAGTCTGTATTTCGTAAATTTTACCAGTATACCAAGCATTTTGATTTACTCTTATCCATTCTGTTCCGTCCGGAATTTGAAATATGCTTTCTGTTACTTTACCTGTTGTTTCTGTTTTGCTACTTATAACTGCTTTACTACTATCTAAAAATGCAAGATTCAAGTAATAACTTGATGAATCTCCTTGCCATAATATTCTAAAAGGTTTTCCTTGCATACTACTATCTACTTTCATATAGTATTGAACAGAAATTGGAACATTAATAAAAGTAGTGTCATTTCCATCGTATGCATTTATAGTAATTGCATCCGCAGGCATTGCTATAGTTTTACTTACAGATACCATCAACCCAGTATCTTTTTTTACACTCTTGGCAATAATTGTACCAGACGCTAGATGAACTGTACCTGTATATGGTAACCAAGTAGATCCACCATCTATACTATAATAATTATCGATGTCACTTCTCGAATCATATGTCACTGTTGTTATGTCATCAAACTTAATCCCATACGATGTAAGTACTGGATAACCGGCATTTGATACTATGACAGGTTTAGTTGGCATATCTAAATCAAGGTTAAGTAATTTTTGGGTAACTATAACCTCATTACCAACACTATCCTTACCTTTTGCATAAATAGTAACCGTGCCATCTGCATTTTGCCAGTTGTTTGTAAGAACGGTATACGATGATACATTAAATGGCGTTGTATAAGTTAACCATGTTGTACTACTACCAATCTTGTATTGTTTTATTGTTGAATCACCATATTCAATCGTCACCTGTGCCGTAGTTACAACTGCATTTTCTGGCGTTGCAGATATACTTATTATTGGTGGTGTTAAATCTATATTTTCAACATTAATAGTATAAACTTGTTTATTACCTACTCCATCTTCAGCATAGAAAGTATAGTAAGCATTTTCTGTTATATTAACAATACTATTGTTTAGTATTTCAGTTCCACCACTTGCAAAGTAGCTTTCACCTAGTATTCCTTTCGCCCATTTTATTTTACTTACCACACCGTCATCCGTAACATTTACTTTTATACCTAATTTTTGAGTTGCTGTTACTAAATCCATTGTTAAATTAATAACTGGTTGTAATTCATCAATATTAGTTACTTTATAGACGGCTGTTTCACTCCATACTTCTGTCTCATCCATACCACGAGCATATATAATAGTATTATTTCTATCAATATTTATAGCTCCATCATAGTTTGCCCAATCCTGAACTATATTACTATCTTTATCAACTACTTTATATTCTTTCTTAACAAGAATTTTATTGTATAAAATAGTTGCGCTAACTTTTTGAGCTGGTTCCAATGTGTTTAGAACAATCTCTGGAGTTGGTGGTGTTGTGGTATCCCATCTCATAAAGATGTTCTCTTTAAGTGCTTTAAAATCTGAATCAATGATATACCAGTGGTTAGTGTAATCTACTATATCACCATTGTCATCTTCAATACCTACCTTAAAATTACTATCTGCATCCATTAATCTATCTTTATATTCAGGCTTAATTAATAGAATGCCTTTTTCATCGTAAGTTTTCCATATACCATCTTTCTTCCATTTATATTCACGTCCGGTTGATATTTCTGGATAACTTAGTTTTAGTATATAGTAATAACCTTTATCAATTAGAAATATTGAAGATTTACCATTTATATTATTTACATAATATGTCGATTCCGCTTCATCACCTTTAGCATTACTGTTATAAGCGTAGATAGTTGAATTCTCCTGTATTTCAATCGGTGCTACATAATCTCTAAGAATTCCTCCATTGATACTATATCTTTTAACCACTGCATTTTTATCATAATCAATTGAAATAATAGTTGAACTTGCAAAGCTATCATTAGATGGATTAGCTATAATATTTGGTTCTGCTATACCATTTAGTAAATTATCTATTTTTTTACTAGCCTCGCCTTTACCTTTATTTGATAAGGCATAGGCATATATTGTAGTATTCTCGGTAACTTCAAATTCACCAGTATATTCTTTTAAAGGACCACCTTTACCTAAAGTATAATATTTCTTGGTCGCCCTACTATCATAATCTATTTTAACAATTACCTTTGCTACTAGTTCTGTTGATACTACCGGTTCTGGAGCCACCATAATATTAACAGATAATACATCTGGTTTTGCTGGTGCTGCACCGCCAATATTAGTTATAGATAACTGTCTTAAGGTTGTACCATAAGAGTTTGTTGCCCTAGCATATATAGTTTCATTCTTTGTTACATTAAATGCTCCTGTATATGCTTTATATTCAATCCCATTTTCACTATATTCAACTGTATCCGCATTACTATAATCTAATGATATATTAACATTAGTTTCGCCATACGAAGTTGAATATGGATATGGGCTAGCATTAATAGCTAAATAAGGTTTATTCCCTTCAACTATATTATTTACATTATAATATCCTTTTTCTGAGGTCTCTCCGTTTGCAGTAATATAATAAGCTGTTATCATGGTATTTGTTTTAACTGTTATTGGTAATGTATATAACTCATACTTACCATTTCCTTTTTTAATATAAATAGATTCTGCCATGACAGGTGGGGTTACTGTTACTTCAACTGAGCCAGTTGTTGGAGTAGTAGGATTACCAGTTATTGTTGGTGCTGCTATTCTATAAGAAGGAATAACAGGTGGTTTTTCACCTGGATTTGAAGGAGGATACGGATCATATACTCCTGGTGGGTTAAAATTCCCTGAACCGCCGCCATTTGGGTCATTTATATATATTGATGATGCCTGTGAACGTTTACCACTAACATCATAGTAATAGGCAATTATATACGTCCCATATTTTGCTACACTTATTTCATTTGTATAATTTTCTTCTATTCCATAATTTTCTTTATATATCTTTTTATCTGCTTCTGCTGGATAAGTTACTTTAACCTTTGCCACTTCTCCAGTTTCAGTACCATCTAATCTTTGAATTATTGGAGCAGGAAGTTCTGTTTCGTTTATTCCAATATTACCAATATATACAGCATCTCTTCCAACTGCTTTTCTTGATACTACAAGATTACCATCTGTGTCATAAACATTATCTGGCTTACTTGCTCTAGCTTCTATAATAGTATTTTCAGTTACTGTAAACTCACCATTATAAGTCATCCATCCGCTACTACCAACACGATATTCTTTTACTGTTGCGTCTTCGTCATAAGCAATTTTAACTTTCACTGAATTTACTTTTTTACTTGTTCCATAACTGTCAGGCTCAATATCAACTAGTACAGTTCCAGCAGGCGGTATTGTTACTGTTTTACCATCTAAGTTATATCGTATCCATACATCTTCTACTCTATCTAGTTTAACAGTAATTGAGCCTGTATAATCTTGCCACATTAAAGTTTGATCATATCTAACTTCTCCTTGAGAACCTAAACGCCACTCCCTATCTGTTGAACCAGCTGGATAATACAAAGTCATTGTTATCCAGCCATCCCAAGTATCGTTTCCTGATACTACGGTAGGACCCGTATTACCTATTTTACATAGGCCGTCTACATATTTTGTAACTGTTACTTTATCTTCAGCATATGCTTTAGTTGCACACCATTTATTATTGTGGGCTACTATTTGAACATTACAATCATTATTTGCATTTGCATTAGCGTATTGTGGTAATCTTCCTTTAACTTTAAAACTATTACCTGTTGTTATTTTATAACCTTCCACTGCATAAGTATCAGTTATCTTTTCATCATTTATTACTTGTAAATCACACTGCTTTTCAATAGCTGTTGCCGTTCCTTTTGTTGTTTGTCTAAAAGCTTCTTTTGATGCTTCTTCTACTATTTTTGTTATAAAAGGAATAGCTATTAAAACGAGAATAGCAAGTACTAATATAATGGCTAAAAGTTCTATTAAAGTAAAGCCTTTTTTTCTAATTTTTTTTTCAAAATACCTTTTATATTTTTTCATAATTATCCTCTTTTTCTTTTAATCTTATTATTGTTTTATTTAAATGGATTTCAATTTAATATATTTATAATAACAATTCAAGTGTATTTTATCTGTTACATTTTTTTAAAAGATTCAAATAATACAAGTTTCCATTAGTATTTTGTTTAAGTTCATTAGTTTTTAAACAATTTTGATTAATATAAATTAAATTAACAAAATACTACATAATTTTAAAACAAATATCTAAATTTTAAAAAACTGGATATAGTTTGAAATTTTAACATTTTATAAGTTTGGCCAAAAAAAATAAAAACTTCATGCAATAATTAAATCTTTAACTATGTATACTGCTTTTATTTTCATTTCTACTATTAAGTTGTTTATGAATGCAAAATGAAATTATAATATTTTATAATGACATTATGTATATACTAAATTAGTTATTTAAAAAATTCTTGAATTATGTTTATATGTAACTTAAATAAAATAGTATTTTAATAAGTTACACATTCTACCTATAGAGTGATAATAATATAAATTTTTTTAGTTATTAGTTTAAATTATCACTCGGCACAACTATATATCTATTCTATATAATTATAATAGAAGAAGCAAAAAAAAGCAAGAAAAGTTGTTTGTTTTTGGTTTTTTTGAAATAAAAAATAAGCATATTTTTTTGAAAATATAACTCTACTTTACCTATTAATCTTTGACAAAAATCATATTTTAATATATAATAAACCCCATTAAAAAAGGGGGATTTATATGCATAATCAAAAAGGAATCATAGAAGAACTAATTAATTTAAAAAATGTTATTTTAAGAAAAGCAGATGACACGTCTTTTTCAAAGTATTCACCATCATTCGTTTTTACTACTGAAAATATTGGTGGCTATTTAAATTTACTAGATGTTGAAGGTAAAGACTTACTTGTTCCTTGCGCAAGTGGCGATCATGCTTTCGAAGCTTTAAATAAAGGTGCTAATAGTATAGATATGTTTGATATAAATGCATATGCATATCACGTAATGCAAATTAAAGCAGCAGCCATAAAGGTATTATCGCAAGACGATTTTTTTAAATTCTTTTTAAAAAATAATTCAGAAGCAGAAAATACTAATGATATATTTAATAAAGAAGTTTATTTAAACAAAATCAGAAAAGAACTACCTATCCATTCAAGAAATTTTTGGGATCAAATATATAAACTATTTAAAAGTGGTGAAAACATTTGTAATTCAAGATTACTTATTAATACTAAAGGTAGTAGTAAGCCACACATAAAACTACTAGATTATTTAAAAGATGATAATTATGAACTATTAAAAGAAAAATTATATAAACTTGATGAAAAGAATGCAACATTCTTTAATTATAATGTCATTAATTTGCCGGAAGTGCTAAGAAAAAAATATGATTTAATACTTCTTTCTAATATTCAACATTACATACAATATACATACGGTACTAATTTTGGAAAGGCACTTAAAAAATATCGTGGCTTTGTAGATAATGATTTAAGTAAATTCTTAACTGATGATGGTAAGGTAGTTAGTGAATATTACTATTACTATGAAGAAGATTCTGCGCCAAAACCAAATGATGATCAAACAGTTGTAACAATACCAGCTATTTATAATGTAATGTATGGCGACGAGTTTGATTCTATTGATGCAGTTATGGTATACCAAAAGAAAAAAAATCAAAAATAAAAAAAGAAACTATTCATTAGTTTCTTTTTCTTTTGATTCTTCTTTAGGTTTTGCCGGTGCCATAGCAGCCTTACGAGATAAATTTAATCTCCCCCTATTATCATAACCTAAATTTTTAACAACAATCTCATCGCCTACTTTAACAATGTCACTTGGTTTTTCAACGCGGTTAACATCAAGTTGTGAAACGTGAACTAAACCTTCACATCCAGGCCATAATTGTACAAATGCACCAAATTCTTCTACTTTAACTACTTTAACAGTATATAAAGCATCAGTTTCTGGTTCTCTTACTATATTTAAAATCATTTCTTTTGTTTTATCAATAATTTCTTGTGAAGTATGATATATAATTACTCTACCATCATCTTCTAAATCAACCTTAACAGCATTTACATCATTAACGGCTGTTACATTTGAAGATTCAAGAATTATCTTAGTAATTGTTTCTCCACCCTTACCAATAACTTCTTTGATACGATCTGGATTAATCATAAATACTACAGTTTTTGGAGCATACTTAGAAACTTCTTTACGAGGTTCAGGTATTTGTGCTTCAATAACATCTAATATTTGCATTCTAGCTGTTTTGGCTTGAGCTAAAGCTTCTTTTAAAATGTCTTTAGTAATACCTTTAATCTTAATATCCATTTGAAGTGCGCAAATACCATCACGAGTTCCTGCTACTTTAAAGTCCATATCCCCTAAGTGATCTTCTAGACCTTGGATATCAGTAAGTATTGTATAATCATCACCATCAGTAATTAAACCCATAGCAATACCTGCAACAGGAGCCTTAATTGGAACACCCGCTGCCATTAAACTCATACATCCAGCACAAATACTTGCCTGTGATGAAGAACCATTACTTTCAAGTATCTCTGATACAACACGAATAGTATATGGGAATACATCTTCAGAAGGAATAACTTGAGCTAGTGCTCTTTCTCCTAAAGCTCCATGACCAATCTCTCTTCTTCCGGGTGCACCATATCTTCCTGTTTCTCCTACTGAGAATTGAGGAAAATTATAGTGAAGCATAAATCTCTTTTCTGCTTCAATACCAAGTCCATCTAATATTTGATGTTCTCCTAAAGCCCCTAAAGTAGTTATAGATAAACTTTGTGTTTGACCACGAGTAAATAATGCCGAACCATGAGTTCTTGGAAGTAAATCAATATCAGTTGATAATGCTCTGATTTCATCCATTTTTCTACCATCTGCTCTTGATTTTTCTTTAACAACAATTTTTCTAAAAATATCATATTCAATTGCTTCCATAACAAGTTTAACTTTTGTAAGTAAAACATTTAACTGTTCTTTATCAAGATCACTATTTTCTTCTGTTATAGCATCAATAACATCCTTTTTAGATTTATCAATTGCATCATACTTAGCATTTTTTTCTAAATTGCTATGCATTGCAATACTTAGATTATCTCTTAATAATCCGTCTACTTTTACTTTTAATTCATCAGTTATTTCAAGAACTTCATATTCCATTTTTTCTTGTCCTATTTCAGCAATAATCTTTTCTTGGAATTCACATAATTCTACGATAGCTTCATGACCAAACATTAAAGCCTCTAACATATCTTCTTCTGATACTTCTTTAGCACCTGATTCAACCATGTTAATTGCTTTTTTAGTTCCTGCTACTGTTAAATCAATATCAGATTTTTCTGTTTCTTCAATAGTTGGATTGATAATAAATTTACCATCAACACGTCCTACTTTAACACCTGCAATTGGTCCATCAAATGGGATTTTACTAATGCATGTAGCTAAACTTGACCCGAACATTGCAGCCATCTCTGGTAGATTATCTTGATCAACAGATAAAATTGTATTAATTACTTGTACTTCATTTCTAAAGTTTTCAGGAAACATAGGTCTCATTGGTCTATCTATCATACGAGCAGCAAGTGTAGCTGCATCACTTGGTCTTGATTCTCTTTTTATAAATCCGCCTGGTATTTTACCTACTGAATATAATTTTTCATTATAAAGTACCATTAATGGGAAAAAATCAGATAGCACGTTAGCGCTTTTTGATACTACTGCTGTTGAAAGTACTACAGTATCGCCATATCTTACTATTACGGCACCGTGTGCTTGTTTAGCCATTTCTCCATTTTCAACAACTAATTTACGGCCTCTAAAATCTAATTCAAATATTTTTTTCATTTCTTACCTCCTAATATTCTATTTCAAAAATAAAGACACTCAAAAAGAGTGCCCTACCATTTAATTATTATTTTCTTAATCCTAAATTCTTAATTAATTCACGATATCTTGCAACGTCTTCTTTAAGTAGATAGTTTAGTAAACTTCTTCTTTGTCCAACTTTTTTAAGAAGACCTCTTCTTGAATGGAAATCATGACTATGTTCTTTTAAGTGTTCAGTTAAGCCTTTAATTTCTTCTGATAAAATAGCTATTTGTACTTCAGCAGAACCTGTGTCGCCTTCACTTCTAGCATATTTCTTAATAATTTCTGATTTAACTTCTTTAGTTAATGCCATTATAATTCTCCTCTCTCTTATATTCACTATTTACCTAGGATAAATCGGAGACGTTTTATTCCAAGTAAAAGCACTAATAAGATAATACACTATTTAATATGCTTTTACAAGTATTTTATAGTAATTTTATCTATTTTTTTCATATATTATATAAGAAAGGAGTAATTTATGAACTATAATCCTTATATGATGCCATACAGCTATATGCCTATGGGTGCAGCAAGTACAGCTTCACGTGGACTTTTACGTGGGTTGTTTGGTGGCAACATTAATTTTAGTAGTATATTAACAGGAACAGGTAAGGTTCTTAATATAGTTAACCAAAGTATTCCAGTTATAAAACAAACAGCACCAGTTCTTAGAAATGCAAAAACAATGTTCAAAGTAATGAATGAATTTAAGAAAAATGATACTCCTATTTCAAGCAATAATAGTAATATCGGAAGTAACAATAGTACTGTAAAAAAAGAAACAGAAACAAAAGAAGTATCTAGTACTAAAACTGGTTACTCTGTTTCTGACGGTCCTACATTCTTTATGTAAAAAGTACTGTAATTACTTACAGTACTTTTTAATTGATCTAATTGCACTTGCTACTTCAAGTTTCCTATCTAAACTTGTATTAGGAATATTTTTATATATTTCCGTATACTTATCTAACAAGTATTCTTTATATTCCTTATAAACACCACTATTTTTATTTTTAATAATCGGTCCTATAAAATAATCAGCATAACTATATCTTTTTTTTCCTCTTTTTAATTTCATAATAACATAGTATATTTTTCTTTCATAGACAACTCTCTCATCAATAATTTCAAAATTGTCGGTAATTGTCTCACGGAAATCAAATAAATCTGTATTAGTTTGAACTATAATATTATCAGCATTACATGTATCTAGTATTTCAAGTATAGTATTAGTTCCCATACCTGCAATGACAATATAATCTGTTTTAGAATAAGTTATATTTTTTAGTCCATCAGACTTAACTAATTCTATGTCATCTTCGAGTTTGAATTTTTCTATATTTTCTCTTGCCTTTTCTAAACAAGTTTCACTTATGTCCGATGCAACGCATTTACATCTACGATTTATAGTTAAATATATATCAAGTAATCCATGGTCGCATCCAACATCAATAACATGAGACCTAACTGGAATTAAAGAAGCTATCTCTATTAATCTTTTTGAAAACATATTACTCAACCATATAGTCTTTTAATTTTCTTGAACGTGAAGGATGACGAAGTTTTCTAAGAGCTTTTGCCTCTATTTGACGAATTCTTTCACGCGTTACTCCAAACATTTGCCCTACTTCTTCAAGAGTACGAGATTTACCATCTTCAAGGCCAAATCTTAATCTTATTACTTTTTCTTCTCTTTCAGTTAGTGTAAGAAGTACTTCTGATATTTCATCTTTAAGCATTTCATTAGTAGCATAGTCTTCTGGACTCATATTTCTTTCGTCTGGAACAAAGTCACCTAAATGTGAATCATCTTCTTCACCTATTGGCGTTTCTAAACTAACTGGTTCTTGACTGATTTTATATATTTCACGAATTTTATCTACCGAAATTCCCATTTTATTTGCTAGTTCTTCTTCTGATGGTTCTCTATTAAGTTCTAGTGTTAATTGTCTTTGAATACGGGCTAATTTATTAATTGTTTCAACCATATGAACAGGAACACGTATAGTTCTAGCTTGATCAGCTATAGCTCTTGTTATAGCTTGTCTAATCCACCAAGTTGCATAAGTACTAAATTTATATCCCTTGGTAACATCAAACTTTTCAACTGATTTCATTAAACCAATATTACCTTCTTGAATAAGATCTAAGAATAACATTCCACGACCTACATATCTTTTTGCAATACTAACAACTAGACGCAAATTTGCTTCAGCAAGAATTGTTTTTGCCATTTCATCACCATCAGCGATACGATCAGCAAGTGCCAATTCTTCATCCATTGTTAAAAGCTTAATTTGACCAATTTCTTTTAAATACATCCTTACTGGATCATTAATATTTAAATCTTTTGTTAATATATCATCTGATAATATTGCTTTTTCTTCATCACCATCATCTTCACTCTCATCACCAGATACTATGGCAATATTATTTTCACTAAAAGTATTATATAAATCATCTAGTGAATCACTATCTAATTCTAATCCTTTAAGTGCGGTTGCTAATTGTTCATAAGTAATTAGACCACTTTCTTTACCTAATTTGACTAGTTCTTCTTTTCTTTCCTCAAAACCTTTTATTTCATTCATAACTATTCCCCTTACTATAAATTGATTTCTTGTTTTCTTAGTTCACATATTTGCTCTGCTAATTCAACTTGTTTTTTAGAATCTGTTTCCTCATTTATTCTTTTATTCAGTTTAGCAATTTGCATATTAACTAAATTTTCTCTAATAGTATTTACATAATCATTTATTACATTTAAATCTATCTCTTCTTTTAAATTCAAATTTAATATCTCTGTTACTGTTTTATTTAAGTCATCATAAGCCACAATATAGCTTAAGAAATCTGCAAGTGTTATATCACCATACTTATGATAGTATGCGCTTATTTCTTTAGCTAATAATCTTAAATCTGCATTAGATATAAAACTTATTTTATGATCATATATTTTAACTGCCTCTTTAGAAAATAACATATAGTATACTAAATACTTTTCTGCCTTTTCATATTTATTTAATTTAGTTATTTCTTTTTTTATTAATTCTACTTTTTTTTCTTCTTGTGGTGTAGAAATAGAATTAACTCTTTCCTTTAGAAAATCTATATCAAGATTAGATTCAAAACTTAATTTTTTAAGTGTTATTTCTCTAAGCACTTCATCATTAATCTTAGATAATTCATTTATAACATCATTAACATATGATGCTAATTCTTCTGATTTTGTTATATCCTTATTTTGTTTTAAATAAGATAGTTTAAAATCCATTACATTTATTGGATTGTCTAGTTTATTTAAAAAGCTATCTTTTCCTTTTTGTCTTATATAATCATCTGGATCTAACTTATCTTCTAATCTAATAATTTTAGGTGTAACTCCTATTTTATTAAATTCTTCAATCGCAGACATTGTTGCTTTTGCACCTGCTGCATCGCCATCAAAACATAAATATACATCTTTTGCCATCTTTTTAATTGTCATGGCATTTTCTTTTGTAAGAGCAGTTCCCATAGTTGCTACTACATTTTTAATACCAATTTGATATGCTCGCATTACAGCAGTAAAACCTTCCATGACAATTACAAAGCCTTTATTACGGGCTTCATCTTTTGCTTTTACATAATTATATAGTATTTCACTTTTCTTAAATATTTCAGTTTCTTTAGTATTAATATATTTTGAATTATCAGTAGTATTATAAATACGACCACTAAAGCCTACTACTCTTCCATTTAAATCTTCAATTGGAAACATAATACGATTACAGTAAATATCACTAATACCATAACTATTCTCAATTAACAAACCGCTTTTTAACAAATCATTTTTATTAAAATTCTTTTTAGTTAAAAACTGAGTTAATAATGTTCTATCTTTAAGTGATAAACCTAATTTAAATTCTTTGATAAGTTCATCATCTATTTCACGTTTATATAAATATTCTTTTGCTTCTTTGCCTTCACTTGTATTAATCATGTTCTGATAAAATTTATTACTACTATCATATATATCATATAGCACTTTATGTTTTTCATCAGCAAAGTGATGATCGGCTACTTTTACATCTAATTTAATATTTGACAAATCAGCACATTTTTTAACTGCTTCGATAAAAGAAATATTTTCATAATCCATTAAAAATTTAAATACATTTCCTGTTGCTCCGCAAGAAAAACATTTATATATTTGTTTATCTTTTGAAACACTCATACTTGGTCTATTATCATCATGAAATGGGCATATACCAAAATAATTCTTTCCTCGAGGAGTAAGACTAACATAGCTAGATACAATATCTACTATATCAACACTATTACGAATTTCATTTAATAGTTCTTGACTAATATTATTCATAATACCACTCCCTACATCTATAATATACTTGATTGTTTGCCTATTTCCTTTTTTTTCTTACTAATTTTTACTTTTTTTTAATAAAAAAGTGACATTTTCACATATTATTAGTAAGAAAAGAGGTTTATATGAATCTTAAAAAATTAAAACTATTAAGTGTTATAGGAATATTTATACTTGCTTTTCCTATTCATTTTATATATGAAAAATTACCAAACGATATTTTTTCTATATTTTTTCCTGTGAATGAAAGTATATGGGAACACATGAAAATGCTTTTCACTTGTTTTATAATTTGGGGATTTATTGAGTATATAATATCCCAAAAATTTAAATTATTATACCATAATTTTATCTTTTCAAACTTTTTTTGTGGAATTATTTCAATTCCTATTTATTTAGCTCTTTATTTACCATTTCATTATTCTATTGGTCATAATATGATAATAGTTCTAACTATGATGTTTATTACAATTAGTATAGTTGAATATTTTAGTTTCATAATACTTAAAGCTAAAGAAATAAAATACATAAATTATATTAGTTTATTTCTTATTGCAATTACCTATATTATATTTGGATACCTCACTTATTTTCCAATTAGAAATGATTTATTCTATGATAATGAAGAAAATAAATACGGTATTAATATTTATATACTAGGCAACTAAAAAAAGAATATAGATTATTTTTCTATATTCTTTTTGCTTATCCAATAAGACCAAAACCAGATACAACGTAACGCCCATTATAAACTGACTGACCATATATATTTTTTGGATTATTTATTAATTTACCTTCTATAGCTAATTGAGAAGATGTTCCACCATCAAGATTAGCTGCATTATATGCACCATATTTTTCAAGAACATCAATTACTTCACCTAAATTAGGACCATTAGCATGTGTTCCATCAGTTACTAAAAATAGAACTACACCATCTTTTCTTTGAGCTATAGCAACTCTAGCAGCTCTTGAATAGCCTCCTGCTGAATCAGAATTAGTATACTGAATTGATTTACCATTTACTATTAGAAATGGTCCAAACTCAAGAGCATCACGCATTCCTTTTGCAATTGCTGCTTCGCCTGTCGAATTTGTAAGTAATAATTTATTATCATTAGTAAAGCCTATTAAATTACCTGCAGCTTCACTATCTGACCAAATAACTTTACCATCTTTAATTATATATCCCATAGGTATGTCAGACCCTGTTCCATAATCAACGAAAGCTCCACCATTTATACAAACAAGTCCCCCAAGTCTATTACACATTGTAATAACTTGTTCTTGACCAGAACCAGTATTAAATGTCTTAGAGTGTATTAATTCCACTTTTGATGGATCATATATCGCTACTAAATAACCATCGTATCCACCAACTTTAACATTTATTAACTTGTAATCTTCATTACCTGGATCACGCGTTAATATTTGTTCATCATATTCATTATCATAACTATCTTTTTCTGATGTATCGATAACTATTGCATCTAAGTCAACTTCATCAGTAAGTGGTATATAACTATCTAGTGAAAGAACATAATTAATTTGCTCTTCGCTGTAGAAAGTATAAGCTATCCACTGATGAGTCTTAGTATTTAGAGCAGTTGCTATTACTGTATTTCTAACAGCAGGAATACAGTAAGTTACTATAAAGCATACTGCAACTAATATATCTAGGATAATCATTGTAATTGTTAATTTTTTCATATTATCCCTCCAATATGTAAGGATCAGTTGCTGTTCCCTTACCACTCTCTATTTTTGTAAGATTTATACTTATAGCTGGTTTTATACTTCTAGATATTGTTATCTTAGATTGTCTTAAAGTAGATCCAACCATATATTCATAATACGTATCCCCTGGAGTAATAATAAAATAATTATCAGCAGTATCTATATTATTAGTTTTTACATCACTAACATTAAGTAAACCAACTTTGCTAGTTACTGTACTTTTTGTTACATCTTTATAACTTTTGTATGATCCGTTATACCATTTTGTATCAAGTAATATATCCTTGTAAGATAAACTATCCAAATAAGTTGTATTTAGATACTCGGCTAAACTATTAGAACTTTCTACATTAAACGCATTGTCACTAGCAGAATATCTATAAGTAGTACTTAACACTCCATTTAAAGCTAGTTTAATGTTATCTTTATTAACTTCATATACTACCCAGTTATCTTCCCCTAGTTTAACATAGTTTCCTACTTCTACTTTATCACTTTCTTTTTCAATTATGTAAGGTTCTTCTTTTGTTCCTGATCCTCCTAATAATTGTGTGCTATTTTTAATATGGACAACAGCTTTTACTAAGTATCCACTATCCGCATCACTAGCACCTAAACTGGTACCATTAGTATGCCATACTGATTCTTCATTACTATTATATAACCATATATAATTATTGCTATCAGCTAAGAATGAATTACTATCTACTGTACTATTTAAAAATTCAGTAATTCCAAGTAATCTAACGTAATCTTCTGAATTACTAGAATCACAAGTGACTTTTGATAAATCTTTTACTAAATCTTTACAATATGTTACATTAGTTAACATATCTTTATTTAGTGTATTTAAATATACATCATTTAAATAAGCTCTAATATCTGAATTAGCATAATCTGTAATTGTTGTATTCCAGTCTAGAGCGTTAACATAAGAATCTGTAGCCATTTCTATAGAACCATCACTATTTATTTTAATAATTCTCCATAGTGTATTACCAAATTCTACATAATTATCTACATCCATGCCCTTATATATATAAGAACCGCTAACACGATATAAACCATCACCTTCAGTTGAAAGTGCAACATCTGAAGTAATTGAACTTCCTAATAACTTTACTTGTTCACCGTTTTCTGTTTTCGGATTATATATCTTGTAAAATTTAATCATTCTACTTCCATAATAAACACAACATCCTAGTATAAATATAATACTAAGAGTGCAAAAAACAACTTGAACCCATAAAACTTTCTTGTTTACTGGTCTTTTTTCTTTGCTTCTTTTACCAGTTCTTGTTTCAGTTGAGTCGTCATTCCCATCTAAATCTTGTTTTTTCTCAGCTTTTTTTTCTTTCTCGGCTTTTTTAATAATTTTGAATTTTTTCTTTTTAGAAATAGGTGCCTCTTTAGCAACCTCTTTGATTAATTCATCTAACTCTACTTCGTCTACTATATCCTTTTCTTCCTTTGTATCTAATACATCGTCAGAAATTAGTATTGGTTCTTCACTTACATCTGGAGTAGGAATTCCATCATTAAGCATGAACTCATCTTCAAAATCATCAAATGACAATATTTCTATATCTTCATTTTCCCTTTTCATACTTTGCTCCTATCTAATATTAACATTATATCAAAGAGTACTTTTTTATTCAACAAAAAGCGACAAAAAAGAGAGTGATTAACACTCTCATCTATATTAAACGCTAATCGCTTAGCGACCTGTTAAGACAAGTATAGATACTTAATTTATCATTAAATATTATCTTTACACTACCATCTATACTTGTTTGATACTTTGCAGTATCACACTTATCTAACAAACTTATAACCCTATCTGATGGATGCCCATAATAATTGCTTTTTGATACAGATATTAAAGCATAGCTAGGATTTATTTTACTAACAAATTCGTCACCTGTACTATATTTCGAACCGTGATGACCTACTTTTAGTATATCCACATTATCTAAATTATATGTATCAAGAAGTATCTTTTCCTCTTCTACCGTAGCGTCTCCCATAAAAAGAATTCCATAATTATTTAGTTTAGTATATAAAATTAAACTATCATTATTTTCTTCTTCACTATTTAATATATTCAAAAAGAAAAAATTGTTGCCATTTATACTTAATACTTTTTTTGATATTTGCTCATAATTAATATTTTTTTGCTTTAATAAAGTTATAAGTTCTATTTCTATATCATTATTATTACCACTATTCATAATTACATTGTTTACTTTGAAATTTTTTATTAAATTAATGCTTGCTCCCATATGGTCATAATCACCATGGCTTAATATTAAGTAGTCAATTTGTTTTATTCCATTTGATTTTATAAAAGGAATTAACACATTCTTTGCAAGATCGTAATTAGTATTACCTCCAGTATCAATTAAAATATTACCTTTATTATGTGGCATTTCAATCAAAAAACTATCACCTTGACCAACATCAAGCATTGTAAGAATGGGATTTTTATTAAAAAATTTAATATTATAATGAATAAATAATACGAAAATAAAAATTGTTATTGTTATTTTGTTAGGCTTATAAAACATTAATCCTATTATTAAATAGTATATTACCACTCCATAAAATGGTATATGGCAGTAAATAATTTCTACCTGATATTTTAAAAAGAAAGCTGATAAATACTCCAAAATGTTTGTTAAAAAAAGAAAAACAGTATTAATATCCGGTATGATTAAAGTCATAATTGATACTGGTGTTATTATAAAAGTCACAAAAGGAACAAAAATAAGATTAAGTAATGGCGATAATAAATTAATACTAAAATTGTTATTAATAGTTATTGGAATACTTACTATAAAAGCTATTAAACTTGTTATAAATAGTTTTATAAAATAGTTTTCATAATTACTTATTTTTTTAGATAATAGCAGTAGTGCAAAACTTATAGTAAAACTATAAATAAATCCAATATCATATATATAGTATGGATTATATAGAAGAAGAATTACAAGTACTAAATAAAGAATATAAATTGGTTTTATTTTTATATTAAATAATTTAAATATGGTAATAAATACGAATACTAAAGAACTTCGTACTACTGAAGCTGTAAATCCTGTTAAAAACATATAAAGTATTATAAATAACGATACTATAATATAACTTATTTTTCTTCTTTTAATAAACTTATTAAGTATAAATAGCATTGCTAAAGATAGCAAAGTTATCTGCATGCCAGAAATAGCAAATAAATGGCTTATACCGTTAATTTGATAAGTATCATAAATTTCATCATCTATTCTATTATCAGCCAAAATAAAGGTATATAAATAAGGATTATCGATACTATCTAACCTATCCAGTATTAAATTTTTAAATTTATATAAAATATTACTATTACTAATTACTTTAATACTATCTAGTGTAAAAGTATGGTATATTTTTTTACTTAATAAATAGTTTTTATAATTAAATAAATTAAAATTAGTATTGCTTTGTGGCTTTTTCATAGTGCCTTCAATATGAACAAAGTCACCTAACTTAATATCGCTAATTAAATTATAATCATTAACAAGAATATTCTCTTTCCCCTTAACAACAAAGCTTATCTTATTATCAGTATAATTTATATTAGTTATAATACCATCAATACTTGTAATATTATCAGTATAAATAGAATTTATATTCTTATTTTGGTAATAGACATAAATAAGAATAAAAATAGAGAAACTAAAGAGTAAGAAAACTTTTAATTTTTTCATAAATAGAATTTCCTATACCTTTAACATTCTTAATTTCTTCTATTTCTTTAAATCCTTTATTATTATTTCTATATTCAATTATTAATTTAGCTTTAGACTCTCCTATTCCTGGTAATGTCATTAATTCCTCTATAGTAGCACTATTTAAGGAGACTTTACCTGTATCTATAATAATTCCTTCAGCATTAGTAATAACTTCATTAAATAAAGCACTATTATCAATAATAGGACATACGCATTCTTTATCAACATACTTAACACTAGTGCTCCCATGACGCATTTCTTCTATTTCCTCATTTGAATATATAATAACCACATCTTCATTAGAAAGTTTTCTAGCTAAATTAATAATACTTACATTAGCATCATCACTAAGACCACCCGCTTCTATTATCAAGTCTTCTACAAGTGAATCTTCATCAATTAAATATACCCCCGGATTATTAACATATCCTTTTATCTCAACACCTATTAAAGCACTTTTTTCATTGTTTCTATAATCCATTGTCATTAAAACAAATAAATTAACCACTATTAAAGCATAAATAAAAACATCTTTCATATTATCACCTATTTATAAGATAATATGAAAGATGTTTATTTCCTTTTTATAGAGTTATTTTTTCTATAAAACATTCCTGTAAAATATTTATTATATCTAAACTGTCCATCTTTTGGACTACAAGTTTTCCTTTTCTTATGATGTTACTCTTATCATAGTATAAAAATTCTACTGTAACTAAATTATATTTCTTATTAATTACTCTATAATTAAAATACCACTTAAATTTATATTTTTTATACCATACATATATTATAAAGACAAATAATAACCAAATAAAAAACTTAATCATACTTTAATATATGACTAAGCTTACATATTATGCTATATTTTGTCAATTTTTATCCTTTGATTACAAGTTTCGATATTAACTCTTTGAACAAGAGCTAAAGATGCTAAAAATGATACTGTGAATGACCCTCCATAACTTATTAAAGGAAGAGGAACACCAGTAAGTGGTAAAATACCAAGTAATCCTCCTAAATTAAATATCATGTGAGTCATAAAATATATTGCTACACCAAAGGCTATATATCTACCTCTTATAGTAGAAGCTTTTCTTGCAATATTAATAATTCTACAAACTAGTATTGCAAATAATGTAAGGATAAAAAATCCTACTATCAATCCATCTTCTTCAACAATAATAGCAAATATACTATCGGTATATGCTTCTGGTATATACGAATATTTTTGTTTACTTTTACCTATACCTAAACCAGTTATCCCACCATCATTAATAGCTATAAAACAGTTACATATTTGGTATCCACTGTCATCATACCTACTACAAGGATTATAAAACTGTGTAAGTCTTTCTACTTGCTCAGTAGAGAATATTTTACCTTTTGTCATACCATAAACGCTTATTCCAACAATTGCAATTCCAGCTAATACCAATATATGTTTATTACGCGTTTTTTTATCAAGTGGTCCTGCCAAATACATAAAACCACTTATAAACATTATAATAGAAGCCGTTCCTAAGTCATCTTGAAAGAATACTATAATTGGGATTATAATTCCTATTATTATCCACAGTGCTGTGAAATTTAATGGATTAAAATTACTTTGTTTCATTTTTTTGCTCGTTTTTTCAAATAATAAAGCGAGCATTATTATGATAACTGGTTTTGCAAATTCACTTGGTTGTACTTTTATCCCTGCTATAGAAATCCAGTTTAATGCTCCACGATGAGCACTACCATATATAAATAAACCAATCAAAAGACCTGCTACCGCTACCCATAAAGCCGGAGCTATAAGTTTATATAATTTAGTTGGTAATCTATGAATAACGATGGACCCTGCAATACCCAAACTTAGCATAATTGCATGTCTATAAAAATAATAATAAACCGATGCATTTCCATATCTTGATATAGATTCATTTGCTGATGCACTTACAATACTTAAAGTACCAATTAGTATTAGTAGACCAGTAACTATTAGTAATGGCTTATCCATATCTTTTATAATATGTTTTTTCTTATTTTTGCTCTTTACATCATTCATTTTTATCACCTTACCCTATAATAATAACATAATAGCAACTTTTTTTAAATCTAAAACAAAAAAATAGGACTTTTTAATAACCAACTTTACATTAAACTAATATCATATATTAGACTAGAAGGAGGTTATTATATGTATTATTATGGTGGATATCAAGGTTATGGTTGTGGCCAACCTGGATATGGTTGTGGTCAAGGCGGATATGGTACAGGATATGGAGCAGCTATTATACTAGTATTATTTATATTACTTGTTATAATTATCGGAGCTAGAAGCTGGGATCACATCGGACATTAAAAGAAAGAAGTCAAGTGACTTCTTTTTATTATGCCTTTTTTATTCTTATTGCCATACAGCCATATTTTTGTTCTTCTTCTTTAGAATAAAAATTATTGTAAGTATCATCTACTACTTCATTAACTGTTTTATAAAACCTGCTTAAATCTTCTTTAAAAAATTTCTTATAACACTCTGCCCAAGTTTCATAAACATATAACTTTTCTACTTTTGTTAAAATAGTTTCATCCATATAAGGTAGTTTTAAAAATTCTATTTCATCGCCCACTCTTATATTTCTCCTTTTCTCATCATTTAAACGATACTCTAAAGTCTTTTCTCCAGTCTTTATTTTTAAAAACTCACCAGAATTAAGTTTCATTTGGTATTTCATGATACTCCTCTTTTTCAAATTTAAAATATTTTTTTAGATACATTGCTAGTAGTATAAATCCTACTGAATATACAAACAATAATAATTTATATAAATAAAACTCATTATACAAACCTACTATCATTAGTAATATAAAGCTAAATACCCTGCCCATACATAAAAAACCTTCCCTAACTGATAAATACTCAAGTTGATAATTTCTTTTTATTGCGTTAATATTAGCCATATAAAATGTATTTCTAAATGTAATAATTGATATTACTACCATCGCAATATTATAAAATAAATTATATATAATTAATGTAATATTAGATGTGTCAAAACTAAATAATACTAAACTCATTGCAACTAATAAAGTTGCAATAATCATATATAATGAGTATTTATGTTTAGAACCATGTTTCGCAATCATATAGGAGATAAATATATTTATAATAGTAAATATCGAAGTAAATATACCTAAATTAATATTAGTTTTAAATGCAAGAATTACAAATATTGTAATCACAGAAGACAATGCTGAATTAGATATTACAAAACCATTTAAGAATTCAATTATATAAATTCGATTAAACTGTTTATCCATTTTTATTTCCTTAACATGCATCATAAATTTTCGTATAGAAAAAGATGCTGTTCTTTTACTCTTTGATTTATAAAAAAATGATATTATTAAAGATACTAGTTGCAATAAGACAAATATTATAGCAATATCACTATACTTATATTTCATAAGTAAAATCCCTAAAATTACTGGTAAAATTATCTGAATTATATTATTTATAGTTGATTTATAGCCTGACCATTTATTCATAACTTCATCTCTTACCTCATTAGAAATAAGATAGTTATATGGCATATAATAAGCGCCATTACTAATACCAAGTAATATACCTAATATCCAACTATTATCTATAACACTATCTTTTAAAATAACAAGACATAATAAATATAGAATATTTACGACAATACCTATTCTAAATGAAATAACCTTATTACGCTTTTTTATAATTCTAGATATAATAAAAGAAGATGCAACTGCAATTATATTAGCAACAATTTTATATATTGAAAACGAAGAAATATTACTTAAAGTAAGGGCAATAAAATATGCAACTAAAAATGGTCCTGTAAAAGATGTCACGCACATTTTTAAAGTATCAAATACTAATAATATTTTTTCATTGCTGTTTAGTTTAGTTTTATTCATACTTATACTCCTATTTACGTATTAAAGTATATCATACAAAAAAAGACTTGTAAACAAGGCATTTTATGTAATAAAGTAACTACTTTTTAGCCAAATTTTATGATTTTATGATAAAATATAGATGTGGTGATGAATTATGTTCGTGAAATGTGAAATATTAGACGAAAAAGATAAACATTTGCGTATGAAAAGTAAATCATTTGATGCACCGGTTACTGATGAAGAAAAAAAACTGGTTGAAAAAATGATTAAACACTTAACATATAGTCAAATAGAACAATATGAAAAAAAATATAACTTAAGACCTGGCATGGGTCTAGCTTTTCCTCAGGTAGGAATTAATAAAAGACTAATTGTTATTGTTAATGAATACCAAAAAGGAAAATTTGATAATTATGTAGTTGTTAATCCTAAGATTGTAAGTCATTCTGAAGAAAAAATTGCTGCTGATGCTGGCGAAGGTTGCTTAAGTGTTAACCGTGAAGTTGAGGGCCATGTGCCTAGATTTGCCAGAACTACAATTACTGGTTTAGACTTAGATGGTAATCCGATAAAAATAAGAGCTAGAGAAGATTTATCTATAGCTTTTCAACATGAAATAGATCACTTAGATGGTATTTTATTTTATGATAGAATTAATCCTAAAAAACCTTTCTTTAAAGAAAACGAAATTAGATTAATATAGATTGGGGAAATTATGAGAACTAAATACAAATTTGTTATTCTTATTGTGATTGCTTGCCTTTGTTCAATTTACATATACTACTTTTGTGAAAAGGCAAAAAGTGTTACTAGCCAGTCTAACATTATAACTGAGCAACACAATATAGAATCTACTACCCTAGCTAGTAGTGATTATACCTTTGATGATCCAAATGTTATTTTAGATCCTTATGGTATATCTCCTCTAACAGCTTTGATAGTTTTCGAAACAAAAGATTTAACTGCTCCTACAATTACAGTTGTAGGTAAAGATGAAAATACTACTATTACTAATACTTTTAAACCTGGGAAAGTTCATTACTTACCAGTATATGGATTATATCCTGATAAGAATAATGAAGTAATACTTACTGTTAATGGAGAATCTAAAACAATTAATATTCAAACAAAAGCTTTACCGAAAAATTTTGTTCTTCCAACAAGTATAAAGTCTAATAAAGATGAATTACATAATGAAATGTATTTTGTAACACCATCTTCTGAAGGTTATACTGCTGCTTATGATGTTAATGGTGATGTCAGATGGTATTTAACTGATAAATTTGTTTGGGATATACAGAGGCTAAGTAATGGTCATATAATGCTTAGTACTAATAGACTTATAAATAACCCTTATTATATGACTGGCCTAGTCGAGATGGATTTACTTGGTAAAATATATTATGAATACAATTTACCAGGTGGATATCATCATGATGTATTTGAAATGCCAAACGGTGATTTATTAGTCGCAAGTGATAACTTTGAAAACGGTACAGTTGAAGATTATATTGTTCAAATAGATCGTGAAACTGGTGATGTTGTAAAGACAATAGATTTAACAAAAATTCTTCCTGCTGATGAAGGAAATAATGAAGATTATTCAACTGAATATGATTGGTTTCATAATAATGCCGTTTGGTATGATGAAAAAACTAATTCAGTAACATTATCTGGTAGACATCAAGATGCTATAGTTAATATTGATTATGATACTGAAGAACTAAATTGGATAATTGGTGACCCAACTAATTGGGGTAAAGATATGCAAAAATACTTCTTTGTTCCAACTAAAGATAACTTTACTTGGCAATATGCTCAACATGCATCAATGATACTTCCAAATGGAAATATATTTGTATTTGATAATGGTAATAATAAAAGCAAAACTAAAGATGGTTCTATAAGTGCTAATGATAATTATAGTCGTGGTGTTATATATGATATTAATACTTCCAAAATGACTATTGAAGAAGTATGGCAATATGGTAAAGAATTAGGAAGCAGTTTCTATTCTCCATATATTTCAGATGTTGATTATCTAGGAGCAAATCATTATATTGTTCATTCAGGTGGACATAGTGAATATGAAGGAAACGTAAATAACGAACCTGCTGGTCTTACTAAATATGATACTTTAAAAAGTACAACAGTTGAATTATTAAACGATAAACAAATTTTCAAGATGGAACTTCCTACTAATACATATAGAGTTGAAAAACTATCACTTTACGCAAATGATACTTACACGATTAATAAAGGTGTTAGTTTAGGAACACTAGGTGCTACAGAAACAGTAAAAAATAATACTTTCTTGATATTTAACAAAAATGCAGATGACATTATAAAAAAATATGATTTGAAATTTACTAAAGAAGAAGATAGATTAATTGTTACTGGAAAATTTCTAAAAAGCGATGAAGTATATATAATTTTAGATAATGTGTTTGACAAAAAAACTTATAATATGATAATTTCCAAAAAACCTTATACTGCTATGTGTGTAGATTTATTTGCCAAAGAAGAAGAGGAAAATGGAATTACAGTAACTAAATATATAAACGATGTTGGTTTATCTGGCAAATATTATATCTTTATGAAAATAAATGGTAAAGTATATGATTTTGATTTATATGTTGATTACAAATAAAAAATAGCTATAGATACTAGTACCTGTCAAGTTCTCACTAAATAAAAATATTTAGTTTTGATGAATTAGGCGATACTCAATTGGTGTTAAGTATCCTAAATCTTTTTGAATACGTTCATGGTTATACCATTGAACGTAT
>JAEYYH010000004.1 GCA_023430885.1 Bacillota bacterium
GTCGGAATACATCGTCAAGGAGCTGAAGCTGATGGGGTCCTTCGTCTTCCCGGTGGACGCCTATTTCCGAATCATGGAGTTCGTGCGCCGCTTCAACATCCCGCTCGAAGCCACCATCACACACACCGTCCCCTTGATCGACGCTCCGGAGATATTCCCGGCCTTCGATCGTGGGCAGACCGGCAAGGTGATCCTGACGCCCTAAGTGTATACAGCTAGGGACCATCGCTAGATGGTCCCTAGCTGTCTAAAGGAGTGTCCGCTTCTGGCGCTGAGCGGCCGCAGCTGAGGGGCAGCTTCTGGCCGATTGTGTTGAAAAAGTAGGACGAAGCCGCCGCCTCGGCCATTCCGGGCGACAAGCTCGGAATGAGATTCCACGACCGGCGGCCCGGTAGAATGACATTGTCGCCAGCGGCTCTGCCGCCGGTTATCGGCGCAAGATCATTTCAGGCGACTTGGCAGCGGATGCCGTCTGCGGACTTTTTCAACAATATCGGCCCAAAGCGGCTGTTCGGTACGATGCTGCGGCGGTTGCTTCGCCGTTGCCCTCGGGACTGTATGTCGTCGCTGAGCGGAGACAGTCCGCTCAGGGACGTGCGGCCACCGCATGCGTCATTGGCCAGCCTGGTGCAGCACGGCTTCAGTCGGCCATCGAACCGTCCTCTTCTTCGTCGAACAGGACAGCATTTGCTCCTGTGGGGGACAGGCGCACCGTGTTGCCTTCGAGGTTGGCAACCAGCCCGCCGGGAATGAAACGGTTGTGGTCGACATCCGATGCGGGCTCCAGCTTGATCCTGCCGTCAACGACGCCAGCGACCGTTCCCACGTTGACACCGTCCGCACCAACGACGGTCATGCCCTTCTCGATCTTCGATAACTCGCTCATGTCAGTTTCCTTCTGGTTTGAGTGATGTTCTGCTCCTCGTGTGCGATCGCTGCAGGACGTCCTGCCATTCAGGATGGCGCTGGATCTGCGCCTTGGCGAAAGGGCACAGCGGCAGGATGGAAACTCCTTCGCGCCGCGCATCCTCAACCGCCCTCTGAACCATACGGACACCGACGCTGCGTCCACGCATGGCATCGGGAACGAAGGTGTGGTCGATGATGATCAGGCGGGCTCCCACGCGGCTGTAGGTCATCTCAGCTTCGACCCCGTCGATGAGGACGCGGTAACGTCCCTTTCTGGTGCCATCCTCGCGCTCAACCGTCACGCCATCCGGCGCCGCGGCGTTCCACTGCACTGCGTCATTGCCGAGGTGTTCGATCATCCATGTTCTCCTAGTGACGTGTCTCAGGCGATGTTGCGGCGGTGCTCGTCCGGGAGCGGGGTGAATTCACTGCGATCATCGTGCGGGAGGTCGAAGCGGCCCTGGCCCCAGTTGCGTGCCTTCCAGTCGGCTTTTGCCGCTTCGATCCGTTCGCGCGAGGAGGCAACGAAGTTCCACCAGATGTATCGGGGGCCCGAGAATGTTGCGCCGCCGAGGATCATCAAGCGCGCGCCCCTCTCGCCGGCCGCCACAGTGATGCTGTCGCCGGGTCGGAACACCATCATCTGGGGCGCTTCGAAATCCTGGCCGGCAATGGAGATCGCCCCCTCGACGATGTAGATGCCACGGTCTTCGTGGTCGTGCGGCATCGGCAACCTAGCCAACGGTTCCAGCCGCACGTCGGCGTAGAACGTTTCGGACAGCATGCGCGCCGGGGCGGTTTCTCCATATGCGGTGCCGAGCAGCAGCTGGACCGATACACCACTGTCCTTGATGAGCGGCAACGCCGCCTTGCCGTGATGCTCGAACGAGGGCGCCACGTCCTCGTCACGGTCAGGCAAGGCGAGCCAGGTCTGAATGCCGAACAGGCCGTTAGGCCCGCTGCGGGAGGCTTCCGACGTGCGTTCCGAATGTGTCACCCCGCGTCCGGCGATCATCCAGTTCAGTTCGCCGGGGCGTATGATCTGATCAGCGCCGGTGCTGTCGCGGTGGTGGAAATCCCCGCGATAGAGATATGTGACGGTGCCGAGCCCGATATGCGGGTGCGGGCGGATGTCGACGCCTCGTCCAGTGAGCAACTCGGCCGGGCCCGCCTGGTCGAAGAAAATGAAAGGCCCCACCATTTGGCGGTTCGGTGCTGGCAAGGCGCGTCGCACTTCGAAGCCACCAACGTCTCGCGTGCGCGGGATGATCAGCGTCTCGATGGCATCCAGATCCATCAAGTCCGGGTTGCCCTGGTCAAGCGCTGGGTTCCAGCTCATATCGGCCTCCTTGTCGGCGGCAGGTCGATGCTCCTCAGAGAAATGCCTGCCCTGTCGACCTACCGCGCTGCCGACCACGCCACTAGGCAGGCAAAGCGTCGAACTGTGTCGTCAAAAGCGGAACACCCGTAGCTAGGCGTCTCGATCCTTACTCTACGTCCGGGTCGGCCAGGCTCGCCTCGTCCACCCCCCACAGCTCGGCATTAGTCTCGTAATGGCGGATCAGCATTTCGGTCAGGATGCGCACACTGCGTGCCGGATGCCGGCTCTGCGGGCGGACCACATAAGCGCCGGACACCGGCAACGGGTAATCGGTCATGATGGTCACCAGCTCGCCACTGGCCCGATACGGTTGGGTGAGGCTGTCCGGCAGGCGGGCGATACCGAGGCCTGCAACGGCGGCTGTCGTCAGTGCCAGCCCGTCATCGGCTTTGAAACGCCCTTGCGGTTGGATGGTTATGACCTTGCCGCCATCGACAAACTTCCAAGCCTCGTTGCCCTGCATGAGCGCTTCATGGTCAAGAACCTGATCCGGTCTCTCCGGTGCGCCGTGCGTTCTGATGTAATCCGGGCTTGCGACCAGCCTGCCATAAACAGGTCCTACGCGCCGGGCGATCAGGTTCGAATCCTTCAGCAGCCCAACGCGGAGCGCACAGTCGAAACCCTCTGCAATCAGGTCGACAAAGCGGTCGCTATAGACTGCATGTATATGAAGGCGCGGATGCCGTCGCGCCAGTTCGGCGAGCACCTGCGCGAAGTGGGTTGGCCCGAACGTAAGGGGCATGGACACGCGCAGTCGGCCCCGCAATTCGCCGGTTGGCAGCACGGCGTCCTTGGCAGATTGATACTCGGTGCCAATGCGTGCGGCGTGATCCCGGAACGTCTCTCCCGCCTCGGTAAGCGCCGCGCCGCGGGTCGATCGTGCCAGCAATTGCACGCCGAGGCCAGCTTCGAGCCGAACCAGCCGCCGGCTGACGATCGACTTGGAAATGCCGAGACGACGGGCGGCGGCGGAAATGCCTCCGGCATCGGCCACCGCCGCAAACATCACCACGTCCTCAATGTCCAATCCGGTGTTCCCCATTCTGCGACACAGCTCGGCAAATCCGCGCTCTATCGTACCAACCCACCGTGTGACACCTGAAGGGTCGAGTGGTTCCTAGACCCAAGCGCCTGCTGAATACTCGCCGTGTACCGGATGACCGTTGGCCACTCGTGTCTCAAGCGCACCCGCA
>JAEYYH010000012.1 GCA_023430885.1 Bacillota bacterium
GCTGACAAGCATCTTCGATTGCGCCTACTACATTATTGGCGGTGGTTTCGAATCCTCCTCTTTTTGCTTCTTTTATTATCTTGTTTACTGTTGGTATTGCTATTAATGCAATTATTCCTAGTATTAAAATAACTGCCAAAAGCTCAATCAATGTAAAACCTCTTTTTTTCATGACTTTTTCCTCCTATTATATTTTTTGATATATAAATTTATAGCATCTATCTATAATAATACTATATTTTGACATTTTTCACAAGATATTTATATTAAAAAAAAAATACCAACTATTTATTTAGTTAGTATTTTCTATACATACTCGAAAAGTTCGAGTTTCCTATCAATATGGTGCGAGTGAAGGGACTTGAACCCATATGCCTCACGGCGCTAGATCCTAAGTCTAGTGCGTCTGCCAATTTCGCCACACTCGCAACAAGTGGTGGACCCTGTAGGACTCGGACCTACGACCGCCCGGTTATGAGCCGGATGCTCTAACCAACTGAGCTAAGGGTCCAGTTAGCACTGCCCTTTAAATATACCATATCAAAAATAAATATTCAATACTTTTTTTATTTTTTTTGATTTTTTTAGTATATTTAGGGCAGTTGATTATTTAATTTCTTCTAATTTTACACTTACTAATTTTGATACACCAGATTCTTGCATCGTTATACCATATAGTGTATTTACAAATTCCATTGTTTTCTTTTTATGTGTTATAACTATAAATTGTGTTTTTGTTGCTAAATTAATTAAATATTTACCAAAACTAACAACATTTACATCATCAAGTGCTGCTTCTACTTCATCCAGTATACAAAATGGTACCTGGCGACTCTTTAATATCGCAAATAATAAGCTTATGGCAGTAAATGTTTTTTCACCGC
The DNA here is from genome assembly GCA_023430885.1 of Bacillota bacterium. Classification (GTDB taxonomy): domain Bacteria; phylum Bacillota_I; class Bacilli_A; order RF39; family UBA660; genus RGIG4266. Next base: position 885 of record JAEYYH010000012.1, read on the forward strand.
CGGATAAAAGTGAAATTGAAGTAAGTTTCTTACCTGGTGGACTAGCAATTATTTCAACACCAGTTTCCAAAATATTACTTGGATCAGTAAGTTTTAGTTCGGCAGTACCACCATTAAATAATTCTTTAAAAGTAACTGCAAAATTTTCACTTATAATATCAAATGTTTTTAAGAAGTCATCTTTCATAACATTATCCATCTCCTGAATTATCTCAAGAAGAGTTGTTTCTGCATTTGTAAGATCCTCTTTTTGTTTTATTAAAAACTCGTATCTTTCACTTACTTTATCATATTCATCAATAGCTGCTAAGTTTACCATTCCTATATCGCGCATTTTTTTTCTTAAGTTGCTCACTTTGGTTCTAGCTTCACTAGCGTCCATATAAAGTTTATATTCACTTGTTGCTTTTTCATACGTTATATTATATGTTTCACTTAAGGTATTTAGCATATTATCAAGTTTTACATCCATACGGTTTACTTCTATTTCTAAATTATTTAGTTCTTTAGTTTTAGCATTATAAATACTATTTTCTTGTTTAATAGAATGTTCATACTCATCTAATTCTTCTTTATAATTATCTCTTTCATTAGATAACGCTTCTAAATTATTTGTAACCATTTCTTTATCTTTTAAAGCTGCATAATACTCTTCTATAACCATATCTTCTTCATTAGATAAAGAACCACCTAGCATGTTATTAATACTTACTGCTTCATGTTTTAAATCATCAAGCATATCATTAAGTTCTGAAACCCCCATTTTCTTACTACTTATTTCATCTTCTAAAACAGTTTTATTTTTAGTAAGTAAATAAAGTTTATCAGATTCTGATGCTATATTTGCATCAGTGATATTCATATTATCTTCTATTTTAGAAATATCTTCTAACACTTTTTTATATTCATTAATTAGATTTTCTAATTCATATTTTAAAGTAATAACATTACGATTATTAATCTTATTACCACCAGTAATTGATCCACCTACATGAAGCATATTACCATCTAAAGTTACTACGCGATAACGATAATTTATTCTTTTACTAATCATATTAGCTGAATCTATATCTTTAACAACAACAACATTTCCAAGTTGATTAACTATTATATTATAATATGTTTTATCATATGAAACTAGATCACTTGCTATTGCAATAAAACCATTAGAACTATGAAGTATAGCCATAGTTTCACTATCAATACCTTTTGGTTTAATTATATTAAGTGGAAAGAATGTTGCCCTACCTAAATTATTGTTTTTTAGGTAGTTTATAGCCTCTTTAGCAACCATTTCATTATCTACTACTATATTAGCACTTGCTGCTCCTAAAGCCGTAGAAATGGCTGTAGAATAAGTTTCATCAAGTTCAAATAGCTTACCAATAACATTATGAATACCAGTAATTTTTGGATTGTCTAATACCGCCTTAGTACTACTAGGTAATATACTATTATTTTCAATATTATCCTTAAGAATCTCAATTTTACTTTTTAAAATATTTTGTTTTCGATAATTATCACCAATAGCACTATCTAATTTAGTACGAAGAAGTTTTAAATCATTAACATCTTTTTCTTTTAAACTACATTTTTCCCTTAAATCATTAACTTCATCACTCTTAATAATAATCAAATTATTAGTACTGGCAATATCAGTTTCTATTTTTAATATTTTTTCTTTGATATCTACTAAACTAGTATGTAATTTACTATCTTCAACTTGATACTTTTGTCTTTCTAAAATAATATTCTTACGACTATTAATTTTTTCTACTTTCGTAGTTATTTCAAGCAATTCTCTTTGTTTAGCACTTATTTCATTATTAAGATTATCTATTTTTAATTTAAGTTCGCTAGTTCTAGCTTCATTACCAGTATTACTTGTTGATATTGATAATATCTCTGCATTAAGTTTTTCTATTAAAGTTTTCTTTTCTTTATAACTTGCATTTATTTCAGTAATATCACTAGCTATAACTGCTACTTCTATACCTTCTAGTTCTTCTTTAACTTCTAAGTATTCCAAAGCTTTTTCTTTTTGTTGTTTTAACGGCATAACTTGTACTTCAAGTTCACCAATAATGTCTTCAACTCTACTCATATTATCATGAGTACGTTCTAATTTCCTTAAAGCCTCTTCTTTTCTTCTCTTATATTTAAGTACACCTGCAGCTTCTTCAAATATTACTCTTCTATCTTGGGGTCTATTAGATAATATATCATCTATTTTACCTTGAGATATAATATTAAAACTTTCTTTAGCTATACCACTATCTAAAAGAATATCTGTAATATCTTTAAGTCTACATTTTTCATTATTTATAAAATATTCATTAGTACCGTCTCTATATACTCTTCTTTTAATTGCAACTTCATTGAATTCAATTGGTAAGTAATGATCACTATTATCAAATACTAGAGTTACACTAGCAACATTTAATGGGTTTCTTGATTTAGAACCAGAAAATATTACATCTGTCATATTATCACTACCACGTAATGATTTTACCGATTGTTCACCTAGTACCCAACGTACTGCATCTACAACATTACTTTTTCCTGATCCATTAGGTCCTACTATACCGGTAATATTACCTTCTAAATCTATTACTATTTTATCTGCAAAAGATTTAAACCCATGAGCCTTTATTTCTTTTAAATACATACTATCACCCTAAACTAACTTTAATTGTACCAAAAATAGTTATAAAAAACAATAAAAGAAACTAGTATTTGCTAGTTTCTTTTATATTATTTCGTCTTATTATTAATAGGTTTAATTAATACTAAAACTTTAGGCTTAGAAATCTCGTTCTCTTTTTTAATTGCAGCTTCTACATTTTGCCTTCTTTGATATCTGCTTTCAAAAGCAGGTTCATTATTTAAGGCACTTCTATTATACGAAGCCATTCTTCTTTCATATGCACTCATGTTAATTCTCGCTTTCTAATTAATTTATTTATAGGATTAAACACCGTAATATAATAAACTCATAATAAATCATAAATTCACCTTCTTTAAATAAAAAAACGCCCTAGATATTTTCATATCTAGAGACGTCATATACGCGGTACCACTCTAGTTGTTTAAGCATAAAACTTAAACCACTCATTTTCTATAACGCGAAAAACGTATTATTATACTTGTTATTTCCAATAATAACTCTTAAGTTCTCTTCATATATATTTTTTTCTTAGGCTTACACCATCCCTAATTCGCTTTAAAATACATATATATTACTCGCTTAATCACTGCTTTAAATTAATATTTGTAATAATACATTGTTTTATAATGTTTGTCAAATTAGCCAATTAAAACATTTCCTATAAATTCAACAAAATCATAACCAATATCTTTAAACCAATATCCAAATGATTTATAAAAAGGTACTTTAACATTATTAACTTTTATTTCAAACAGATATTCTTCTTTAACACCAGATTTAAAAACTTTCGCCCCATATCTTTCATAACGATAAAAAATTTGGTCATGATCATAGTCTGTACCTTCAATATATAAATAAACTTTTTCTTTTGCAAGTAAGATACTATTTTTGATGAAACTCCTGAAGAATGGAGAAATCGTATCAAAATCACAAATAATATAATCAAATGTTTGTTTTCTAAATTCTTTTTTAAGTTTCTTAATGTCTATGTTTCTTTCCCCATTAAGTTTCTTTTTCTTTTTTTTAGTCTTTTTATTTTTTCCTTTTATGTTGCTTGTTAACGTATAAACTATATTTAAATTCTTGTTACTTTTTAAATCTTTAACGAATTTAGAATCATCATCAAACCCAATTACAAGTACAGAACCTTTTAAATTTCTTCCTATTGCATTTAATTCTTGCATTTTACTCACCCACTATGTCATTGATTATATAACTAGCACACATAAGGCCTGCTGTAGCTGGTACAAATGAAGTAGAACCAATTGTTTTCCCTTCTACTTTAACAGGTTGTTCTTTTGAACATATAACCATTACTTTGCCTTTAATTCTCTCATCTTTAACCATCTTACGAAGAATTTTAGCTATAGGATCATAACTTGTTTTTCTTATGTCTATTATTTCTAATTTAGTTGGATCTAATTTATTTCCTGTACCCATTGATGAGATAAGTTTTATATTTTTTGAATTGCATATTCTAATTAATTGCTTTTTTACTGCAACAGTATCACAGGCATCAACCACGTAATCTATTTTAGTACTAAATATATCTATAGTATTTTCTTCAGTTAAATATTCTTTATATTTAATTACTTCACAGTTTGGATTAATATCTAGTATCCTTTTTTCGCAAACATCAACTTTAGGTAATCCAATATTAGAATGCAAAGATATGATTTGTCTATTTAAATTACTAATATCAACAATATCATTATCCACTATAATAATTTTTCCTATACCTGCTCTAACTAAAGCTTCAACAGCATAGCCACCTACTCCACCAATTCCTACTACAAGAACTGTCTTGTTAAAAATGTTATTAATTTTATCCCCAATTAATAGTTTTAATCTACTATATTGCATACTATCACCTTTATACATTATATATTAAAATAAACAAAAAAGATAGTTTTACTACCTTTTATTTAATAAAAATTCCTATGAATTCTTTGTTATTTTATTTTTTTGTAAATAATCTATTATGTTTAAATACAGGTAATTTAAAACCGGTATAACAAAACATATATTCTCTAACATTTTTCTCTTCTCCATCATATTTAAATTAATATTTTTGAAATTTTTGTATTATTCTTCCTGCTTGATGAGATATTATAGCACAAGTAAGAGTTTGTGTAAAATTGGCATGGAAGCACAAAAAAACCTAGGAAACAGTAGCATAACGAGTAAAACCTGATCTCCCAGGTGGGCATCACATTATAAACTTTAGGATTCTTAACGTAGTAAGCATTCAACACCATCTATAAATTAGATTCCCAATTCGTTATATTAGTAGGTTTTTCATAATTGCTACTATATGTTTCTTAGGCACTTATATTATATCATATATTTTATTTTTTGAGAACATCCAAATACTATATATTACAGTAGTATACAGTATTAAGAACAATCACCATCAGTTATTATTAAATTATCTATTTTACCGTTAGCACAGTATTCTCCATTTGATACATCTACTACAACAAAATCATCGTTAATTAGTTTTACAATTCCACTTGTGAATTGATTCTTATTTTCGGCTTTTAAATCTTTTATATCTATACCTTCACTTGGAAAATTAGTATAATCACTCTCCCCATAATACTGACTAGTAGATATAATTAAATTTTTCACAGATTCAATATAAATAGATTTAGCAGAAGCTTTTTTAATATTAATCATAGAGAACACCGCAATACTCGCTATTATAGCAAGTATTACAAATACTGCAAGTAATTCTACAAGCGTAAAACCCTTCTTTTTTTTCATAATATTAATCAACGCCTTCTACCAGTTAAACAAGCATTCTCTAATTGATAACTAGGTAGGTTTGTTAAATTAGATGTTAATGGCAAGTTGCCGTTAAAATTAAATGGGTTGTCACAAAAGGCTTCATTCCCTAATGAGGATAACCTTGTTAAATTATTAATTATTATATTATTAATTTGGTTATTTTCAAAAGATCTGCTACCAATATGAACAATATCATTAGAACCAGTAAAATTAACACTGGTAATTTGATTATAGTTAAATGCACCAACTCTTATTTCTTTTAAATTAGAAATATTGGTTAAGTTAACACTCTCTACTCCACTTCTTGCAAATGCGCAGAAACCAATAGTTTGCAATTTTGATAATCCTCTTAAGTCAACACTACTTAAATTGGTGTATATAAAACTGCTGTCACCAATATAAGTTAAATTACTCAATGCAGCAAAACTAATTGAAGATAAGCCAGTTTTAGCAAAAGCTAAATTATCAATGGAAGTAACAGTGGAAGGAATTGTGACACCAGTTAAATAGTATCCTCTATCACCAACATAACTAAACTGTAAATCATAATCTTCATCACACTCACAATGTATATCCTTATATGCATAAGAGATAGTATATGGTATACAGTTTCTCATAAAGTCTCCTTCATGTGCTACTAGAGTCTCTGCTGACATATTAGATGAGTTTGATAATAATGAAATTGCTCCCGATTTAATTTGATTATTATCATAAAAATAACCCATACCATTTGAATTACAAGTTAACGACTGAGTATTATCTATGTCTGCAAAAGCACCAAAACCAATTTTAATAACTGGATATCCTTCTATTACACTTGGAATAATAACATCGCCGTAGCAAGCTGTATTATTATAATCATAGCCAGTAATAGTTACCTTACTTGATGAAACAGTATAATTAAAACATGCTATATCAGTTGAAGGACAATCACCTTCAATTATCGTAAGGTTATCAATAGGCCCATTTGCACAATATGATCCATCTGATATGTTTTTTGCTTCAAGCTTTCCAGTGGAATCATTATATACTATACTACCACTTTTATATTTATTTTTATTTTCAATACTTAAATCATCACTGAAAATAGAAATACCACTTTTTAAATTTGGACTATCCCCATTCTCACTATAATAGTTTTGGGCTGCATTTATTGCATTTTTTACAGATTGTTTATAAACATTAACTGTAACATTTTCTTTTACATTATCCATAGATCCAATAACTATTCCCGCTATTATAGCTAGTATTACAAAAACAGCTAATAACTCTACTAAAGTAAAACCTTTTTTCTTTTTTTTATTGCGTTCTTTTAATTCTTCTTTGAATTTATCAATTTCTTTTACCATACATATCCCTACTCTTCTTACTATCAATAGTATATCATATTTGATAGAAAGTGACAAAAAAAAGAATAAAACTATTTTGCTAGTTTTATTCCTAATTCTTTTAATTGCTTTTCATCAACTATATTAGGTGCTTCACTCATTAAACATGATGCACTAGCAGTTTTAGGGAACGCTATTACATCTCTAATATTATTTGTTTTTGTAAGCATCATAACAAGTCTTTCAAGACCAAGTGCTAAACCACCATGAGGTGGAGTACCATATTTTAAAGCATTTACAAAGAAACCAAATTTAGTTTGAATTTGTTCAGGAGTAAGTTCAAGAGCTTCAAACATTTTTTGTTGAACTTCTTGATTATGGATTCTTATAGATCCACCACCTACTTCATAACCATTTATTACTATGTCATATGCTTTAGAGTAACAATTTGCTTTATCAGTTAATAATTTATCTTCATCACCATCTTTTGGAGCGGTAAACGGATGATGGCAAGCCATAAATCTATTTTCTTCTTCACTCCACTCAAAAGATGGAAAATCAGTTACCCATAAAATAGCATATTTATTTTTATCAATTAAATTTAATTCATTAGCAACTTTAATACGTAGTGCTCCTAAAGCATCTTTAACAACTTTAAATTTATCTGCTATTACAAGAACTAAGTCATTATTTTCAAGATTTAATACTTTTATTAATTCTTTGCCTTCTTCTTCACTAATTCCTTTTAATGAACCAGTTATTTCATTATCTATGTATTTTATATTTCCTAATCCTTTAGCACGATAAGTTTTAACAAACTCAGTAAGCTTGTCTAAATCTTTTCTAGAATACTTATCTGCCACATTTTTAACTACAATAGCATTAATTATACCATTTTCTTCTAAAACGCTCTTAAACATCATGAAATCAGTATTTTTAAATACATTGGTAATGTTATTTATCTTCATTTCAAAACGCATATCAGGTTTATCAGAGCCATAATTTTCCATAGCTTCATTATAAGGCATTCTTAATATATCTGTAGGTAAATCTACATTAATAATATCTTTAAACACTTTTCTAAGAAGACCTTCTGTCATATTCATAATATCGTTTTCAGCAATAAAACTCATTTCCATATCTATTTGTGTAAATTCTGGTTGACGGTCTGCTCTTAAATCCTCATCTCTAAAACATCTTGCTATTTGATAATATCTTTCAAATCCACTTACCATAAGCAATTGTTTAAATAATTGTGGTGATTGTGGTAAAGCATAAAATGTTCCATTATTTACTCTAGATGGTACTAAATAATCCCTAGCACCTTCTGGAGTAGACTTACAAAGAATTGGAGTTTCCATTTCTAAAAAGTCATTATTATCTAAATACTCTCTAACACTTCTTACTATTTTAGATCTAGTAATCATATTATTTTTTAAAGTTTCTCTTCTTAAATCTAAATATCTATATTTAAGTCTGGTATCCTCTAAAGCTGTAGTATCATCAGTTATTTCAAATGGAATATCTAAAGATTTATTTAATAATTCTAAAGAAGATACTTCTACTTCTATTTCACCAGTAGGTATTCTATTATTTTTACTTTCTCTTTCAACTATAGTCCCAGTTATTTTAATAACATATTCTTTACCTAAAGTACTTGCAAGCTCATAACAAGAGTTTTCAGGTCTGATAGCAAGTTGCATTATACCACTTCTATCTCTTAGATCAATAAATATAAGACCACCTAAGTCTCTTTTTTTACTTACCCAACCATGTAGTTCTACTGTTTCTCCTACATTTTTTATATTATATGAGGTATTACTAATCATGATGTTCCTCCTCTATCTGATTGTCAAAGAAATCTACAATTTCTAAAACGTTTATTTTAAATTCTTCTTTTGTTTCATTATTTTTTATAGTTAATATATTGCTACTAACTTCTTCATCGCCAATTATAATTACATATTTTGTATTATATCTATCTGCTTGTTTAAAATTACCAGCAATCTTACGATTCATATAATCTATATCAACAGTAAAACCAGACATTCTTAAGCTTTGTGTAAGAGCAAAAGCATAAGTTTTTTGGTCTTCACTCATTGGTATTACATAAATATCTAAACCTTTGTCATATGGAAGCACTATATTTTCTGCTTCTAAAGCATTAAGTAATCTTTCAAGCCCAAGTGCAAAACCTACACCACTAGTAGCTGGTCCACCTAATGTTTCAATTAAACCATTATATCTACCACCACCACAAAGAACATTTTGAGAACCAAATGATTCAATAGAAGCTTCTACTTCAAATACTGTATGAGTATAGTAATCTAACCCTCTAACAACACTAGGATTAACTACATATTCAATACCAAGAGCATCTAAACACTCTTTAACTTTTTCAAAGTGATTTCTACTTGTTTCATTTAAGTATTCGATTGTAGTAGGAGCATTTTTCATTTCTGCTTTATCATGATCAACTTTACAATCTAATATTCTAAGTGGATTTTTTTTAAATCTTTCTTTACAATCTTCACAATATGTATCTATGACTGGTGCAAAATGTTTAATTAAAGCTTCTCTATAATTATCACGCGATTCTTTATCACCTAAACTATTTATATTTACTTTAATTCCTTTTAAACCTAGCATCTTATAAATGTTAACTGGAATACTTATAACCTCTGCGTCAGTCATTGGATCATCACTACCAAATACTTCTACACCAAATTGATTAAACTCTCTATATCTACCAGATTGTGGTCTTTCATATCTAAACATTGGTCCAAAATACCATGCTTTAACAGGCATAGTAGGATTACCAAACATTTTATTTTCAACATAACTTCTAACTACACCAGCTGTACCTTCCGGTCTTAAAGTCATATCTCTATCACCACGATCTTTAAAATCATAAGTTTCTTTTGTCACTATATCTGTAGTTTCACCTACTCCTCTATGAAATAATTCACTAGCTTCAAATATAGGTGTTTTAAAATATTCATAGTTATATTTATTCATAAGTGATTTTAATAAATCATCAATATACAAAATTTGTTTTCCTTTTTCTCCATATACATCATATGTTCCTTTTGGTTTTTGTATCATAATATACCTTCTTTCTTTTTAATATAAAAAGCCTATAATGTAAGGACGTACATTACGTGGTGCCACCTTACTTTATAGACTTTATCTACCTTATTATTCCTTAACGCAGAAATACGATTATCTTAAGTTTTAGTGTCATTCATTATACCCTTTTATTAACTTTCACCACCCGTTAACTCTCTCTTTAAAAGAAATATAATTACTAATCTAAAACAATAATTACCTTATAATTATAAGTTTTATTTCAAAAATAGTCAAGTATTTTCATTTTCAAAATTAGCATAATAGTACTTTTGAGAATGTTACTGATGAACATCCACATATTATAAAACAATATAACTAAAAGCCAATTCTTTTAACTTTAGGTATATCCATTAAATCTTCTGTAATATCTTTAGTAGAAATAGTTACTAATTCTTCTAAATCATCAGACATATAAACATTTGAAACATGGCTAAGATAAATCTTCATGTATAGATTATCTATAAATCTACCATTTCCAAAATTCTTTGATTGCTTAGCATCATGTATCATTTTCATTATAGTTTCCTTTGCACTTGCGTCAAATTTATATTTTCCTTTTTTAAATTTATTTTCTAACATTTGATATAACTGTTCTTCAGTATAATCAACAAAGTCCATATTATATCCTATACGTGATTCAATTCCTGGATTTAACCCAATAAACTCATCCATTTCTTTGCTATACCCTGCAAAAATAAAAGCTGTCTTATTTGTTTCAAGTTCTTTCATTATTTCTGCAAGTGCTTCTTGAGCAAACTGTTGAGCTGGCCCAGCAAAAACATAAGCTTCATCAATAAATATAAGTCCCCCACGGTTATCTTCAATTAACTTGCTAGATTTTGGTGCTGTTTGACCAACATATTGACCAATAAAATCTTTTGCTGTACATTCTTTAATCTTGTTACTTTTAATATATCCTAAATCACATAATAATTTTGATATGATATGCGCAACAGTTGTTTTACCTGTACCTGGATTTCCCTTAAAAACCATGTTTAAATTTAAAGTTGGAACTTCTACTTTGTTTTTAATTTTTTCTCTAAAAATAATACTTTTTATTAATTCTTCAAATACTTTCTTAACATTATCAAGTCCTATTAACTCATTAAGTTCATTCATTGCATTTGTTGCTTTGCTTATTATTTCGTCAGTATCAACTTTTCTACTCTCACTAACAACCTCTTCTTTTAATTCTTCATCAGCCTCTATAGGAAATTCAGGATTTGTTAATTGATCAGCAACTTGATTTATATTTTCAATATGTCTTATATAAGTTGCTGCATAATATTTTTTGGCTTCTTTCAAATCATCCATATTGGAAACATCATCAAGAGTCTTAATTTCTTCTTGAATAAAAGTTTTAGCTAATAAAATACTATCATCATCATATTCATCTAGTTCTTGTAAAGCTATCCTATAATAAGATAAAGTTTCTTTAGCATATTTTGTTAGAATATCTATATTTTCAGAAGACATCAATTGCTTATATATAGCTTTATAAGAAGCTATAAATTCTTCTGAAGTTACAGGTTTCTTATTTTCATCATATGCTTGTAACTCGCTATAACTCTGCATAATTAAATTCAGTATTTCTTTTAAAGAATTAATATCATCAATTTTCAAAAATTCATCAATTGACTTATCTGGAATTATATAAACAATAGTTGCACTATTACGTAAATATTTTTCATAACCTTCTTTATTATTTTTAGCATTCAATAATTCTCTTTTTATTTCATCAATGTTATTTAAACTTAAAATATTTTGCAATAAGACCATTGGAATTACTGTTATTTCTTGTTGATTTAATGATTTTTTTAAATTTTCATAAAAAGATTCTTCTTTTTTTGTTATTTTATCCTCACTTTTTAATCCATCATCATTTGAATCAACTTTATAGTCAATTATTGAATTTGTCATTTCGTTTAAGTTAAATTTTATTACTTTAACAACATCTTTTTCGTGATCATAAATACCCATTATCATATAATCTAATAAATCACCATTAAACATAACTTTCGCATCTTCAATGCCCCTAGCATTCGGATATAATTCTAATATTTCTTTTTCTGTCATAATATATCCAACACATTCTTCAGCATCACTTAAAAGTAATTCAGAATCAGTAAATATACCTCTTTCAATGTTTAAATCATCAAGAAAAATACCATTTTCCACATCTGAAATACCTTCTATTATAGTTACTGGTTTAAATAAGTATATATTGTAATCTAAGCTTATAGCCTCCTTTTTAAATAAAACTGCATATTCTCTACTACCCATGTTCAAAACCTCCTAAATACGCAAAAAGTCTATAAATACAAGGGCGTAGTTCACGCTGTGCCACCTTGTTTTATAGACTTAATCTACCTCTAATTCTTTAACGCAGAATTACGATTATTTTATTCATAGTGTTCTTCTTTATAAACGTTATTATGTTTACACCAGCCACATTTTCTCTAGACTACAGTTTATAAGTACTTGTCTATGAAAATAATTATTATATTACTTTATAGTATAAAGTGATTTAAAGAATTAGTCAATACAATAAACTGTTTTTCAAACTTTATTTAGTATTAAACTATTTAAATATTTTAATTTTTACCCAAGTGTTTTACTTTAGATTGATCATTTGATATTTCCATACTTAGGCTTTCTTCTTTGCATAAACTACTTTTATATTTCAAAACTTCTTGTAATGCATCTTGGTTAAAAGAAATCTTTTTTAGTTTTCTAACGTTGCTTGCTTCTTGCAAATTTTTCTCAAGAACGTCTTGCATTAATACATGCTCACCATTCTTTTTTAAAAGGAAAACTTTACCAGGATCTTTAATTGTCTCTTTTGATAAAAATAAAATTTTATATTCATTTTGTTTTCTATTAATTTCATCACCAGCATCACCTAAACAGCGTGAAATAATATTACTAAGGCCACGGCCACCTGTCTTAAGTTTAATAGCCTCGGCAGCTGCTTCTTCAATAAATCCTTCTTCCCAAACAAGTTCAACGCCTTTTGCCTGAAAATATTTTATTTCAGATCCAAGGTTTGAAGTTGCCTCAGTAGTTTCAAGTTCTACTAAAGATTCTAATGTATGAGGTGGATATAAAATTACATATTGAAATCTACCAATAAACTGATTATCAAGCCCATATTCTACTAAATCTTCTGGTTTAACTTCAAAATATTTTTTAAATTCATCAGTTTCCTTTACCTCTTCAACATTAAAACCTGGACGTCTTGTGCTCTTTTTATCAAAATATTCTTGAAAAGCTCCACTTGCCATAACTCCGATTTTTGATGTATCAACTGGAATATTTTGTTTTCCCACTTCTGCTATATAAGTTGTGCCATCCATAAATTTTAATAATTGATCTATAACAGCACCACAGTTAACATTATCTTTTGGACCTCTTTCAGCTCTTTTATCAATCTCATCAAGTATTACAATTCCTGATTCCGCTAATTCTAAGTCAGCTTGAGTAATAGTTCCATTATCCTTTTTACCTTTATTATTTATCGTATGAGCCTCTGTTAATAATGTACCTAAGATGTTTTTTTCTATTGTACCCCCAACGTATCCCTCCTGAGTAAGTTGATTTGTATCAACAACGACAATTGGTCTATTAGACATTGCTTTCTTTAATTCATTGAATGTTTGGGTCTTTCCTGTTCCAGTAGTTCCTGCAATAAGGATTGAATGTTTTTTCCCTGTTCCAATCGAAATATCCATTTTATCTATTGCAGTTAAAATTCTTCCTATTTGCTTATCCCTGCCAATAATTCTTTCAATCATTTGATTATAAACTTCACTATAATTAAATGATGAATTTGCTTTCTTTTTACCATTAAAAGATTCTTCTAATTCATTTTGCTTTTCTTCATGTTTTTGTTCTACTACCATTAATTCATTTTTTTTATTTGCATCATCATAAAGATTAGCTATAGCCGTAATATTATTAACTTCTGTTTTATTAATTTCTTTTATTCCTTTTTTTATTAAATCAATATTAGTTAATTTTAATAGTTCTTCATATTTATCAACTAAACAATATATACTATCTACAGCCGCATCAATATTGTAACCTTCTTTTTCAAATTTGTCTAAAGCTAAACTTAAATCAGTATATACTTCCACCACTTGCCCTATCGTTTTTTTGATTTCTTCAATACTATCATGCGCTATTAAAGTATCATAAGTTGCATTAAATAAATCTATAATGTGTTTACCAGTTATTTCATTCTTTGAAAAAGCGCCAATTTCAATCTTAGGGGCTTTTTTTTGATCCTTTTGTTCATCTCCAAAGGCTAAGTTAATACTTTCATGGTCCTTCTTAATCTTAGTCAGTTTTTCTTTTATTTCATCAAGCGTTTTAGAAGTAATTAAATCCTTAAAAATTTCATTACTCATAACAACTAATTCTTGACCACCAAACTCATCAATAGCCTTACTTAAAGCTTCCTTAGAGTTATCATATTCACTTATATTTGCTTGTTTTATTGTATCTAGTGGTATTTTTGCTGAATTTGAATTGGGCGCTATATCCATACCATTAAGAGTTTCTAACATAGTCATTAAATCAAATGAAGTTACTATTATTTTATCTTTTTTTGGCAAATAAAAACCAATATGGGCTAGATTACGAATACTATCAAAATATTCTATCTTAGCTTCCGGTATAGATAATTCAGGATATTTTTCCGTCAGTTCTTCATCAGAAATAATATACCCAATTGCTGTTTCCTGATCACTATATAAAGTTTCACTATCATGAATAGTTAAATATTCGTTTGCCATTGTATCAGTAAAATAAACTTCTTTATCTTCTTCTTCAATTGTTCCTTCAATCAAATACTCTGGCTTAAATAGATATATCCCAGTACTAATTAAGTTTCTATTCATTAGTACTCCAAAATAAGTTAAATCGTTGTGATTGTCATTCTCCATATTAAAACCTCCTAAATACGCAAAAAGTCTATAAATACAAGGGCGTAGTTCACGCTGTGCCACCTTGTTTTATAGACTTCAATCTACCTCTAATTCTTTAACGCAGAATTACGATTATTTTGCTCATAGTGTTTTTCTTTATAAACGTTATTATGTTTACACCAGCCACATTTTCTCTAGACTACAGTTTATAAGTACTTGTCTATGAAAATAATTATTGATATTACATTATAGTATAAAGATATTTAATTAATTAGTCAATAATATATAGAAAAATTATAATAATGTTTTAACGAAGCCAAACAACATGGTAATTGCTAACTGTATGTGTTTGAAGCCATGGACTTCCTGATATAGCATCCACAGTATTATCTATATTTATATTGCCTAAATTATACACTGATGTAAAAGCATCATATTCAATAGTAGTTACTGAATTAGGAATATTAATTTCAGTTATATAATTATTATCAGCATATGCCGATTTACTTATTTTTAATACTCCTGAAGGAACAGTAATTGTTGCTTCTCTTCCACCATAACTTACTATATTAGTATTATTTATAGTACCATCTGCATTTCTTCCATAAATTGTTGCTATCGCAGCAGGTAAGTTATTTTTATTAAATGCTGCTTTATCTATTAAAGTAAGAGTACTAGGCAAAGACAAACTTGCTAGTGAATTATAACCAAACGCCCCCGTCCCAATTGAAAGCACCCCTTCTGGTAAAGCAAGACCAGTAAGCAAATTTCTATAGAACGATCCTTTACCTATTTCTTTTAAATTTGTTGCAGAACTAAAATTAACACTTGACATTGATGCTTCATAAAATGCATATGGCTTAATAGTAACTATGCTAGAAGGAATAGTTGTGGTTTTAGTAATTCCACCATAACTACTTAATATAGTATTATCAATACTACCATCCGTGTTCCTAGCATATATATAAGCGTTAGCATCAGGTAATTTATTATTCGCAAATGCACCACTATCAATTAAGTTAATATTGCTTCCTGTTCCAAAATTTATACTAGTTATTTTATTGCCTGCAAATGCCATTATTCCAATTTTTTGTAAATTAGTATTATTCGAAAAATCTAAAGAAGTAATATCATTGCCATAAAAAGCACCATATTCAATTGGTTCAGAAAAAAACCAAGTTGAAGTACCACCAGATGAACCAATATTTTTAAGATTTGATAAACTTGATGTGTTAAGTGATGTCAAACTGCAATTATAAAATGCACTGGCATATATATTTTCCAATTTTGTCAAGCCAGTCAAGTTAATACTTTTAAGAGCAAAATTATACAAAAATGCCATACTACTTATATTAATTAAATTTGGCATACCAGTAAAATCAAAAGACTGAAGATTATAATTATTATAAAAATCTCCAATAATTGTAACTGAAGGTAAATTAGTTAAAGTAGCCGTTTGAATTTTATTATAACTAAAACCATATATTTCTGTTAAATTATCACAATTTGAAATTTGCAAATTCGTTATATCGTTATAGCTAAATGCTGAAGATAATATAGATGTCAAATTATCATAATTATCTAAAACAAGAGTGGCTATATTATTATTATAAAATGCACTATATCCAATTGTTACTATACTTTTAGGAAAACTAACATTTGTAATCACATTATTACCAAAACTTGAATTTCCTAAATTTTCTAATTTGTTCGAATTACTTAAATTAATGTTTTCAATTAAATTGTTATAAAATGCATAAGTACCAATGTTAGTTATATTATTACTAAAATCAACACTTGATATATTGTTTTCTTCAAAAGCGCCATCATAATATGTTGTTCCATCAACATATCTTGTTGTTCCACTTTTTATTTCGAGTAAATTATCTGCCACACTAAAATCAACACTGGTTAATTTGTTTGGTTTTCCTGTTCCGTCAAAAGCAGTAGAAGATATATATCTTACTGGAACACTAACTATTTCTGAAGGTATAACTACATCCATAGGACATTTTGCAGTATTATTCCAAGTATATCCTGTAATTGTTCCTGTAGAAGAATCAAATGCAAAACAGCTAGAGTACACTGTAATAATTCTAGTAACGGTTGCAGTATTGCCTGATGAATCGGTCGCTATATAGGTAATAGTATATTTGCCTATTACGCCTAATGATAAATTTCCTTTAACTACTACATTAACTGCTTCACCACTATTATCAGTAGCACTAACTCCTGCCATTAAATCATAACTTGTTACAGTATCTATCAATGAGGTATTATTAGCTCCTGTTATTACAGGGGCAGTATTATCTACTACATTTATTTTTCTTGCTACTGTTTTAGTTATACCGTCTACTATAATTGTATATTTATATTTTAAATTATCTATAGGTGTGCTTGTATCAACTGTGCCCGTTTTGATTATTTTATTTGATATATCATTGCCATCCGTATCTGTTGCTACTGCACCAGGATCAGTAAAAACAGAGTTTATTTCAACATTAATGGGATTATTACCTAATAAATATATTGAAGGTGCTCTGCCTACAGCTTCACAATCTGCTTCTGTTCCATCTACTAGTTCTTCATCGACTATTGCATAATTAAATTTTTTGCCATCTCTAGTTACTGACACTTCCATTGTATTGTCTAAGCAAGTGCTGCTGCTTGGATTTTTTATATTAAAGTCCAAATACCCCTGTTCTTTTAAATCAGCAAGGGTTAATGTTAAAGTATCCCCATCATCAAACAAAGACTTATTGTCAGTAAGCCAGTTTTTCGCCGCAGTTATGATAGTGTCTTTAGTCAAATCATAAGCTTTTTGTTTTCCTTTTTTAATTACTGTATCAACAGTTGGTACAGTAATTAATGCGATAATTCCTATTAGTACTATAACTCCTAAAAGTTCAATTAATGTAAAACCATTTTTCTTCATATTTATACCTCTACTTATACATCGGTTATACTACAATACTACTATATTCTAATTATAGCATATAAAAAGAAGAAAATATTAACTATTTTCTTCTTTCATTTCTTCTATTTTTTCAGTTATATCACTTTTATAGTAATTATAAGTTGTTATAATGATAATTGCCACTGGCAAGGAAATAATAATTCCCAGTAACCCAAATAGAATACCTCCTGCAAAAACAGAGAATATTACAACTATTGGAGATGCATCAGTAGATTTACCATATACAAATGGATTAATAATATAACTATCAACAAGTGAAAGGATAGCGAATACTATTAAAGCCTTAACAAATAATGATGGACTAATTACAAAAGCTGTAATTAGTGCTACAAGATTTGTTGCAATACCGCCAAAATATGGTATTAAATTTGCCAAAGCTGCTAAGCAACCTAGAAGCACTGCATCTGGATGCCCTATAATAGTGAATGCCACAGTATATTCTACTACAGTAATTAATACTATTTTAGTAAATCCCTCTAAATATCCCTTCATAGCATTATCAAGAGCTACTACATAACCATAAGTTTTCTTACCTTTTTTCTTATAGTATTTCTTTACTCTTGCTCTTATTCTATCCATATCCACAAGTAAATAGATAGCTGCAGCAAGACCTACTATAAAGTTTCCTACATAACCTAAACTAGTTGATATTAAAGTTATTGCACCATCACTAATATATTTACCTGTACTTTTAATAATATCATCAAAGGATGTAGAAAGAGTCTTTTGAAGAGGGCCAAAATCAATGTCATATTTAATAGATATATCTTTTATAAAAGCAATTATACCATTAAATAAATTTCCTAGTTGTTCAATTAGTAGAGGTACAGCTAGTGTCCCCACTAAGATAAACACACCAAAGAATATAATTAGTACTATAAAAATGCTAAGACCTTTTGGTATTTTATGTTTTCTAAGTTTTAAAGTAAATGGGTATAAAGCATATGCTATAGCAAAAGCCACAAGAAAAGGAAATAGCACACTAAACATTTTTGATACAGCAATACTCCATAATCCACCTGATTGGTAGATAAGCCATATTATTAATACTATAATTGCTGTATTAATAAGTTTAAAATCTAATCTATTTTTAATCATATTATTCCCCACTATCCATAACTATAGTTATTGGGCCATCATTTATAAGTGATACTTGCATATCAGCTCCAAATATTCCAGTTTCAATAGTTATACCAGTCTTTCTTAAATTTTGATTCCATTTATCGTAAAGAATAGTTGATTCTTCACCTCGTAAAGCCTTTATATAACTAGGTCTACGACCTTTTCTAGTATCAGCATATAAAGTAAACTGTGAAATGCTAAGAATACTACCACCAACATCTAATAATGATCTATTCATAACACCATCTTCATCATCAAATATTCGAAGATTAATTACTTTATTAATCATTTTATCAATTATTTCTTCAGTGTCTCCCTCAGTAAAACCAACAAGTATTACAAGACCACTTTTTATTTTTCCAACTACTTTATTATCAACTGTAACAGAAGCATCTTTGCTTCTTTGAATAACTAAACGCATTATTTAATTATCCTTTCAACTTCAACAACACTAGAAATAATTAGTAAATCATTCATAAATTTCATCAGTCTTTCTTTTGAATCTACTAAGATTGTTATTTCAAATAAGAATCCTTCTTTAGAATTCATTGAATTAATGCTTTGTACTGTTACATCAGTATTAGCAGTTTTGGAAATTATATCTACAAGAACATTTTTATTATTATCAGCTCTTATAAGTAACGCTGTAGGATATTTTTTAGTGATTTGCTCATTCCATTTAACATCAATTAATCTTTCTTCAAGTTCGCTGACATTAGGACAAACAGCTCTATGAACAGTTATACCATTTCCTTTAGTAATATATCCTATTATTCGATCTCCAGGTATTGGTTTACAACAAGAAGCTACATTTACTTTAATTTCATCAATGCCTTCAACTACTATATCATTTTTAATTATTGGTGCAATTATTTCAGAAGCAGTAGTTGCTTTCTTTAATATTAAATCAACTTTACTTACATTGTCACCTGTTACTATATTTAAAATATTAGTTGTCGTGACTTTACCATTACCTAAATTGATATATAGTTCTTCAATACCAGAAAATTTTAATTCTTTAATTATTTTATCTAAATTCTCTGGAGATAGAAAATCATTAAAGACGATTTTTTTCTTACGTAAATCTTCTTTTAATACTTCCTCGCCTTTCTTCATATAACCTTCTTTATCTATTTTATTAAAGAAGGCTTTAATCTTATTCTTAGCTTGAGAAGTATAGGCCATATTAATCCATTCTCTAGATGGACCAGCACTATTTTTATTAGTGTTTATTTTTATTATGTCATTATCTTTCAATTTATAATCAAGAGGAACTATATTATTATTAACAATTGCTCCTATCATTTTATCGCCAACACCACTATGAACACGATATGCAAAATCAATTGGTGTTGCACCATCAGGAAGTTCTATAACGTCACCTTTTGGCGTGAATACATAAATGTTTTCTTTTAAAATATCCTCACTTACTGCCTGAACAAATTCAGCATCATCTGCTTCTTCATTTTTAAGATCCATAATGTTTCTAAAAAATTGCAATTTTTGTTCCATAGCATTTTGCATATTAGCTCTAACATTAGATCCTTTTTCTTTATAAGACCAGTGAGAAGCAATACCAAGTTCAGCTATTTGATCCATTTCATATGTTCGTATTTGAATTTCATATAACTGTCCACCTTCACCAAAGACAGTAGTATGTAATGATTGATACATATTTGTTTTTGGCATAGCTATATAATCTTTAAATCTTTTTGGGATTGGTCTATATTTTGAATGAATTATACCAAGGGCTTGATAACACTCTGCTTCAGTTTCTACATAAACCCTAAGAGCAAGCAAATCATATATATCACTAAATTTCTTTCCTTTATCAAGTTTCTTAAAAATACTATATATACTTTTTGCTCTACCTTTTATTTCATGTTTAATACCATGATCATTTAAAGATTCTGTTACACTATCCATCATGCTTTCAACTAAATCTTCACGTTCAGTTTTTGATTGATTTAATTTCTCAACTATTTCAAAATAAACATCAGGTTTGTAATAGCGAAGTGATAAATCCTCAAGTTCACTTTTTATACTTCCTATACCTAATCTATGTGCAATAGGTGTTAATATATCTAAAGTCTCTTTAGCTTTTATTTTTTGCTTCTTTTCAGGTAATACCCAAAGTGTACGCATATTATGAAGTCTATCCGCTAATTTTATTATAATAACGCGAACATCTTCAGAAAGGCCGACAATAATTTTACGATGATTTGCAAGCATTGCTTCATTATCACCATTAAAATTTAGTCTATTTATTTTAGTTACTCCATCAACAAGAAGAGCAATTTCAGAACCAAACTTGTCTGCTATTTCTTCCTTTGTAACATCGCAATCTTCAACAACATCATGTAAAAGTGCTGCACAAATAGTTGGAGCATCAGCATATATTTCAGTTAAAATATATGCAACATTAAGAGGATGAATAATATAATCTTCACCCGTTAATCTTTTTACACCAAAATGTTTTTCAAATGCAAACATATATGCACTTCTTACTAAATCTAGATCACTTTCTTCAGTCATATAAGTACATAATCTATCTCTTAATTCATCAAATGTTATATTTGGTTTATCTTTTCTCATACTATTCACCGTACTTCCAATAAAACAATTATATAATAATTAATATTCTTTATCAAGAATATTTAGGTATATAACTGTTTATTTCATATTTCTATTTTCATTATAAGAAAAAGAAAACTATTTAGTTTTCTTCTTACTTGTATTAGTTTTTTTATCTGTCACTAATTTTTTGTTTTCTACTTTCTTCTTAGGCTTTTCATCTGGTTCTTCATACCATTTCTTCTTTACTGGTTTGCCAATTTTATGAATTTCTATTTCGTAAAATAATTGACATGCAATAAAGACAGTTGATAAAACACCAGCAATTAAACCAAAGAACATAGCCAAATTAAAGTTAATTATTTCATGTGATCCAAATAATATTAACATTACTACAGGAACTAAAGTTGTAAGTGTAGTAATTATAGATCTTACTAAAGTTAAATTAATAGCTTCATTAATAGCATCTTCAAGATCTTTTGGAGACTTAACTACACCACCATTTTTGTTACGTAAAGTTTCTCTTACACGATCAAATGAAACTATTGTGTCATTAACAGAGAATCCTATAATTGATAGAATTGCTGCAATAAAGATACTTGTTACTTCTAATTTTAATAAGCTAAATGCTACTATAATAACAAATGCATCATGTAATAAGGCAATAATTGCTGTTATAGCATAACTAAATTTAAATCTAGCTGATACATATAAAAGAATACCCATTATTGCTACAATAACTGCCATTATAGCATTTTTTACTAAGTCTTTTTTAACCATATTTGATACAACACCAATTGTTGTAGTTGCATCATATTCTTCATTAAAATGAGTTTCTGTTTTTAATACTTCTGTTTCATCAAAAGATTCTTCAACTTTTAATATTACATTATTATCACTAATAACCTCAGTATTATATAAAGTATAACCCATATCTTCAAGTTCAGCACCAAGTTTATCAGCATCTAGTTTTTTATCACTAGTAATACTAACTGAAGAACCACCCTTGAAGTCGATTCCTAATGTCAATTTATTAGTAAATAATGATACTGCTCCTATTAGAACAAGCAATGCCATATAAACATATACAAACTTACGAATCTTAATAAAATTAAATGGTCTTACTTTTTTACTATTTTTCTTAAATCCAATAAAGAAATTTAATTTATCATCAAACATACCAGTCTTAACAAATAATCCAAGTAAATTTCTTGTTAAGAAAACCATTATAACCATTGTTACTATAGTACTTATAATTAACATAGTAGCAAAGCCTTTTACACTGCTTTCGCCAAGTATGAATAGAACAATTGCTGATATAAGGGTAGTTACGTTTGAGTCTAGAATAGCCATAAATGAGTTTTCATTACCCTTTTTATAAGCACCCTCTAATCTTATATTTTCTCTAAGTTCATCCTTAATTCTAGCAAATGATATAACGCATGAATCAACTGCCATACCTATACCAATAACTAAAGCCGCAATACCTGGAAGAGTTAGAACTCCACCAAATAACCAGAATGATACAAATGTTAAGAATGTATAAATTAATATACCAATACTAGCTATAAAACCAGCAAAACGATATATCACAATCATAACTAACATAATACCTATTACACCTAAAATTCCAGCTTTAGCTGTAAGATCAAGTGAATTAGCACCAAATGAAGCTTCTACTGTTTTAGAAGATATTTCAGATAATTTTGTTGGTAATGAACCAGAGTTAATTAAACTAACTAGTTCTGTTACTTCATCAGTTGTAAAATTCCCTTGAATAATAACATCACTAGCAAATCCTTGAGATACTGTAGCTGCACTTAAACATCCGGCAGTGTTATCTCCTCCACATTTACCAGCTTGTTTTTCATATGATGATGTTCCATCATAATCAAGCCATATTACAATAAGTTTGTCTTTTGATTCACTAATCTCTTTAGTGACTTTATAAAATTCATCTTTATCAGATACAGTAAGTGATACAGCTGGATTACCAGATGCATCTTGTCCTACTTTAGCACTTCCTGCTTTTAGTACATCACTACTCATAAGCAATTTGTCTGATGAGTCACGGAATGATAAACTCGCAACTGAACTAAGTGTTTTACGAGCTTCAGCTGGATCTGTAACTCCGGCTAACTGAACACGGATACGGTCTTCACCTTCAACTACTATTTCAGGTTCACTTACACCTAGGGCATCAATTCTCTTAGAAATAGTTTTATAAGTGTTAGTTACCATATCAGTAGTAACTTTATCACCTTTTAAACTTTCAACTTGATATAAAACTTCAAAACCACCTTGTAGATCTAATCCAAATTTTAGATTCTTTATTAATGTTGGAGTAACAAGTCCCATAGCCATTAAAATAACAGCAATTATAAATGTACTCTTTATAAAGTTAAAATTCTTATTTTTGTCTCTCTTCACCATGTAAATTCCTCCTACTCAAAATAAACTTTTCTATCTTCTAAGCTAAGTTTATCTTTTAAATAACTATCAATTAAAATATTATCAATATTAAGTACATCACTTACCATTTGATATAAATTTAAATTTTTAGATGTTTTCCATTTTACTTCCTGCAAATAATTCCATACATCTTTTTCTTTGATATACTCAAAGCCATTTCGACGCATTTCCTCAGTTTTCGTTTTTAAAGCTGGTTTTAATCTTGTATAAAGTTCTTCTAATGAACCAAATTCAATGTCCATAAAATTACCTCCATGTTTATGCCTAGATACATTATATATTAAATTCTTAAGTTTTTAAAGCATTTTCTATATTTTTGTTTATTTATATTGCATTTTTGCCTGCTAAATTATATAATTATAAAGACGTTTTGCAAAAACCACATAATGTATAAAACATAACTACATGAAAGTGTGGTTTTTTGCGTTGTCTAGAGGAGGTAATAAGCTAAATGGATGATTTTAAAGAAGAAAAAGAATACTTAAAACAAGTGACACTTAATATTGAAGGCAAAATTGAAGATACTACCATTACAACAGAAAAATTAAAAAAAGAAGTTGAAAATATTGGTGTACCTAACTGGGATGAAAGAAAGTACTTTCAAAACTGCAAAAACAAGATTTATCAGTCAGGAAAAATTCTAAAAGATTTAAATGACAGTAAAAATAATCCATATTTTGGTAGAATGGATTTAAAAATAATCGAAGAAGATAATATTGAAAACCTAATGATGTATATAGGTGAAAAAAGTATTTTAAACAATGAAAAGAAAAATTTAGTATACGATTGGCGTAGTCCGGTTGCAAATTTATATTATATGAATAATCAAGATGACTTTTCATATGGCGATACTAAATTTGAATTAAACTTAAAAAGGCAAATTGAAATTGATAATGCTGTTTTAATAAACATTTATGATTCTTATAAAAGAGGAGCAGAATTAAACGTCCAAGATACTTTCTTGCAAAAAGTTCTTGAAACCAAAAAAAGTAGAAATGAATTTACAGATATTATAAGAACAATTCAGTCTAATCAAAATTCAATTATTAGAGATGATTTATTTACAAATAGTATTGTTCAAGGAGTTGCTGGATCAGGAAAAACTGTTGTTCTACTTCATAGACTTTCATATCTTTTATATAACTATAAAGATATGAATAAAAACAAATTAATATTTATTACCCCATCTAGAATATTTCAATCAAAACTATCTAATATAAACAGGAGTTTATCACTTACTACATTAAAGATGCTTCCTATGGAAGAATATTATCTAGAAAAAATAAAAATTTATATCCCCTCTTTTAAAATAAATATGATTACTAAAGATGATAATGATGAAAACATCCTTAAATTCATTTATAGCAATGATTATTTAAATTATTTAGATAACATGTTAGATGATTATTTTAAAGAATATACGGAGCTAATTAAAACTAACAATAAACTTATATTTGACAAAAATAAGATTCTTTCATCGCTAGTAAGCAATGATAATATGCTAAAAAAAATACTTACTAATTATAATTATAAAACACTAGAGGAAAGGGAAAAACTTCTGGAATTACAAACTATAACAAAAAAGTATTTAAAGAAAGACAATCTAAAAAAAATACTTGATATTATACAACATGATTTAAATAAAAAATATAATATAAATGATAAAGAATATATTAAGAAAAACAAGTGCAATAAGTGTTATGCTTATTCTATACTTTGGCTATACATGAAATATGGTTTTACAACTTATAATGATTATAAATATATGTTTATTGATGAAATGCAAGACTATAGCGATAACGAATTTAGGTTAATAGCTAAAATAGAAAGAAATCCACACTTAAATCTATATGGTGATATCAATCAAGACATTTTAAAATATATTGATAAAAAAAGTATTATAGGTTTAAATAACTTAGTAAAAGAAATTCTATCTACTGATGAAGTTCTAAATTACAAATTAGAGGAAAATTATCGTAATAGTAAACAAGTAACTAACTATTGTAATGAATTTCTATCTACTAAAATGATATCTATGGGTATCAACAGTGATGAGGTTAATATAATTAATATTGATAAAAAAGAAGTATATAATAATATACTTCAAATGTTCAATAATAAAGATATTGTTATTATTACAAAAGATAGTGATTTAGAAGAAAAACTTAGAAGTAATAATTATGAAGTATATAGTGTTAAAACTGCTAAAGGATTAGAATTTTCCAAAGTCCTTGTTATTGAAGAAGATTTTAATTTAACTGAAAAATATGTAGCATATACAAGAACTCTTGATAAACTATTTATATACAAAATAAACGAGTAATATGAAGTGAACCCCAAATAGTTCACAAAAAATAAAAACGAGTTTTTTAAAGGAAGCAGATATTTCTACTTCCTATTTTTTGACTTTAATCTATCTGTATTGTAAAATATTATCCAATCTTCTACAAGTTTTTGGTATTCTTGTAAAGATGTGATATTATTATTGTACAAAGTTTCTTTCTTCAGGATTGCATGCCAGCTTTCCATCGGAGAGTCATCAATTGGTGTTCCTTTACGACTCATTGAAATCGTAATGCCATTTGATTCACAGATAGCTTTGTATTCAAAAGATGTATATTGGAATCCTTGGTCACTATGTATGATCAATCCAGTTACATCTTTTCTTTTGGCTATGGCTTCATTTAATGTATCAATAACTAATTTATTATTATTAAATTTAGATATTTTATAAGCAATAACTTTTCTATCATATAAATCTAGAATTGTAGATAAATAAGCCCGTTTACCATTAAATATTAAATATGTTATATCTGTTGTCCAAATTTTATTTGGAGCATCAGTATTAAATCTTCTTTTAACTATATTAGGTTTGACGTTTTCTTCAATTCTTTTATAGTTACTTAGTCTTATTTTTCTTATATATTCAGGCTTTAAATAGTACTTTTTCATTATTCTTTTAACTTTCTTATGATTAAATATTACACCATATTTAATCCTTAAGCCTTCAGTTATCCTACGATATCCATATGTGCCTTTAGAATTATCAAAAACTTCTTTTATTATTAAGTAATCATAATAATCGTTATCTTCAGCATTCCTATATTTATAATAAGTTCTTTGGCTTATTCCTAAAACGGCGCACATATTTGAAAGTTTGTATTGACTAATATATAGATTAATAAATGTTACTTTCTCTCTCGTTGTGCCTTTAGGAAGGCTTGGTATTTTTTTAATATTTCATATCTTTCTTTATAATCAACTTCAACTTCTTTTGTACGACCTTTTTTTCCGCCTTCATTAAATAATTCTGGCTTCTTTCTTTTTCTTACCCAGGTATCAATAGTGAAATTAGATATATTATATTTTTTTCCTAAATAAATTGATCCGCCTTGACCAGCGAAATATTCTTTTAAAATTTGTTCTTTAAAGTCATTTGAATACTTTTTAAACTGTTGACCTTTTTTAGCCATAAAAATAGCACCTCCTTTCTTGAGGTACTATTTTATCAGTATCACGTTTTTTTATAAAGTGTCCAAAATAGGGTTCACTTCAATATACTCGTTTTTTTATGGCTTTTCTGTTAATTCAGTTGTTTTCAACACTTCATAATCTTCCCCATCATAGCTTATATAAGCATAACTACTACCACTTGGTTCTTTAAACATTCCTTCTGTTACTTTGTTGTCAGTAATTACAATCCAGCTATCATCAGTTGGAACTGTGCCACTTAATGTAACACCAACATCTTTTAAATAATAACTATTATCACTCTTGTTGTGAAAGGTTAAATTTTGTTCAACTTGATTAACATAAGTTTTAACATTAGTTATTGCAATTTCCAGTAATGCACTATTATTTTGTTCTTCTTTCCTATGACTTAAATACGACTGAATTTTAGGCATACTTACATCCACAATAAACGCAAGTATTGCTATTACAATCATTAATTCAACTAAGCCAAAACCTCTATCGTTTTGATTTCTTTTACTATTTTTTTTATTACTAATAATTTTTTTATTATTTTTCATTTTATCATCCACTACTATCTAATATTATTTTACTAAACCCAGAGAAAAAAAACAATCTTATTTACATTATATATATTTTCTAGTATACATTATTTTACAATAATATATCATGTTTTCTAAAATCAAAGCTTTTCCTATATAACTAATAAGTATTATTCTTAACCAACTTTATTATATAACCATAATTATTATTTTTTATGCATATACATAATTAGGTGAATCATGAAAAGTAAATTTATAAAATCAACATTTATACTATTAATTGGTGGACTTGTTACTAAGATACTCGGCATGGTTATAAAAATAATTATGACTAGAATACTAGGTACAGAAGGAATAGGCACCTATATGCTTATTATGCCTACTTTTAGTTTACTTATTTCTTTTGCCCAATTAGGGTTTCCTGTTGCAATATCAAAACTAGTAGCTGAGGAAACTAAGAATAATAAAAACTTAGTATTCTCTACTATTCCAATATCATTATTATTAAACTTTATTATAATATTTATACTAATATTTTCTAGCAATTTCATATCTAATGATTTACTTCATGAAAGCAACACTAGATTTGGTTTAATATGTATTGGTTTTGTTTTACCATTTATAAGTATATCTAGTATTCTTAGAGGATATTTTTTTGGAAAACAAAAAATGTTTCCTCATGTTATTTCTAATATTGTTGAAGATGTTGTAAGATTAATTATTATATTTATAGGAGTTCCAATCTTTTTATTAAAAGGACTAGATTATGCAATAGCATTTATAATACTTTCTAATATCGTAAGTGAATTAACTTCCATACTTATATTATTTTTCTTTCTTCCTAAAAATTTTAAAATCGAGAAAAAAGATATAATACCAAATAAGAATAACTTAATAGATGTCTTTAGTATAAGTATCCCTACTACTATAAGTAGATTAATAGGAAACATTGGATATTTCTTTGAACCAATTATACTTACCAATATATTATTATACTTAAATTATAGTAGTTCATTCATAACTAGAGAATATGGAATTATTAATGGTTATGTTCTCCCTATGCTCCTTCTGCCATCATTTTTTACAATGGCTATTAGTCAAGCATTAATACCTGTTATATCAAAGATTTATGTTTTAAAAGATATGGCTAATGTAAAAAGAAAAATAAAGCAAGCTATATATTTTTCGCTATTGGTCGGAATTCCTGTAACAATAGTCTTGTTTATTTATCCAGATGTATTTTTGAAACTTATTTATAATACTGATGAAGGTATTAACTATGTTAAAATACTTGCACCTATATTTTTGCTTCAATACATTCAGTCCCCATTATCCGCAAGCTTACAAGCCATGGGAAAAGCCAAAATAAGTATGTATGGAACGCTTATTGGTATTCTTATAAAAACTTCTACACTTGCTTTATTTACATCACTTAGAATTGAAATGTGGGGACTTGTTATCTCAACTATTTTTGGCATTATATTTGTTACCTGTTATGATTTATGGAATATAAAAAAACTAGATAATGAAGTGGACCCCAAATAGTTCACAAATAATATTTAAGCATGATTCTTTGCACTTTTTTATGATTAAATATTACACCATACCTAATCTTTAAACCTTCACAAACCCTACGATATCCATATGTGCCTTCAGAATCATCAAATATTTCTTTTATTATCAGATAATCATAATAATCTTTATCTTCAGCATTCCTATATTTATAATAATTTCTTTTACTTATTTCTAAAACAGCACGCATTTTTAAAAGTTTATATTTATTAATATACAGATTAATAAATGCTACTTTCTCTCTCGGTGTGCCTTTAGGAAGGTCTGGTATTTTTTTAGTATTTCATATCTTTCCTTATAATCAGTAGTATTTTCTTTTGGTCTGCCTGCTTTCTTAATACATCATTTTTTGATTACCATGCCTCTTGTCTTTTTTTATCCAATTACTTAATGTAAATGGATTTATATCATATTTTTTTGCAACGGACGAATAACTGCTATGTTGACCGGAATTATGTACTCTAACTACTTCTTCTTTAAACTCAATACTATAATGTTTTCCCATAAAAATAACACCTCACTTCCTTGAGATGTTATTTTGCATTAAACTAGTCTTTTTTAAAATCTGCAAAATGGGGTTCACTTCAGGAATCTAGTTTTTAATTATTTAACCTATTATTGATTTTAAGACAGTTATAACTGGGCGCACACCGATGCTAGACGTATTGAATACGAAGTCGAAGTTCAAGGTGCCGACCCTATCCACGCCCCAAGCGAAGTCAGTATCGCCAGAGATGGCTGTAGATGTCCAGTACCCATAGGTACTTGCATCAGCTATATTGCATCCGTAACTAGTACAACCGTTTGTATAATCAAATAACCAGTCATA
>JAEYYH010000034.1 GCA_023430885.1 Bacillota bacterium
ATTTGAATACTTTTTAAACTGTTGACCTTTTTTAGCCATAAAAATAGCACCTCCTTTCTTGAGGTACTATTTTATCAGTATCACGTTTTTTTATAAAGTGTCCAAAATAGGGTTCACTTCAATAAATCTTATCGTTTTATTTTAACTATAGAAGATCTTTTGGACATTCAGGTTCGTCAAACCAAACTAGGATAGTTCCTGAAGTATTTGCACTTCCAGCAGAGATACTTAAAACTGATAATAGATTTGCAAAAATTCCCATATTATTTCTCCTTTCTTTTATAGTTTACATATGCCATATAATTGTTATATGGCTGTCTAAATAATCTATATGAATATGGAGCAATTATAAGTGACGTAAGTAATAGACTATAAGTCAGCATGTTTAATACAATAGTACTTTTTATAAATATAATTCCCATAACAAATATAAAACAAATGCATATTGAAATAATTTTTCTTTTTATTCGAACATTTTCTCTAATTATTGGTTTTTTGTGCGTATCAGCTGGGCTAAACAAAGCAAATGAACTTATGGAAAATCCAGAAATAATTATTCTATAGGAAATATTCATATTAGTATAAATACATAAGTAAGTGATACCTATAAATATTATAATGGAAAGTATTAAACACTTTTTACTATTTGACAAGTGCATTCCACCTGCATAAAATCTAAGAATTCCATAAAAAAATAAAAACATATACATCTCTTTGGTTATTCCAAGACACAAACTAATAATAGTTACAATTATAAATTTAGTAATTAATATATATATAGTTTCTAACCCATAATGAGCGAGAATTCTATCTTTTTCCGTATATGAATTATATTTTTCTAAAAAAGGCATAACTTTATCGGCAAATTTTCTACTACTCATAATCTCACCTATTATAAAAATATCATTTTAAATTTCATTTTTTAAAATGCTTGAATGAAAATATTTGTGTAATGCATGAAATAAAAAAAATGTCGATTTTTGTTGTTGTTTTTAAATTTGGAACGTAAACTTTATACTTTAAGACAATCAACAAGTATATAATTTTTATTCATTTTATAATAAGAATGTTTCCAAAAAAAGTGTCGAATTTTGATGATTGCATTTTCTTGAAAACGCTTCTTTACAAATGTATATTTATATTGTAAGCAAGATTACTAGAAGGGAGATTTAAGATATGCGTGGTAAGGTAAAATGGTTTAATAATTCTAAAGGATATGGGTTTATCGAATATGAGAATGGAGAAGATATATTTATTCATTATTCAGCTATCCTTTCCGAAGGTTATAAAACATTAGTTGAAGGCCAATTTGTAGAATTTGATCTAGTTCAAACTGCAAAAGGACTTCAAGCTAAAAACGTTGTTGAAATAAAAACTGCTTTAGTATAAGTAGTTTTTTTTATAAAAATATGCTACAATAAACTTGTAAACTATTATTGGAGAGTTGGTGTACTAATGGATACATTTACTTATTTCACATAATAGAAATAAATTTTGTGATATTATGTGAAATCC
Source organism: Bacillota bacterium (assembly GCA_023430885.1). Classification (GTDB taxonomy): domain Bacteria; phylum Bacillota_I; class Bacilli_A; order RF39; family UBA660; genus RGIG4266. Next base: position 1,516 of record JAEYYH010000034.1, read on the forward strand.
TTATAATCTATTTATTAGATTTATTGTTATGCTATAATGAAGATGGAGGTCGATGATATGAAATTTATTATTAGAGGTCAAAAAATTGACGTTACTGAGCCAATAAAAAAATATATAGAAGAGAAGATTGGAAGACTAGATAAATATTTTGAAAATCCAGATGAACTTACTGCTACTGTAGTGGTACGTGTCAGGGGAAAAGAACAAATTGTTGAAGTAACTATTCCAGCTAAGAAAGTAATTCTTAGAGGAGAAGAAGCAAGTTCTGATTTGTATGCTTCTATAGATTTGGTATCCGATAAAATAGAGAGACAGATTAGAAAAAATAAAACAAAAATGCAAACTAAAAAAACAAAACCTGTATTTGAGGATTTTGCTATGAACTTTGAAATAAATGAAGAAGAAGCTAATTCAAATTTAATAGTAAAAAGGAAAACTATTGATATGAAGCCGATGTCTGAAGATGAGGCTGTTCTTCAAATGGAATTAGTTGGCCATTCATTCTTTATATTTAAAAATTCTATAACTAATAACATTAGTGTAGTATATAAGCGAACAGACGGTAACTACGGTTTAATTGATACTAAATAGACTTAAAAAAGACTTAATTTAGTCTTTTTTATTTAATTCGTTAATATTTCACCAATTATTCTTTTAAAAATAAAGGATTTTTGATAAAATAATATATGTGTAATTGAGAGGATGAGTAAAATGAATTTTTTAAAGAAAATCTTTGATCATGGATATAAAGAACTTGAAAGTTTTAAAATTAAGGCGAATGCAATTATGGACCTTGAAGATAAAATGAGTAAATTATCTGATGATAAATTAAAGAATAAAACAGCAGAGTTTAAAAAAAGGTTGGCAAATGGTGAAACGCTAGAAGATATATTAGTAGAAGCTTTTGCAGTAGTAAGAGAAGTTTCACAAAGAATGATTGGTGAAAAACCTTTCTACGTCCAAATACTTGGTGGTTTAGCCATTCATTATGGAAATATAGCAGAGATGAAAACTGGTGAAGGTAAGACATTAACTTTTGCGATGCCTGCATATTTAAATGCCCTTGAGGGAAAAGGTGTACACTTAGTTACTGTTAATGAATATTTAGTAGGTGTAGGAGCTGAGTACAATAGAAAAACATTTGAATTTCTAGGATTAACAGTTGGTACTAACTATAGAGCTATGACTCCAAAAGAGAAAAAAGAGGCTTATGCCTGTGATATTACTTATTCAACAAATAACGAAGTTGGTTTTGATTATTTGAGAGATAACATGGTTGTTAAAGCTGAAAATAGAGTTCAAAGACCACTTAACTTTGTTATCATTGATGAAGTTGACTCAGTTTTGATTGATGAGGCTAGAACTCCACTTATTATATCTGGTGGAGCAATGACATCAGCAAACTTATATATACAAACTGATAGCTTTGTGAAAGGCTTAAAAGAAAATAAAGGCTATATCTATGATGAAAAAACAAAAGCTGTTACGCTTGATAACGAAGGCGTAGCAAAAGCTGAAAAAACATTTAGTGTTAGCAACTTATATGATATTAATAATACTAATCTAGTACATTTTATTAATCAAGCTCTAAAAGCTAATTTTGCTATGAAAAAAGATTTTGATTATGTAGTAGAAGAAGGAAAAGTAGTTATAGTAGATTCATTTACTGGGCGTCTAATGCATGGTAGAGCTTATTCTGATGGCTTGCATCAAGCAATCGAGGCTAAAGAAGGTGTTGAAATCCAACAAGAAACTAAAACACTAGCTACAATAACATTCCAAAACTTATTTAGAATGTATGAAAAATTATCTGGTATGACAGGTACGGCTAAAACAGAAGAAGAAGAATTTAGAGAAATATATAACATGTATGTTATATGTATTCCTACTAATAGAGATGTATGTCGTATTGATTATGGAGATTTAATTTATTCAACAGCTGCTGGAAAATTTAAAGCGATAGTTAAAGAGATAAAAGCAAGACATGCAGAAGGTCAACCAGTACTTGTTGGTACTGTTGCTGTTGAAACAAGTGAAATGCTAAGCAATTTACTAAAAAAAGAACATATACCACATGAAGTATTAAATGCTAAGAATCATGCTCGTGAGAGTGAACTTATCTTAAGCGCTGGTCAAAAAGGAGCAGTTACAATTGCAACTAACATGGCTGGTCGTGGTGCTGATATTAAACTAGGCGCAGGTGTAAAAGAATTAGGTGGCCTTGCCGTACTTGGTACTGAAAGACATGAGTCACGCCGTATTGATAACCAATTAAGAGGACGTTCTGGCCGTCAAGGTGATCCAGGATTCTCACAATTCTATGTATCATTCGAAGATGATTTAATGGTAAGATTTGGTACTGATAGAGCAAAAGGTTTACTTCAAAGTTTAGGCTTTGCAGATGATGTAGCAATTCGCCATAAAATGTTATCTTCAACAATTGAACAAGCACAAAAACGTGTTGAAGGTTCAAATTATGATATAAGAAAAACATTACTTCAATATGACGATGTTATTAATCAACAAAGAGAAAATATTTATGAGAAACGTAATAAAATATTAGATCAAGAATCTATTCACGATATAATTTTAAATTCTATTGATAATTATATTTATGATTTAGTATTTTCACACATGCCACCAGATGATATGCTTACTGATAATGATATAGATGAAATTCTTGAATATATTAATTCTAATTTAGTTAAAGAAAAAATATCTAAAGATCAAATAATTGAACTTTCTCCAGAAGAAATTGTAAGTTATTTAGTAAAACATATTACAAATGAATATGCACTAAAATTAAAAGAGATACCAGTAGAATTACAAAATGAATTTGAAAAAGCTATTGCTTTAAGAGTAATAGATACATACTGGATGGAACATATTAATACAATGTCAATCTTAAGAGAAGGTATTCATTTAAGAGGATATGCTAATGAAAATCCACTTCGTGCATATACTAATGAAGGGTTCCAACTATTTGAGGATTTATTAATTAATATAGACAAACAAACGACTTTATTTCTAATCAGAGCTGAGATTAGACAAAATATTGAAAGAAAACAAATTGCAAAACCAGAAATTACAAATGATGCTGGTAAAGAAGCAAAGAAACAACCAAAGAAAGTTTCAAAAGTTGGTAGAAATGATCCATGTCCATGTGGAAGTGGAAAAAAATATAAACAATGTTGTGGAAAGTAGGAATTTAGTTTGGGTAAAGAAAGTAAAATAGTATTTTCAATTATAGTTATTGCTTGTTTAGTGTTTATTTTAGTTTATAGTTTAAATAAAACTAATGAAAATATGAAAACAGTTAATCAAATAGTAGACACAGTTCAAAAAGCTGACACTGAAACTATGCTATATGTTGGTTCAAGTGATTGTGAGGCTTGTGACTTACAAGGGTCACAAATGAGTTTACTTTTAGAAAATTATGATTTTGAATATTATTATGTTGATTTTAATGAAATACCAACTACATCTGCTAAAACAAAATTCATAAAAGATATTGGAGTAGATACTTCGGAAGATTTTTCAACTCCAATGATTTTAATCTACAAAGATGGAAAAATAATAAGTCAAACTTCTGGATTGACTAGTATAAACAAGATTTTTAATGCATTACAAAAAAATGCCATTATTTCATCAGAAGATAAATTGCCTGTAAATTATTTAAGTTTATCTAGTTTTATTAATTTAACTGAAGATAATGATAAACATGTTGTAATGATTGGTTCAGCAGCCGAAGCTGATTCTAATAGTGCTCAAGAAATTATTTGGGATATTGCTAAAGAAAATAGTGTAAACATTAATTACTTAATGCTTAATGATCTTTCTAAAGTAGAAGGTGCCACTTTTGAGAAAACTTTAGACTTTTATGCTGTTGATAATAATACTGTTGCTATACCTTCTATGTTAATAATAGAAAATGGCCAAGTTACTAACTTTATAGCGGATCTACAAGATTCAGATACTTATATTGCTTTTCTACAAGAAAACGGTATAATAGATTAGAGGTGTAAAAATGGAAAAAGAAAATTTTGAAATGATTTATGCAAAAGTAAAAGAATTTCAACAAAAGTATCCTATGACAATTGCTTGGAGATTAAAAGAGCATTGTAAAATTGTAGCTTTACACATGAATGATGATGAAGTGGTAAGATATGCTTTTGCGGCTCAAAAAAATGACAATCCTTTTGACATAATCACGACATATGTAATTGTTTTAACAAATAAACGTATTATTTTAGGATCAAAAAGAGTTTTATTCGGATATTTTTACAATGCTATAACGCCTGATATGTTTAATGATTTAAGCATAAAGATGGGACTTATTTGGGGAAAAGTTTCTATCGATACTGTAAAAGAACAAGTTTTCTTATCTAATATTCAAAGAGAAGCTTTGGCTGAAATAGAGACACAAATAACTGAATACATGATGGAAGAAAAACAAAAATATTTAAATCTAAATAAATAAGAAGTAAGATTACTTACTTCTTATTTTATTGTAAATTTTATGATTATAATGTATAATTATTAGAGTAAGGTCGGTGAATAAATGAAGAAGTTATTTGGTATGGTAGTACTACTATTTTTTATCTATTTCTTATATCATGTAACTTTTGTTTATTTTCAAGGCGGACATGATATAAACTATGAATTAACTGATGGCGACAATAAAGTAGAGATAAACGAAATATTAAGATCTAGTAACAAACATGATCCTGATAATTATTCTATATCATTAAAGATTAATGATACTGAATTTAATATCCAAACTTTTTATAACTTTGGAAGAAGTAGTAATATTATTAAAAATGTTAAATACTATAAAGATAATGATTATCAGTGTATATTTATCAAGTATCGTAATGACAAAATATTAAATGATATTATGTGTGTAAATAATAATATAATGATCTCATATCATAATATAAGTAACATATCTGAAGGGCTTAAAGCTTTTGCTGATTCTATGGAAACTTATGGTTATGACGAGAGTAACTGGAAAGATGATACATCAAAGGGTAAAACAACAGAAGATTCAATTTTATACTCTAATAATTTGATTGAAAATCATTTTATTGGTATTTCAGCGCCATCAGGTATGTATCGTGTCAATACCATTGATCAAATAAGATATGTTAAATTATATACAAATACATTAAATGGAAATGAACCTTTATTAAAAGGCTTTGTTAATGATAAGTATATAGTAACAAACTACGATGATAATAAACTATATAGGTACTATGTTGTCAATATGACTAATAGTGGTTCTGCTTTATTTGGAGCATCAGAAATATCTGCAAATACTTATACGTTAGGTAGTTATGGGACTTCACTTTACATTTATGATCCAAATACTAAAAAAGAATATGAGTTAGATTATGCTGCTCAAAACCTTATTGAGGTTGGTAATGAAGAAACCAACATTTTGTATTATAATAATGGAAGATGGCAAAGAACTCCTATAAATAGTGACTTAGTTAATCTGAAATTTGGTAATAATTATTCAAATGATTATTCAAATAATGAATATGAAAAAATCATAAAAGTTGGTAATGAATATGGTTACTACTATTTATTTAAAAAGGTGAATGGTAAATATATTGCATATCGATCAGATATAACGAAGAAAGAATCGTTGATGTATTTATTTACTACATCAAGCCTTAACAATCTAGTATTTAATGATGATTTCATATATTATGTAAGTGATGGCAGCTTAAAATATTATAGTGATGAAACTGGAAATCGAACAGTTTTAAATAATAGCACGATATTGAGTAAAGCTAATGTTGCTATAGGGCTATATATAAAAAAAGAAAAGAATTAGTTATTTCTAATTCTTTTTTTCTGTAATTTTTTTAGTATTTTAAATAGTTCCATAATAATTATTATTGGCATTGCAGCGAATATTAATTTAAATAAATCTTCATATGGAACACTATATGTACTTAAAAATCTTGATAGTGGTTCTACTTCCATAATTATTATTTGTAACAGTATTGAACTTACAATACTAAATATAACAAAAGGATTTTCTTTCAAACTATATTTAAATATCGATTTATGCTCACTACGACAGTTTAAAACGTGGAAATTTTGAATAAAAACCATCAGAGCCATAATATATCCTCTAGCATGATTAACTTCCATACCAGCGATATTAATAAGGAAATACCACACAATAAATACAATCGTACTAATAACTATTCCCGATATAGCAAGTTCCTGAATAAGTAATTTATCAAACAAAGATTCTTTTGTATTTCTTGGTTTTTCCTTCATAATTTGCTTTTCTTCTTTTTCAAAAGAAAGTGCTAAATCTTGAAGTCCATCAGTAACTACATTTAACCAAAGCAATTGAATGGCTGCAAGAGGCATTGGCATATTAAATAGAATTGCTAGTAAAAAGAATAATACCTCTGCTAGTCCACAAGAAATTAAATAGTAAACAATCTTTCTAATATTGTTATAAGCATTTCTTCCTTCTTTAATACCCGAAACTATTGATAAGAAATTATCATCTATTATGATCATTGAAGCAGTTTCTTTTGCAACATCAGTACCGCTACCCATTGCTATACCAATATTCGCTGCTCTAATTGCAGGTGCATCATTAACTCCGTCACCAGTAACAGCTACAAATTCACTTTGTCTTTTATATGAATTAATTATTTCTAGTTTTTGAATAGGTGTAACTCTAGCAAAAACAGTCTTCCCTTTTATAAAATCATCAAATATAGATTCACCTTTGCCTAAATACTTTTCAATATCTTTATCAGTTGCAATATTATCATAAGTAGTTGCAATATTAAGTTGTTTTGAAATTGCAAAAGCAGTAAGCGGATGATCGCCAGTTATCATTACAACTTTAATACCAGCTTTTTTACAGTCTTCGATAGAATCAATAGTCTCTACTCTAATTGAATCAATAAAGCCGACTAAACCAGTAAAAACCAGCCCGTTTATATCACTATCATCATATATATCTTTCTTATTAAAGTCCTTAATATGCCCGTCAGCAAGAGCAATAACTCTATATCCTTCGCTTGCTAACATTTCGTTTTGTTTAATTATTTTTTCTTTATCTAATTTAACTAATTTACCATCTATTTCCATATGAGTACAAAATTCAAAAATCTTTTCCAATGAACCCTTTACTGTACAAAAATATTTGTCATTTCTTTCATAAAATACTGCCGAATATTTATTTTCAGATTCATAGGGAATTATCCCAAGTTTATTAATATTTTTATCATTTATACCAGCTTTGTTTCCAAGTACTAGAAAAGCAATGTCTATAGAATCGCCCATGGTTTTCCAAGTATTATTTTCAAAAACAAATGAGGCTTCATTATTTATAGTGCCAAGTTCACTTATATAAATAGCTTTATCCATCCTAGCTTTATCTATAGGAATAATCTTACCCTCAATATTATATCCTGTACCTACAATATCATAAGTCATATCATCAGGTAAAACAATTTTTTTAGCAGTTTGTTCATTGACAGTTAAAGTTCCTGTTTTATCACTTGCTATAACAGTACAACTGCCCAAACTTTCAACAGCGTTTAATTTCTTAACAATAACATTCTTTTTTGCCATTCTAGTCGAACCAATTGTAAGAGCCATTGTAAGCGCAAGAGGTAAACCTTCAGGCATAGCAGATACTGAAAGTGCAATAACTGCTAAGAATATAGTAGTCATATCATTACCTTTATTAACGAGTAATGCAGTTACAATAAAAGCAATAACAATTATCAAAAATGAAATCTGCTTAGAAAATTTGCTCATTCTTATTGTAAGAGGTGAAGGAGTTTCCACAGTATTTGAAACTTCCTTGGCAATTTTTCCAATTTCAGTATTAACACCTGTTTCTACAACAATCGCAGTACAACGACCTGTAATAACACTTGTTCCTGCAAACAGCATATTTTTTCTGTCAGCAAGGCTTACATCATCGTTAATGACATTGCTAAATTTCACACTATTTATACTCTCACCAGTAAGAATAGATTCATCAACAGTCAAATTTCTAGCTTCTATTATTCTTAAATCAGCAGATATCTTATTTCCTGATTCTAGTAGAACAATATCACCAATAACAAGCTCATTAGAATCAACTTCAATCTCCTTATTATTTCTTTTGATTTTAACTTTAACTTTAATTAAGTTTTCTAATGCTTCAGCACTTTTTTCAGCATTCCATTCTTGAATAGTACCAACAACAGCATCAAGCATGATTATAAAAATAATAGCTATTGCGTCTAGCGCTTCATTTGCAGCGAAAGACAAAATAATTGCAACTATTAATAGTAAAACAATAGGATCTTTAAACTCGCTAAAGAATAATTTTAAAATACTATCTTTTTTCTTTTTTGGCAATTCATTAGGACCATTTTTCTTAAGGCGCTTACTAGCCTCTTCGTTTTTTAGACCATCTATACTACTATCTAATTCTTCAATTACCTTAAAATCAGATAATTTATACCATTCTTTCATATCATCACCTTAATATTAATTTTAACTTTTATTTTTATATTTGTCTAGGTACTAATAAGATATAATTTAATTTATGTTATAATAATTATAGGTGATGATATGAAAAGGGCAGTTGTTTTATCTGGTGGCGGATCAAAAGGTGCATATCAAATTGGAGTTTGGAAAGCATTAAGAAAATTAGGAAAGAAATATAATATTATAACTGGGACATCAATTGGGGCAGTTAATGGAATACTAATGGTTCAAAAAGAGTATCATAAAGCAGAATATTTATGGAAAAATATTGGTTTTAGTGACTTGTTTGATGTGAAGTTTGATGACGTTAAAACGGAACTTGATATTTATAAAAAATTTGCCGAGCAGTTTATAAAAAACGGTGGAATAAGTACTAAAAAAATTTATGATTTTATTTCAAAAGCTTATAACGAAAAGAAATTTTATAGATCAAAAGTAGACTACGGCATTGTAACTTATAGTGTTAGTAAAATGCAGCCAAAAATAGTTTTAAAGAGTGAATCTCAAGAAAAGTTACTTGATTATGTTATGGCTTCAAGTGCTTGTTATCCTGCATTTCAGTCTATTAAAATTGATAATGATAAATATGTAGATGGTGGATATTATGATAATCTTCCTATTAATCTTGCTTTAGAAATGGGAGCAGAAGAGATAATAGCAATAGATTTAGGAGCTATTGGAATTAAAAAAACAATTAATAAAAATAACGCTACTATAATAAGTATAGTCCCTAAAAATGATATTGGTTCGTTCTTAATGTTTGATAAAATAGCATGTAGAAAATCAATAAATTATGGCTATAACGATACTATGAAAGTTTTCTGTAAACTAGATGGAGATAAGTATACTTATAAAAAAGGTAACTTAATCGCGAATTATAGAAGAAACAAAGATAATTATGTAAACCAAATAGAAAATGTGTTAACTGATTATAAAAATGAAATAAAAATAGTTGATAGAATATTAGATTTAAGAAGTATTACAGATCTATATACTAAAAGAAATGATAAAAACATTAGAATTAACATGAATGAAATAATTGAATATGCTGGTAATATGTTAGGCCTAGATAGTACAAAAATATATAATATAAAAGAGTACAATAAATTATTAAAAATAGAACTACTTAAAAGAGAAGCGTTTAGCCGTAAGTATATAAAAAATTATGTTAAACAAAAACAAATAAAAAAATTATTAAATACTAGTGCAATAATTAGATACATATATAATGAGATTATGAGTGGAAATGATAAACAGTTAGAAATATATTTATTAGCTAGTTTGTTTCCTAAAGAATTCTTAAGCGCAGTATATATATCAATAATTTAGGAGGTCGCATGCAATACTATAAATATACTTATAAAAAATACTGGATGGCTATCGTATCAATATTAACCTTTATAATATTCTTCTCATTACCAGTAAATATAATTCTTGCTATTCCTAATATATATATTGAATTAGTAATAATGTTTATAGTATTTATAATTCATGAATTATTACATGGTCTAGGCTTTAGAGTGTGTGGTAAAGCTAGTACTAATAATATTGTATATGGTGTAGATTTAGAAAAAGGTGTGCTTTATTGTGCTTGTAAAGAAGAAATAAATAAAATAGGGATAATTGGTGCCTTGTTAGCACCTATTATATTTTTGACAATCATGCCTTTTATTATAGGATTTATTTTTAATTTAAATATTTTAATATTTATTGCTATAATTAATCTATTTGGGGCTTCGTTTGATATATTGGCGACTATAGACATTCTAAGATTACCAAATAATATTAGATATAAAGATTTGGATGATACTTTAGGATTTATTATAATTTCAGATGAAAATTTAAATAAACAAAAATATTTTGGATTAAAAATAATTAAGCAAGGTAATTATGATTCATCAAAAATAAAAGCAACTAGGTATGATAAATTTACTATATCAAAGGCTTCCATAGTAATTTTTATAGTAATTATTATTTTGTTAATAATAAGTTTTGTGTTATAATTACTAACAGGTGATATTATGAAACGATGGCGTAATTCCTAAGAAAAAATTAATTTAGGAGGAATTTTATGGAAAAGAAAATATTAATAACCGGTGATAGACCAACCGGGAAATTGCATTTAGGTCATTATTTTGGTTCTTTACAAAACCGAGTTAAGATGCAATATGATTACGATACTTATATATTAATAGCTGATGTTCAAGCTTTAACAGACAATTTTAATAATCCTGATAAAGTAAAAGCAAGTGTTAAGGAATTAACATTAGATTATTTAGCAGCAGGTATTGATCCAAAACAATCACACATTTATATTCAATCAATGATACCAGAAATTGCTGAACTTACTGTGTATTATTCAAATCTAGTTACAGTAGCGAGACTATATCGTAACCCTACAACTAAATTTGAAGCTTTACAAAAAGAAAATATGTTTGGTTCAAATGCTGAAGGAATTACATATGGATTTTTAGGTTATCCTGTAAGTCAGGCAGCTGATATTACTGCTTTAGATGGTGAAATTGTTCCAGTAGGTGATGATCAATTACCACACATTGAACAGACAAGAGAAATAGTTAGAAAATTTAATAATATTTATGGCGAAACTTTAAAAGAACCGGAAGCTGTTTTATCACCTAATCCAAGAATTAAGGGATTAGATGGTAATGAAAAGATGAGTAAAAGTTTAGGCAATGCCATTTATTTATCAGATGATTATGAAACGGTTACTAAAAAAGTAATGAGTGCTGTAACAGATCCAAAGAAAATTAAAAAAGATGATCCTGCTAATCCTGATGTATGCATGGTTTATTATTACCATAAATTATTAGGAAGTAAAAATCTAAGTACTATAAATGCTGAGTGCAGAAATGGTAGTCGTGGATGTGTAGGTTGCAAGAAAGAATTAATAAACGAGTTAATGGAATTCTTGGGCCCAATTCAAGAGAAAAGAAGGCACTATGAGGCTCATCCAGAGGAAGTAGAGCAAATATTAGTAGAAGGTACAGAAGCAGCCAGAAAGCAGGCTAAAAACGTCATGTCGCGTGTAAAAGACAGTATGAATTTAAATTATTTTAAAAAGTAGTAGAAATACTGCTTTTTTTGTAGGAATTTATACAAAAAAATAGTAAATATAAGTATGGATAAATATTTAGATACAATATTTGATAAAGTAGACCCTAATATAAAACTTGATAAGCAGCAAAAAGAAGTTGTTTTAGATAATAGTGACAACATTATTGTAGTAGCAGGAGCAGGAAGTGGTAAAACAACAACAATAACTGCTAAAATAAAATATCTAGTAGATATAAAAAAAGTTCCTGAAGAAGAAATTTTAGTTATTTCTTTTACAAACAAGGCAATATATGAATTACAAGAAAGAATAAATTTTGATTTTAAAATAAATGCTAAAATATGTACATTTCATAAATTTGCATATGATATTCTTAAAAAATATGATAGTAAGTATAAAATATTATCAGAGCCAAAATCTATATTGAAAGAAATAATTAAAAAGGATGAGGAAACTAACAAAATAATAAAAGCATTATTAAAAGATAAAAAATATAAAAAGAGAAGTAGTAAATATAATAGTGATAAGGACTATTTTATTAATTTCACTTTAGAAAATATTCAATTATATAAAATGTGTGATACTACAAATATAAATATGGTTAGTGAAAGAACCAATCAGTATTTTAACTATCTAGAAAAAATCACCAAAAAATATAATAACTATTTAAGAAATAACTTTTTATTAGATTTTGAAGATATTATTATTGAAGCAACTAAAGTAGTAGAATATGTAAAATTAGAATATAAATACATAATAGTAGATGAATATCAAGATATATCTTATAATCGTTTCCAATTAATAAAAAAAATATCTCAGTTATATAAAATAAAAACCATTGTTGTTGGTGACGACTGGCAAGCAATATTTTCTTTTGCCGGTTCTAACTCAGACTTGTTTTTAAATTATAAAGAGATAATGAATGCTAAAATGCACAAAATAGTAAATACATATCGTAACAGTCAGCAATTAATCGATATAGCAGGAAAATTTATTATGACTAGTAAAGAACAATTAAAAAAAAATTTAATATCAAATAAAAATATTAAATTCCCAATAGAAATATATGAATATAAAAAAAATATAAATGAAGTATTAATAAAGATAATTGATAAAATAGTAGAAGGAAACGGAATAAATAAAAACATTCTTATATTAGGAAGATATAATATGGATTTAAAACTAATTGCCGGTTATAATTTTCATATTATTAGAAACAAAGTTGTTTATAAAAAATATCCAATGTTAAAAATAGATTTTATGACAGTTCATGCGGCAAAAGGCTTAGGATACGATAATGTGATTTTAATAAACATGCTTAATGATATATATGGTTTCCCTAGTAAAGTTGAAAATGACGAGATTAAGCAGCAATTAATTAATACACAAAAAAATATATTAGAAGAACGTAGATTATTCTATGTTGCAATAACAAGGACAAAAAATAAAGTATATATATTAGCAAAGAAAGGAAAAGAATCAGAATTTGTTATTGAAATAGGCGAAAACAACAATGTATATTATGAAAGAAAAAAGACTAAAATAAATAGATAATCATAAAATATACTGAGGTGGATATATGAAAAACGCTATAAATTATTATTATAATTTAATGCCTTGCGATATTCGCCAAAGCAAAAATAAATATTATTTTGATTGTGAAAATTATAGTTATGTTCTTGAGGAATGTTTTAGAACTACTGAAGAACTATATGAACTGTATAATTTAGAATACTATTTATATAATGAAAAAATTTATCTTCACCAGTTTATATTAAATAAAAGTAATGAAATAGTAACTGAAATTAATAATAAAAGATATGTTTTATTAAGAAAACTTATAACCAACGAAAAAAAAATAACTTTTGAAGATTTAAAAATATTTAGTAATATAAAAATACTACCTAATTATAAAAATATAACAAAAAATAATTGGCGTGAATTATGGATGCAGAAAATTGATTATATTGAATACCAAATTGATGCCAATAAAAACCGTTTTAGAATTCTTAGTAATAATGTTGATTATTTTATAGGCATAGTGGAAACAGCTATATCACTTTTGCTTAATAACTACCGAGTTGATTTATATTTATCTCATAGAAGAGTTAAAAGCGATACTAAAGTAACTGATTTGTATAATCCTTTAAATATAATAATAGACACAAGAGTTAGGGATATAAGTGAATATTATAAAAATTATTTTTTTAAATATAATGTATCCGAAAACGAAATATTTAATATTTTAAATGACATAAGTTATTCTGATGATGAAAAAGTTCTGTTTTTTATCAGATTTCTTTTTCCGAGCGATTTTTTAGATTTATATGATGAAATTTTATTAGATGGTTCCAATGAAAAACTTTTGAATAATATTATAAATAAGATAAATGATTACGAAGAATTAATTAAAAACATGTATTTAATACTATATAGAAAAAGATTATTACCAGATATAGAATGGTTAAAAAAAATGTAAGATAAATTATCTTACATTAATTACTTCTTTAACTGTAGGCACTTCTTCTTTAATAGCGGCTTCAATACCATCTTTTAAAGTTAAGTCAAGCATATGACAATTTGAACAAGCCCCCATCATTTGAATATATACAATATTGTCTTCATATTTTATGTATTCAATATTACCACCATCATTAATTAAAAATGGACGTAAGCGGTCAATAATCTCAATTATTTTTGCTTCTTCTTTACTTATTTCTTTATTCATTTTCATCACCTACGCATTATTATATATTAAAATATATTATAAGTAAACACTTTAAAAAGGTTTTTATGTATGTTATAATACGAATAGTGAGGTGATTCAAGTGATCCCATATAAAAAAGGACAAACTGTGAAAGGAACAATAACAGGAATTGAAAAATACGGCGCCTTTGTCTCACTTGATGAATATTATACCGGATTAATTCACATTTCTGAAATATCTCATGGTTTTGTAAAAGATATAAATGATTTCATAAAAATAGGTGACACTATATATGTAGAGATCCTAGATGTTGATGATGAACAATACCAATTGAAATTGAGTATTAAGAATATTTCGTATAAAAGAAATCCTTATGTTCCAAAAAAGAAAATAAAAGAGACTAGTTTAGGATTTAAAACACTTGCTTATAAATTACCTATTTGGATAGAAGAAAATTTGAAAAAACAAGAAAAAACGATTAAATAGTGTTGACAAATAAAATTTATAATGTTATATTTAATTACGTCAACTGATTTTTCGGGCGATTAGCTCAGTTGGTTAGAGCACCTGCCTTACAAGCAGGGGGTCGTAGGTTCGAGTCCTACATCGCCCACCATATTTTGTGCCGGAATAGCTCAACTGGTAGAGCAACTGACTTGTAATCAGTAGGTTGTGGGTTCAAGTCCTATTTCCGGCACCATTTTATATATATTTATTGAACGAATACATATGGAAGGATAGCGAAGTGGCTAAACGCGGCAGACTGTAAATCTGTTCCTTAGGGTTCGATGGTTCGAATCCATCTCCTTCCACCACTTTATTATTTTGACATATGTAGGCAACTAAATTGCCTCGTGGCCAAGCGGTAAGGCACCACACTTTGACTGTGGCATGCGCTAGTTCGAATCTAGCCGAGGCAGCCATTTTAAAATTTGTCCCGTTAGCTCAGCTGGTAGAGCATTTGACTTTTAATCAAAGGGTCGTGAGTTCGAATCTCGCACGGGACACCATTTATTATTTATTATGCCTGAGTGGCGAAATTGGTAGACGCACAGGACTTAAAATCCTGCGGGAGTTAAATCCCGTGCCGGTTCAAGTCCGGCCTTAGGCACCATATAGAAAAATTACTCCTGTATTAGGAGTTTTTTTATAAATTATATTAATTTATATAACATATAATAGAATATAAACAAAAATACGCTTTTTATTAGTAATTTTGTTGACTTTTAAATTTTATTTATGCTATAATCTACTTGTCTCTAAAAAGAAAGGGACATAATATTAGTTAATAAAGCTGGAGAAATACCCAAGTCTGGTTGAAGGGACCGGTCTTGAAAACCGGGAGGTCGGAGACGGCGCGGGGGTTCGAATCCCTCTTTCTCCGCCATTAATGTTTTACAAATAATAAATTTATATCGCGGGATGGAGCAGTTTGGTAGCTCGTCGGGCTCATAACCCGAAGGTCATAGGTTCAAATCCTATTCCCGCAACCAAATGGTTCCGTAGTGTAGTGGTTATCACGTCTGCCTGTCACGCAGAAGATCGCCGGTTCGAACCCGGTCGGAACCGCCATTTATTATTTGGCTCTGTAGCTCAGTCGGTAGAGCAAGGGACTGAAAATCCCTGTGTCGGTGGTTCGATTCCACTCGGAGCCACCATTTTTAATTTTTATTAAAAAATTTATCTGCGCTCGTAGCTCAATTGGATAGAGCATCTGACTACGGATCAGAAGGTTTCGGGTTCGACTCTTGACGAGCGCACCATTTTATTATTAATCGGGAAATGGCTCAACTTGGTAGAGCACCTGGTTTGGGACCAGGGGGTTGCAGGTTCAAATCCTGTTTTCCCGACCATTCGATATATCAACTCTTGTAATACAAGGGTTTTTTTGCACTTGTTTTTTTATTTTCTTAATATTTTCTCCTCATATTTTTTTGTGGTATAATTTATTTATAATATAAAGGAGTTTGATTTTTATGACAAGTGGTTCTTATAGTTCTACAGGTGGTACAGAAGTTTTAACCGATTTAGTTGTTTTGATAGGTGTTGCTGCTTTTTTCATAAAGTATATTTTACCAATATTATTATTAATTTACGTTATGATTATAAATGGTAGAATTAAAAATATTAATGAATTAATGAAAAAATTAGTTGAATTAAAATTAAATGAGACAAAAGAAAATAATCCAAATAGTATTATTTAATTGTTTATGATAAATTATGATTGTAAAGGATATGATATATATGTATAATTACTCACTTAAAAGGAATGAGAAAATATTATTTGAAACAATGAATGCCGTTTGCGAGTGCAATAAAGAGAAAAAGAATATTGCCATTATAATTACCAATATAAGGTTGCTAATTTTTCAAGATATAAACAAAAATTCCTACATTGATGTTCTAAATATAACAAGAAATGGATATACATTACCAAATTTGGAACTGGTATTGGAAATAGATAAACAAAAAATCGAGTCAGTTAAATATATTGATGATGGTACAGAGTTAGTTGTAGATGAAAAAAATATATTTATATTTGATCTTAATTTATTTAACTTTTTTAGTGATAAAAGTAAATAATTATTGAGCGATGAAAGTATAATATTTTTATATATTATAAGTAAAAAATAACGAAAAGTGAATATAAATTTAATCACAATAAAAGAGCTGATTCTATGGTTAAAAATTAGTTCTTTTTTTATACTCTTTAATATCAATATAATTAGTATATCAATTGATTTTTAATAATAATATTAGTAATAACTCTTATCTCTTACTTTTACTATACTTTCAATTTCTTGTTTTTATGACCATTTTATATATATTTTTATTTTATAACAATTCTTTGCTAATAAAAAAATTATGCTTTTTTTAAGTTGTAATAATATATCTTTTTTGATATCATATTTAAGTGAAGTAAATAAAATAAAGAAAGGAGAAATATGGCATTTATAGAATTTAAAAACGTTAATAAGACTTATGATGGAGAAATTCAAATTAAGGCTTTGGACAATTGTAGTTTTGAAATAGAAAAAGGAGATTTAGTAGTTATATTAGGTCCTTCTGGTGCAGGCAAAACTACTGCTCTTAATCTATTAGGTGGTATGGATAGATTAACAAAAGGCGAAATAATTATAGACGGTAATGAAATACACACATATAGTAATAAGGAATTAGTTAAATATAGAAGAAATGATATTGGTTTTGTATTTCAATTTTATAACTTGATTTCAAATTTAACTGCCTTAGAAAATGTAGAACTAGCCATTCAAATATCTAAAAATCCTCTTAATCCTAAAAAAATACTTAAACAAGTAGGACTTGAAAATAGAATGAACAATTTCCCTTCTCAATTATCTGGTGGAGAACAGCAAAGAGTAGCTATCGCAAGAGCTATAGCTAAAAACAGTAAGATTTTATTATGTGATGAGCCTACTGGAGCATTAGACTCTGAAACAGGGAAGAAGATAATAGAATTATTACAAAATAATTGTAAGAAATGGGGAACTACTACAATATTAATAACTCACAATTCAAACATTGCTGAAATTGGAGATAAAATTATTAAGTTTAAAAATGGTAAAGTAGATCAGATAATAACTAATCAATATCCTAAAAATGTAGATGAGATTGAGTGGTGATATTGTGTTATATAAGAATACTATAAAGAAAATAAAAAAATCTTTTGGTAGATATCTGTCATTATCAATTATTATATTTGTAGGAGTAGCATTTTATTCAGGTATTAAAATATCTAATCCTAGTATATTATCATTAGCAACTGATTATTATGATTCCCATGATTTAGCTGATATAAAAATAGTTAGTAGTATGGGATTAGATGATAATGACGTAGAAGCATTAAATAATGTTGATAATGTGAAAGGTGTATATGCATCATATTCTGTCGATGTACTTGATAATACTACTGATATTAGAGTACATTCAATTACAGATGTTAATAAGATTGAATTAGTATCTGGTGTAATGCCAACAGAAAATAGCGAGTGTTTAGCAGATAGTAGAAACTATAAGCTAGGTGATGTTATTAATATAGATAGTGACAGTATAAGTGAGCATAAATTAACTGTAGTAGGACTTATAAATTCAGTACTATATATATCTGAGAATTATGGCAATTCAACTATAGGTGATGGTACTTTAGATTCATTTATATTTGTCAATAAAGATATATTCAATTTAGATTATTATACGGAAATATATGTCGATGTTGATAACACTTATAATTCATATACAAAAGAATATAACAATTATATTAGTGGTATTATAGATGATATTTCTATTATTACTAACGAAAGAGCCGAAAAGAGATACGATGAAATAATTCAGAGTGCTAAATCTGAAATGATAAAAGCAAATCCTTTACTTGCTAGTGATGAAGAATCTTTAAGAAACGCAGTTGAGCAATTAAAGTTAGTTAAGCCAGTATATAATGGGTTTGATAGAAATAGCGCAATAAATGGATATGAGAGATTGAATTTAGATGCTGAAAAAGTTGCTGTTTTAGCGAATATATTACCTTTGTTCTTTGTTTTGATTGTTATTTTAATGGCGTCAAATACAATGTTAAGAATGATTAATGAAGAAAGAAAAGAGCTTGGGACACTACTATCTTTAGGATATAGCAATATAAAAATAGTTAACACATATTTACTTTATGTATTTTCGGCAACTATCATCGGAACAGTGTTTGGCTATTTTGTAGGATGTTATACTATACCGGTTTTAGTATATGGAGCATTTCCATATATACTTCCAGCTTTTACAGTAAATTTAGATTCATCAATTTTTATAGTTTCAATGGCTGTTGGTTTAATTGCTATGGGATTTGTAACAATATATACTTGTTATAAAGATTTAGCTCAAACAGCAGCAAATCTACTTAGACCGGAACCTCCAAAAAATGGTAAAACAATATTTTTAGAAAAAATAAAATTTATCTGGTCAAAAATGACATTTACTTGGAAAATAACAATAAGAAATATGTTTAGATATAAAAGTAGAGTCTTTATGACTATATTCGGAATAGCAGGAACTACAGCTTTAATACTTTTAGGTTTTGGTATTAAAGATAGTATAAATGGTTTAGGCAGTATACAGTATAATAAAATATTTAAATATAAAAGTATGATTATATTCAATAATGAAGTTGATAGTGTTGATGAAGATTTAGAAAAATTATTTTCTAATAACAATATTGAGGACTATACATTAATAAAACAATCATCAATAAAAGCTTATAGTAACGAAGAAGTTATGGATATATTATTAGTAGTGCCTGATGACATTGATATGTTTAATACATATTATAATTTGACAAGTAGTCTAACAAAGACAAAAGTTGATTTAAAAGACAACCAAGTTATAATAACCAATAAAATAGCAGAATATTTAAATGTAGACCGAGGTTCAAATATTACTTTGGAAATGGGTGGACTTAATTATAATTTTGAGGTTATAGATATAGTAGACAATTATTTATATAATTATGTATATATGAGCAAAGATGTATATATTGACGTAATAAAAAAAGATCTAACTTATAATACAATCTTATCTAGTAGCACTAAAAATGAGGAAAGTTTAGTGAACTTAATTAATTATAAAAATATTGTTAGCGTTGATTATACAGATGATATTATAAAAGAAAGCAATAATCTATTTAAAGGTTTAGATAGTATAATAATATTAATTATAGCTATAGCTGCTTTATTATCATTTATAGTCCTATATAATTTAACTTCTATAAACATAAGTGAAAGAACAAGAGAGGTAGCCACTTTAAAAGTATTAGGTTTTAGTGACATGGAAACCAACGAATACATCTATAGAGAATCTCTATTATTATCCATAATAGGAGTGCTATTTGGATTAGTATTAGGATACATATTACATATGCTTGTTATACCACTTTTTGAAGGAAATACTAGTACTTTTATTAAGGAAATAAAGTGGTATAGTTATATTTATGCTTCTTTAATATCTTTAACATTTATAATTATTATGCAAGTAGTTACCTACTTTAAATTAAAGAAAATAGATATGATAGCATCTTTAAAATCTGTGGAATAAAATATTATTATTTTTTTCATCCACTTGTTATATTAACTCTTGTAATACAAGAGTTTTTTTGTCGATTGGTGGTATTTTTATAAAAAGTAAGTTAATAATTATTTTGTGTTATAATTATAATAGTGGTGATCTAAATGATAACAAATAAAATATATAAAGATGAAAATGAAATGATTGAAGAAAATAAAACTATTCAAAAGCAAGCTTTAAAAGATTTACAAAATGCAGATGCCGACTGGAAGAAAAGTAGAAAAAAGAAAATAATAATATGGGTATCTTGCATTATAACAATATTTGTAATATTCAAAATTTTTGTTGGCGAAATTATTTTAGAAAATATAGCATCTTATAATAAAAATAGATGGTACATTGTTAAGATAAACAATGAGTCAACTACTGTACATGTCGATGAGAAACAATATACTACTATTATTCCTTTTATGGTGAGATTGAAATCGATAAGTACTGCAAACTTTTATGGCGATGATCCGAGCATTAGCGAGATTCAAGTCAATAAGGGTGACGATATTAATATGACAATTGAATCATATACTTGCTCATATGAGGCTTATGATATGCAAATGCCATGTAATTCTGATAAGGAAAAACTAATAAAAACGATTACAAATGATACGACTTATAATTTATTTATAAGGCGTAATAAACACCAAGAAGTTATGTATGATGGTGTTTTAATTAATGATATAAGTAAGTATTTTCCTGAAAATGGTGGTTACTTCGTTTATATTACAGGAAACTATAAGAATGTTGTATCTTATATAAGTTTTATTGTTAATGTTGTTGAAGAGTAAATAGAAACAACTAAATAATGGATGTTATTAATTTATAATAATTGTAATATAATATCTTGTAATAAAATAATATTACTATTTCATATTAGTTAATAAAACGTTATTAATATAATAATTACTTAGTTGTTGCCAAATAAAATATATGCTATAATTCAGTTAGTAGTAAAAAAGAGTTAAAACTTAAGAAGGATGGTTATATGAACGAAGTTTGGACTTCACTAGACGAAAAAAATAATTTTATTAGAAGAAGTAATGAATCAAATTGCAATATAGAAGTAATCGTAGACAAAATAGCTTTAATAAGCAAGACTCCTACACTTGCAAATATCGAACAAATATGTAGGAATAAAGCTTATAAGTTAGATGAAGAATTTGAAAAGCAAGGCATGGAGATGTTTAACCCACACGGAAATATTGCTAGATGTATACGTAATGATTTATCCTCTTTTACTGAAGATGGAACAAAAGAGTTAGGAAAAATAGTTAATGCTTTATCTTTAACTTATCCGGCTTTTATGACTTCTTCAAATGTATTTACAAGTAAATTATTTTCAATTATATGCAAGAATTATAGAGAGTTATGTTCTAGAGCACAAAATTATACTATAAAAGATAATTTACATCGTGTATTGTTTGATTTTTATCGAGATAATCGATATTGGATTTTTGTGCCTGGTAGTTATATACAAAGTTGGGAAGAACAAAAAAAAGAATTGATACAGTTAGGCTATGGAGACTTTTTAATTGAAAATGAAGAAAGTATTTTAAAGTTAATTAAAATGCAAGAGGAAAAATCAAAAGCATTTGCTTTAAAAAAACATAATGGAACTGAACAAGAATTAACCGATGAGGAATTAGCAACTGAACTTACTAGATTATCTAAAGAAAAAGAAGATTTAGAAGCAAAATATACTGATGAAAAAATGATGACTAGATAGTTTTTAGAGAATATATAGGTGAAATATGAAAAAATTAAGAAAAATGCTAGGTAAATATGATGATGAACACATTGTTGAATTAATGAAGCTAATTGAAACACAAAGCAAGGAAACTATTGCTAATTGGTGCATGGATTATGCTGAGCAATTTATTTTACCAATATATGAAAAATATTATCCAAATGATCATAGACCCAAAATGGCATTAGATGCTTCCCGTGATTGGTTTAAAGGTTTAAAAAAATTGCCGGAAGTAAAAGATATTATATTAAATTCATGTCATCAAGCAGCACGTGAAGCAGAAGGTAATCCTGCTGCTCAAGCAGCTGCAAGAACACTTGGACAAGCAGCAGCTTGCTTTCATACCCCAACACATTCATTAGGTTTAGCATTTTATGGTGGAGCAGCAATAGCTTATGATAAAATAGGCCTTGATGCTACTAATGAAGAATATGAAAAAATAGCCCGTGAAGAAGTCATTAGAATGACAGAGGCTCTAAAAAAGTTGCAGTAGCAAATGAACCGAATAAAGCAAAACTAAAATGGTATTGTTAAAAATTATAATATTTTTTTAAAAGAACTCTTTTTTATAAAGAGTTCTTTTTATATATGATTATAATTGTTTTTTTAAATTAGAGCATACTATTTATGTACGTAAATATGAAGGAGGTTTGTTAATATGAGTAAAGGTATTATGTCAGATAATTTAAAAGAAGAGATTGCACGTGAATTAGGTGTGTACGATATAGTGAAAAACGAAGGTTGGGGTTCTGTATCATCAAAAAACTGTGGTAATATAGTAAAAAAGGCAATCGAAAAAGCAAACGGAAATTATAGATAAACGTACAAAAAGCAGAGATTAATTCTTTGCTTTTTTATAATAAAATTTATAAAACAAAAAAACAATCATACGACTGTTCTTTATTAATTACATTTTTACAATTTCCAAATACTATTTATATTCTTTATACAGGTATCCTACTCAATTTCATTACTTTATTAGTTCCATACGTATTTTACATTATATACTATTATAATCAATAACCTAAAGATTAATAGCATATCGATACTATTTTGCTTCAGTGAAAGTATTATAGCATGTAATTGATTAAATAGCAAATCGAATGTTATAAAATGGATATAAGCAAATTAATATGTTTTATATATAGCATGCATGGTATAATTAGTAGAGGTGATTAGATGGTAATAGGGATAGATATAGATGACACAATAACTAATTCAAGTGAACTAATTATGGAATATGCTAAGAGATTCTTTGAATCAGATGATATAAATATAGTAAATGATATATTACGAGCTCCAAAAATTGAAGGAAAATTACTTGAATTTTATCATAAGTATTTACCTGAAATGATAGAAAGATACACGGTAAAAGAAAATGCTGTAGAAGTAATTAATAGACTGAAAGAAAACGGCTTTAAAATAATAATTATTACTGCAAGAGGTTATACGATAACACAAGGTAATTTAGATATTATAACAATTGATTATTTTAATAAGCATGGTATTATGGCTGATGAAATAATTTTCAAAACAATAAATAAAAAACAAACTTGTGTTGAAAAGAATATTAAATTAATGATTGATGATTCAATAAAAGTATTAGAAGATTTAAAAGATACTGAAATAGAGCCAATTTTATTTGATTCAATTGTTAATAAAAATATAAATACCGATATTAAAAGGGTTAATAGTTGGTTAGAATTAGAAAAATATATTTTAGAAATGGACTAAAGTTAGTCTTATGAAAAACTTATAAAAACATATATTTAGTTATTCTGTTTTTAATTTGTTTTTTATGAGATTATTTTTTTGTCAGAAAATGAAGAAAGTTTACTTTATGGTTATGTTAAAATTATTTAACATATGCTATAATTATATTTATAATAGGACTAGTATATTGGAGGAGTATTATGAAAATATTTTTAGCGGATGATAAAAGAATAAATAAATATAATTTACCGACGAAAATCGAAGAATATTTTTTAATTACGTATAAAGATATTGAAGGGCTTGATGATCATTCAATTACAATTGAAGCAGGATCTGGCAATTTAAAATTAAAAAGTAATGGTGATGTAAATGTAGTAAGTAATAAGGGAATATCTTATGAATGTATTCTTACTGATTATTGTTATTCTCATTTAAAAATAAATGGTCAAAAAGATAATAATATTTTATTCACAACTCCAACTCAAGAAGAAAAATTATATAAAATTGATTATATAAATTTAAATAAAATAAGATTTGATGAAAATGGTTTTATAGTACAAGAATAGACATAATATTTTATGTCTTTTTATGTATTATTAATGTGCGTAAATTGTTTCAAACAATTATTTAATTATTCTTAACAATTGCTAAATAAAAAGTTAAAATTATATATATTATTAACACGTTATAGTATAATTAAAACAGATGGGAGAATATAAATGAAAATAGGAATTATTGTTTATTCGCAAACTGGAAATACATATTCAGTAGCTTTAAAAATGCAAGAGGCACTTGTGAAAAAAGGACATAGTGTAGATATTGAAAAAATAGAGGCAATAAGAGATGCTAAACAACCTTCTATAAATATTAAGTTGACTAAAATACCTGATGTAGAAAAATTTGATGGAATAATTTTTGCTACATTTGTAGAAGCGTTTTGCTTATGCCCAGTTATGGATGAATACTTAAAACAATTAAGGTCACTAAAGGATAAAAAAGTTGCACTTTTTGTTACTCAATTTTTTCCATATCCGTGGATGGGCGGAAATCATGCTATTAAACAGATGAAAAAGAATTGTATATTAAAAGATAATAACATAACTCAAGTAGGAGTTGTTAATTGGAAAAATAAAAAACGCGGAAAAATTATTAATAGTTTAACTGAACAATTTACGGATTATTTTAATAAAGAATAATTATTATTACCTATATTTATGCACATATAAAAAAACAATGTGTATTATATAATGGTGATGATAATGGATCAAAATACTAATTATAAAGGAGTTTATGCTAATATAGAAGGCAATGAAGCGGTTCCTGATTTAAAGGGAGTAATGTTTCTATATCCATATAATAATGGAACAATAGTTGAGATAGAAGTAATAAATATGCCAAAGGATGATTCTCATCCTTATGCTCTCCATATACATGAAGGAAATAGTTGTGATGATAATGATTTTGAATCAGCAAAAGGTCATTACAATCCAAAAAATCAGCCTCATCCAATGCATGCTGGAGATTTACCACCGTTGTTTTCAAATGACGGATATAGTTATATGCGATTATATACGAATAAATTCACTCCAGAACAAGTAATTGGAAGAACTGTTATAATTCATAATGGAGCGGACAATTTTAAAACGCAACCATCAGGAAACAGTGGTGCAAAAATGGCTTGTGGTGTAATTGTAAACTCAAATAACAATAGATTCTATAATTAATTTATATATTTATAAACTCTTTTATATAAGAGTTTTTTTATTTAGATAGTAAATAATAGTGTGATATAATTAAATAAAGTAGAGGAGTAGTTTTATGAAAAAGAAAATTATAATATTTTTTAGTTGTTTATTAATTTTAATTTTAGGTTATGTATGTTATAAAAGTTTTCTGTTGTTTAATTATAAGGCTGAGATAAAAGACGAATTAGAAGCATATTTAATAAATTCGGGTGATACAATAACGATTAAACAAAGTAGTTATAATGAAAATACTAATTATTCTGAATACGAGGATGTTATATATAAAAACTTAGAAAATAATTTTTTATATAGCGAAAAAGACTCTATTGTTAATAGTGCATATCAGTTATATGTATATTCTCTTACTAACAAAAACACAAATAAAGTAGACGCAATTTTCAAAGTTGGTAAAACTGATAGTTATTACGAACTATTAGCAGCAGACAATATGACTAATTCCAGTTTTAAGAATATTAATAAAAAAGCTTTACTTAAAAAGTATAATATTAATAATGACCGTGATCTACTTGAATATTTGGCTAATAATTATGACAAAAATCCAAATATATTTTCTAGTCGTGATTATATAGAGCTAAATTATTTGATTAAAACATTTGCTAATACGGTTATACCAAACGCAAATATTATTCTAATAAATGGTGACTTATCAGGATTCATATATATTATAAATAATGATGTTTACGAAATTCATTTAACTAATAATAAGTATAATTATGTATTCGGTTTTTTTAATAAAAATAACAGTAATTATTTTAACTTGGATTACGTTAAAGATTTTATAAATAATATTCAATTTAAAAAATAAAATATAAATAAGTATTACTTAAATATAAATCTTAGAAAATTATAAAACATATAAAACAAGATAAATAGTCAAGTATTTTAGCATTATAATTGGTTACACAAAAATAATAATCTCTATTTAATAGGCATAGTGATTTCTTTGATTTAAAGTTGTTTTTACTGTATAATTAATTTAAAGTATGGAAGAGGAACGTTTTATGAATAGGAAGATAAAAAAGTTATTTAATAATTTTAGAGAAATCACGAGTTATTATGAATATTTAGTAGAAAAAACAAAGAATTATGAATATGTTAGTGCTGTTGATGAATGGGTAATTGATAATTACTTTTTAGTAGTTGAGCATAAAAATGGTATTATGCCAATTAAAAAATTAATTGCAAAAAAATTAAAAAAATCAGATAAAATTTATTACATAATAAAAGATATGGCAACCAAAAACAATTACAATATAAGTTTCGAGCAAATGGTATTAGATTTAAATATATATCAAAAAGAACACGATGAATTTTTTATGCATGATGATATAGAAATGATTTTATCCCTTTTAACTATTATATATATAGATAGGCTTTCAGAAATATGCAAAGCAGAATATAAAAAATTCCAAGATAGAGACAAGGTTGCAAGAATAATTGAGAAGAACAAAGAAAATAAATTTGAAATCTCTAATTTTTTTGATAATGGTTTAGATATAGAAAATAATACAAATTATATTTTTGAAATAAACAATCAATTATCTTCTTTCGGATCAAAAGCAAATGAAGTATTTAAGAAATTAAATAGTATTTTGGAATCGAAAAATATAAGTATTAAAGAAGTATTAAATGAGGAATATCAAAAAAGAATCGAAACAAGTATTTTAGTTTCAAATATATTTAATGACTTAAAAGAATTTTCAGAATTTACTCAAGATGATATAAATCAAAGTATAAGCAAATGTGAAAAGAATTTAATTCAAGATGATGTATATTCAAAGATGACAAAAGAAACTAAAATATTATATCGTGCCCAAATATTTGCTTTAGCCAAAAAAAACAAAGTGGATGAGGTAACTTATACCGAGGAACTTTTGAAAAAAGCTAAAAGAGAAGGAAAGCACATTGGTGAATATTTATTTAGTAAAGAAAAAAATAACTTAAAATCTTTTCTGTACATGTTAATAATATTAGTGCTAACAATATTACTAACTTTAATTCTTTCGAAATATTTTATATCAAATAGAATTGTTGGTTTTATTATATTATTAATGCCAGTACGCCAATTAATAATACAGTTGCTAAATCAGTTCTTATTGAAATTCACGCAAACTAAACCTTTGCCTAAAATGGATTTCAGTAAGGGTATACCTTCTAGCGAAGCAACTATGGTAGTTATTCCTACCATTATAAGTGATACTAAAAAAATTAAAAATATGTTTGACACTTTAGAAACTTATTACATTGTCAATAAGACTAATAACTTATATTTTACCCTATTAGGAGACGTTAAAGCATCTGATAAAGAAGTAATGCTTATAGATGAGGAAATAAGTAAATACGGCGCTAAATATGCCAAAGATTTAAATAAAAAGTATAAAAAAGATGTCTTTCATTTCGCATATCGCAAAAGATTTTTTAATGAAAAAGAGAATAGTTATTTAGGATATGAAAGAAAAAGAGGGGCACTGTTACATTTCAATAGATTATTATTAAAAAAATTAAGTATAGAGGAGCAAAAGAAATTTTTTAATGTGCATACTTTTAATGATTTTAATGTAAAAATCAAGTATGTAATTACTTTAGATACCGATACACAGTTAGTTTTAAATACTGCTCTTAATTTAGTAGGAGCAATGGCACATCCTTTAAATAAACCAGTATTAAATGCTAGTGGGACAAGAGTGGTAGAAGGCTATGGAATATTACAACCAAGAGTAAATGTTGATATTGAAGCTACTTCTAAATCATTATATTCACAAATATTTGCAGGTATTGGGGGATTTGATACTTATAATTCAATTGTACCTAATATTGGACAAGATTTATTTGATGAGGGAAGTTTTATTGGAAAAGGTATATATGACTTAGAAATATTCGATAAAGTTTTATATGATAAATTTCCTGACAATTTAATTTTAAGCCATGATTTAATTGAAGGAAGTTATGTAAGATGTGGTTTTGTTTCTGATATAGAGTTAATAGATGATTTTCCGTCTAAATTCTTAATTGATGTTACTAGACAGCATAGATGGGCTAGAGGAGATACACAGATTATTGGATGGCTTTTTCCTAAAGTAAGAAATAAGCAAAATGAGAAAGTGAAAAATCCTATTAATTCATTAAGTAAGTGGAAAATATTTGATAACATAGCAAGGATGTTTTTATATCCAACATTGTTATTAATTCAAATTTTAGCTTTAATAGATGGACTTGTTAATCCTGTATGGTGGATGCTTTTCGTAATTATAGAAATATCACTACCAATAATATTTTTCTTAAAGACTAAAATGTATCCTGAAAAAGAAATCCTAAAAAAGATATATTATAGAAATTTAATGTTTGGTGGTAAATCTATAGTTTCAAGATCGTTGATAGTTTTAATGACTATTCCTTATTATGCAAAAATGTACATGAATGCTTTCTTTAAATCAATATATAGATTACTAATTAGTAAGAAGAATCTTCTTAATTGGATAACTGCTGAGGAAGCTGAGAAGACTGTTAAATCAAATTTATTAAACTATATAAAAACTTTATCATTAAATATTGTTTTAGGTATAATTTTTTTAATATATGCATTCTTTATTGATTTTAATTATTTAATATTATTAATGGCAATAATTTATATAGCAGCACCATTTATTTTATATTATGTAAGTAAGGATATAGTTCATAATAAAATAAATTTAAGTGAAGATAAATTAGATAATGTAAAAGAAGTAGCTAGAAGAACATGGAAATTTTTTGAAGATAATTTAACACAAGAGAATAACTATTTAATACCAGATAATTATCAAGAAAATAGAGAACAAAAATTGGATAAGAGAACATCTCCAACTAATATAGGATTCTCAATAACAAGTATTATAAGTGCTTACAAACTAGGTTTTATTGATAAAGTAAAAGCAATAAGTCTTTTAGAAAAAATTATAATAACTGTTAAATCGTTAGAAAAATGGAATGGACATTTATATAATTGGTACAATATTGAAACTAAACAAAAATTATATCCTAACTTTGTATCAACAGTAGATTCTGGCAATTTTGTCGCGTCATTAATTGTTTTAAATCAATTTTTGATTGAAAAATTGGAATACGATTTAGCAAAAGATGTATGTAGACTAATTGATAACACCAATTTTAAAAGCTTATATATTGATAAGGATGTTTTCAGTATAGGCTATGATGTTAGTGATGCTAAATTATCAATTTATAATTATAATAATTTTGCTAGTGAAAGTAGATTAACTAGTTATATAGCAATTTCTAAAGGTGATGTACCAAATAAGCACTGGTTTTGTTTAGATAAATCTTTAACTACTTATAATAATAGCAAAGGTTTAATTTCTTGGTCAGGTACTTCTTTCGAATATTATATGCCATTAATATTTATGAAAAATTATCCTAATACTTTATTAGATGAAAGTTATAAATTTGCATATATATGTCAAAAAGGGTATGTAGATTCAGTGAGTAAAAAATTGCCTTGGGGCATCTCAGAATCAGCTTATGCAGAACTTGACAATTCACTTAACTATAAGTATAAAACCTTCTCTACACCCTATTTAAAGGCTAAAGAAGATAAGGAAAATAGAATAGTTTTATCACCATATTCTTCAATTATGGCTATGGAGTTATTTCCAGAAGAAGTATATGAAAATATGGAAGAATTTATAAAACTTGAAATGTTTAGTGATTATGGTTTTTATGAATCTTATGACTACGATAATAAAAATAAAGTTAAAGCTTATTTTGCACATCATCAAGGAATGATATTAGCTAGTTTAACTAATTATTTAGAAAAAGATTTAATAAAAAATTATTTTCATAGAGATGTTTTAATAAAGACATTCGAGATTTTAATGAAAGAGAAAGTTCAAATCAAAACATCAATTAATCTTAAATTAGCTAAGTATAAAAAATACGATTACGAAAAAGAAGTTATAGAGAATGATATTAGATCATTTGATAATATTTCAAATATGCCAGAAATATCTGTCTTATCTAATAAAAAGTATTGTTTGTTAATGAACGATAGAGGAAGTTCTTTTTCAAGATATAGAAATCTTCAATTAAATAGATATCGTAAAATAACCGAACAAGATTATGGTATGTTTATTTATATTAAAGATGTAGACACAAATAAGGTTTGGTCTAATACTTATGCCCCTGTAAATGTAAAACCTGATAAGTATGATGTTACATTTGCTGCAGATAGAATTAAGTATACGAGAGAAGATAATGATATAACAACAAAGACAGAAATTATCGTAACAAAAGATCATCATGCTGAAATAAGAAAAGTTACGTTTACTAATAATTCAGATGAAGATAAAACTTTAGAGTTAACAACTTATACTGAACCAATCTTATCAGAAAACGTAGATGATGTAAGTCATAGAGTATTCAATAATATGTTCTTGAGTAGTGAATATGATGTAGAAACAAATTCACTAATTACATTAAGAAAAGATAGAGAAGGCAGTAATGTTAATAGTTATATGATTAATAGATTAGTAATAGAAAACCCACTAGAAGAATATCAATTTGAAACAGAAAGAGATAGATTTATTGGAAGAAATAGAAATACTAATAATCCAGTAGCGCTTAATACAAAACTAAGTAATAATGTGGGTACTAATTTAGAACCAATAATGAGTTTAAGAAATAAGATACTAACTCCAGCAAATTCATCTACAACTGTTTATTTCATAAACGGATTTGGAAGAAGCAAAGAACAGCTTATGGATATAGTAAACTCTTATAATAATGAAAATGCAATAAGAAAAGCGTTTGATATTGCTACTCTAATGAGCGTTACAAATACTAAAAATTTAAATATTAAAGGACACGATATGCGTCTATTTAATATAATGTTAAATTATCTATACCAAACAACTAATATTTCTATAAATGATGAAAGAAAACAATTACTAACTAAAAATGCTTTAACACAAAGCGGTTTATGGAAATTTGGAGTATCTGGCGATAGACCAATTATATTAATAAATATTCACGATATTTTAGATTTAACTTTTGTTAAAGAGATATTAAAAGCTTTTGAATATTACAAGAGTATTTCTATTTTTGTAGATATAATTATTATTAATAGCGAGAATGAAGAATACGCGGATATAATAAGAAAAGAAATAGATGATGAGTTATTCAGAATTTATACTTTAAATGATTTTCATCATACTCCAGGCAGTGTAACAGTTATACCAGCTGAGAATATCAATAATGAGGAAATGTCTTTATTACGAATTGTACCGCGACTAACTTTTGATACTAATGATCATAGTTCTCTAAAAGACTGTATAGATAATTTACAAAAGATTAATCGAATTAATGATTATAAAATAACTAAAACTGAGCTTTCTTTAAAAGAAGAAGTAAACAAAGACGAACTTACTTTCTTTAATGAATATGGCGGTTTTATAAATAATGGTACTGAATATAAAATAGTAAATAAAGATACACCAAAACCTTGGATAAATGTAATTGCTAATAAAGAATTTGGAACAATAGTTACTAACAATGGTTGTGGTTTTACATACTGCTATAATAGCAATGAATATAAAATAACTTCATGGACTAATGACACAGTTTTAAATGATAAATCAGAAGGCATAAGAATAAACGGGGAATTATTTGACCCTGTAATATGTACTCACGGTTTTGGATATTCAGTTCTAGAGTCCAGTAATGAAATACTTGGTAAACAGTTAACTGAGTTTGTTGCCAGTGACGATAATGTTAAAATATATATTTTAAAACTTATCAATAAAACAAATACAGAAAAAGAGTTGAATGTTGATTTCTGGATTAATCCAATTTTTGGTGATTTTGAAGAAAAAACTAGTAGACATATACTTGCTGAAAACATTGAAAATGAAAACTATATAAGAATGAGAAATGTTTATAGTAATAATTATAGTAATGTCACAGTATTTATGTCATCTAGCGAAAAAATTGTGAAAGCAAATGTTAACGAAATATTAATAAAATCTATTGATACTAAATTAACATTAAAACAAAAAGAAGCTAAAGAAATAGTATTCACTTTAGGATGTAGTAAAAATTCAGAAGATATAAAAAAATTGATAGATAAATATAATAATCTAAATACATCTAAACAAGAACTAGAAATTGTAAAAAATAACTGGAATAAAACATTATCTACCATAAAAGTTGAAACTCCTGATAAAAGTTTAAATTACATGCTAAATGGTTGGTATTTATATCAAACTATGGCTTCTAGAATAATGGCAAAAGCTGGTTTTTATCAAGTTAGTGGAGCTTTTGGATATAGAGATCAATTACAGGATGCAACAAATATTGTTTATATTAATCCTGAACTTACCAAACAGCAAATTATAAGAAATGCTAAGCACCAATTTACTACAGGAGAGGTTCTTCATTGGTGGCATGAGTCAAACAAATTTGGTTTAAGAAGCAGACATAAAGATGATTATTTATGGTTAGTTTATGCAACTACTGAATACATCAAGGCTACAAAAGATTATAGCATTTTAGATATTAAAATACCTTTTGTAACAGGTGAGAAACTAAACGAAACAGATAAAGAAAAGGGTATAATATTTAATTATACTACTGAAGAAAAAACACTTTATGAACATTGCCTTTTATCTTTAAACTTATCTATGGATTCATTAGGTAAACACGGTATTCCACTTATGGGTGGCGGAGACTGGAATGACGGAATGAATAAAGTTGGTATAAAAGGAAAAGGTGAGAGCGTTTGGTTAGGATTCTTCTTGTATGATATAATTAACAACTTTTTAGAAGTTATGAAAATGTCAGACAAAAAAATAGCTGTAAAAAAATATGAATTATTTAATAAGATGTTAAAAGAGTCTTTAAATAAAAATACATGGGATGGAAAATATTATATAAGAGCTTTCTTTGATAATGGTAATAAACTTGGTTCTTCAGTAAACGAAGAATGCAAAATAGATTTAATATCACAAAGTTTTTCAATCTTGAGTGGCGTAGCTGAAGAAAGCAAAATTAATTCTATAATTTCATCTGTTGAAAGTAATTTAGTTGATCATGATAATAATATTATTAAATTATTAACACCATCTTTTTCAACATCAAAAGATGATCCAGGATATATAATGAATTATCCAAGAGGTATAAGAGAAAATGGTGGACAATATACTCATGCTACATCATGGTACATAATGTCTTTAATAAAGGCTGGTTATAAAGAAAAAGCATATGAGTACTATCAAATGATTAACCCGGTTAATAGAACTCTAAATGAGCAGGGAGTCAATAAGTACTGCACAGAACCATATGCTGTAGCAGCTGATATTTATTCAGCTAGTAATTACCAAGGACGTGGTGGTTGGACTTGGTACACAGGTAGTGCAGGCTGGTTTTATAGAGTTGGTATAAGAGATATACTAGGTTTTAATAAAGAGGGTACAAAGTTGTATATAAAACCAAATATACCTAATAGCTGGAAAAAATATAAAATAACATATAAATATATAGATACACTTTATATAATTGATATATCTATTTCTAAAGAAAATAAAATTATAATAGATAACAAAGAAATAGAAGTAAATTATATTAACCTTGTTAATGATAAAAATAATCATCATGTAAAAGTCACAATTAATAATAAAAAAGATTAATAAAAAAGACATATACAAAAGACTGTTGAATTTCAACAGTTTTTTTGGTATATAAAATTATTAAAAAGAAAATAATATGAATATTGGTGATTTTTTTTAACTAAAAGAGTTTTGCTGGTCTTTACTTTTTGCTCAAAAAATGCTATATTTATTAGGCGTGTTTTTTTAAAAGAGACAATAAAGGAGTTATAAATGATACAACAGATAATTAGTAGTTACAGCGAGTTTTTTTCATGGGATATGTTTGTACAAATAGTTACAACACCATCAAATTGGGGGGTTATTTTATCTCTTATTTTATTAGAGGGGCTATTATCAGCTGACAATGCACTTGTTTTAGCGACAATGGTAAGCGATTTAAAAGATGAGAAACAACGCAGATTAGCAATATTTGCTGGTATGTGGGGAGCTTATCTATTTAGATTTTTAATAATTGGTATTGGGGTTTATTTAATTCATTTTTGGTGGATTAAAGCTTTAGGAGCAATATATTTAATGTGGTTATCACTTAATCATTTATTATTAAAAAATAATGGTAATTCAAATAAAGATACTAAAAAAGGCTCAAAATCTTTTTGGTTAACAGTTTTACAAGTTGAAATGATGGACATTGCATTTAGTGTAGATAGTGTTTCAGCAGCTTTTGGCTTAAGCGAAGATGTATGGGTATTATTTTTGGGAGCAATCTTTGGAATTTTAATGATGAGAGGAGTAGCCGAAATATTTGTCAACCTTTTAGCAAAATACGAAGAACTAAATACAACAGCTTATGTTTTAATAGCCATAATAAGTTTAAAAATGATGGCTTCTGTATTTGGTGTCCATGTCCCAGAGTATTTATTTTTCTTGATAATAGTCGTAGTATTTGCAGGAACATTTATTTTGCATCATCATAAGAAGAGAAATAAAAAAGCTTAAAAAAATTTATTTACTCATTCAACATAGAAATTTTAATTATATTATATAAAAACTAGATAGATAATATCTAGTTTTTATATGCATACATATTTCACTTAAAATGATATAATTAAATAAATAAAGTATTATAGGAGAAAATATGAAGAAAATAAAAATTATTAAAGATGGTCCATATCTAGTTAGTGGTAATATTCCAATAAGAGAATTAGTTATAACTAATTCTAATGGATGTAATACTTATAAAAAAGGACGTGAAATCAAAACAGACGAAGCTTATGCTCTATGTAGATGTGGACATTCAAAAAATAAACCTTTTTGTGATGGAAGTCATAAAGATTGTCATTTTTCGGGTAAAACTACAGCATCAAAAAAAGAATTTTCTAAAGAAGCAAAAAAGTATAATGGAAAAAATATATTCTTAGAGGATGTTGAAAGTTTGTGTGCCTTTGCTCGTTTTTGCCATTATGGAGATCAAAATGTTTGGGACTTAACAGAGTATGCAAATACTAAAGATGAAGAGGAACTAGCAGTAAAATTAGCATGCGATTGTCCGGCTGGACGTTTAGTTGCATATGATAAACTATCTGGCGAGGCTATTGAGCCAACCTATGAAGAAAGTATTGTTGTTTTACAAGACTCAAGTAGTAATTGTAGTGGTCCATTATGGGTTAGAGGTGGCGTTACTATAGAAGACGAAGAAGGTAGCATTTTAGAAAAACGAAATAGGGTAACATTATGCAGATGTGGTGAATCTCAAAACAAACCATTTTGTGATGCAACACACGTAGGTATAAAGTTCAAAGATGATTATTTTAAAAAATAGTATTGTTATCCAGGTTATTGTTTTATAAAATTAAAAATGATAAAATAATTGTAGAAAGTGTAGAAGGAAGATTTGATTTAGTCTATCCTAGGAGGAGGAAATTATGAAATTTTTTAAATGTAATGTATGTGGAAATGTTGTGGAACTTATTGTTAAAGGCGGCGGACAATTAGTATGCTGTAATGAATCAATGGAATTATTAGTTCCAAAAGAGCAAGAAGCTGGGAATGAAAAACATTTACCAGTAGCATCTATGGAAGGAAATCAATTGTCAGTAAAAGTAGGAAGTATAGAGCATCCTATGGAAGAAGCACATCATATTGAATTTATTGTTATTAAATACAACAATCATGTAGAAAGAAAAAATTTAAAATATACTGACAAACCAGAAGCAGTATTTACTATTAATGAAGAATGTGATGAAATCGAAATATATGAATTTTGTAATTTACATGGTCTATGGAAAACTGTATTTACAAAATAAAATATAAAAAGCAGGTACAAACTGCTTTTTTTTATTTCTTTTAATATAAGTATTCGAATTGAATAATAATTAATAGGAGGTTTTATATGGGATACTATATTAACACTGCATCCAATGTTAAAATATTTGTGGAAGATTTAAATCCTGATGGCACAAAAACAATCTTATTTATTCATGGTTGGCCTGGTGATCACAATTTGTTTGAATATCAATTTGATGTGTTACCAAAAAAAGGTTATAGATGTATTGGTATAGATTGTCGAGGCTTTGGGAATTCAGATAGACCAATTGACGGATATGACTACGACACTTTATCAGATGATATTCGCTGTGTTATTGATACTCTAGATTTAAATGATATTACACTTGTAGGGCACTCGACTGGTGGTGCTATTTGTGTTAGATATATGGCTAGACATAATGGACACAGGGTATCAAAATTAGTACTTTGTGCGGCGGCTGCACCAAGTCTTATAGAGCGCTCTTACTTTCCGTATGGATTACCAAAAAAAACTGTAACTGATATAATAGAAATGACAAATAATGATCGACCTAAAATGATAAGAGATTTTGGTAATTTAATTTTTTTCAAGTATGTGACTGAGCCGTTAGCAGATTGGATATTTCAAATAGGTTTAAAAGCATCAGGATGGGCAACATCCGCTATTGCTAATACATGGCTTGGGGAAGAGGGCTTATTTGACGATCTAAAAAAAATAAATGTCCCAACATTAATTCTTCATAGTATGCATGATAAAGTTTGCCTATTTCCATTAGCTATAGCGCAAAAAGACAGTATTAAAAATTCTAGAATTGTTGTTTTTGAAAATAGTGGTCACTTTTTATTTTATGATGAACACAAAAAATTTAATGAAGAATTAGCAAAATTTATTGAAGAAAAGATTTAGTTAAATTACTAGAAAAAAATAAAAACAAGTAAAACTTGTTTTTATTATATATTTATAAAATATTCCTGTTCTCTATTAAAAATTTTTCATATATACCTAAACCATATTCTTTATTATAATAATTTGGAAATTCATTCAAATGCGCTAATGCTATTTTTGCAGTTAAAATAAGATCATCTTTTGTAACATTTGTTTCTTTATTTACTAAACCATGTTCTAATTCTATATTAAGCCCAGTTAGAAAATCAAAAATTGTAAACTCATTAAAAATTATATTTAGTTGATTAGCTGCATTAACTGCATCTTCTAATTTATACATTTAATCACCATAATATTATATGTCTTTTATGATATAATGCTTACAGGTGATACCATGGCAAGAAACAAAATGATTATTACATTTATAGTTATAGTACTAATATTAATGTATATAAGTGTAATTGGTCTGATTTTAATCAATAATGAGCATGACGTGATTTCTATATGTCTTGTCACTATTATAATGTTAATTTTTGCTGGCTGTGTATATAAAGGACTTTTTGAATATAAAAAAGATAATGAAAATATATCAAAATAAAAAAGCTGCTTAATATAATTATCTTAAGGAGTAGAAATACTTCTTTTTTCTTGACAATACAAGACAAAAATATTAATATAAATAGACAATGGAGGAACAAGCATGCAAAATCAAGAGACAGATAGCCTTTATTTTAGTTATTTTATTAACCTTTATACAAATTCTGGAGACCTAGAGGCAGTTGAAGAAATCAGAAATATAAAATTAAAGTATCCTACATTTCCTTTCGAAAATTATGTAAAAGGTGTTTTCACTGATGCCCACATTACATATTATGGTCTGGATTTTTTGCTTGCAACTTCCAAATTACGAGATGCTACTATTTATAACTATGGTCTTAATGGACAAAATGAAAAAAACAAAGTACAACTTTTACTAATTTCATCTAACTTAAAACGTTTATCTAATGAATTTGCTATTAACGATAATTTTAGTTTGGTGGACTTAGAAAAAATAAATGTTATTTTAACAGAAATGGATATATTTGAATTTATTAACGCTATTGTTAATAAACCAAATGGAATAAATATAATCAAGGATATTATAAATAAAAATACTGAATATTATAATATTCAATTCTTATCAAATAATTTTGATTTACTTGGTAGAGAACAATTTATTTTAAAATATGTATGTGATGAAAATTTTTATAAATTTATAAGTGTTATAGACAACAACTATCTAAATACTAATATTAGAGTAGAAGAATTTCTACAAAAATATGATAAATATAGTGATGTGTTCACTAAACTGAATAGTCAAAATTTAAATGTAGAAAGAACAAACAAGTTAAATGCAGCTTTATTTGCTAGTTATATTCTTCCTTTTGATATTAATACAATTGATGATATAGATAACTATTATGAAACTAGATATAATGCAATGCTTAAAATAATTAAAAACAGAGGTATACATGCGGCCAAAGGAATTATTGCTAAAGTTTATTATAATTGCGAATATGATCAATTAAGGTTACATATAAAAGATGCTAAAAAAACTTTTGAAAATAGCAATTACAATTATCAAAATTTAAAAAAATATTTTAAAATAACGGATCTAGAAACTCATGATGAAGTATTAAAATTTATTAATGATTTAAAATATGAAAGTAACATAATAAAAATAATAGGGGATAAACAAAAAGAAGTGGCTTCTAATGACATTATAAACAAGTTATCAAATTTCACAATTGTAAAAGAAAATGAGATTATTCACTTAAAAGGTGAAGAATTTATTTTATTGTTACATAAAATAAAAGGTTATGGAAGTTATGAAATGGCTTCAAAAATATATGATGATCCAAGTTGGTGGTTATCCAATCCAGAAACTAAAGAATATATTTCAACAAGTTTGTGTAATGAAAGATTTTTTGGTCTAGTGGAAGGAACCGGTTATATTTTAGGTTTTAATAAGTTGCCAAAAGGTTCTATTATTGGTATGGGCACTGAAGATATTTATATGTCTAGAAAAATAGCTAGAAATAATCTTAATAACAGTAAGAATCGTTTTTTATTAGCTAATGATTTAGTTGAAAATTCAAAAAAACTTTATAATGAAGTCGCTATAAAAAGAATTGTAAACGGTATTCCTATAACTCCAAATTTGGTATTTACTCAAGATAACTATAGTTCTAAAGAAATAGATGTAGCAAAATTTTTTAGGATACCTATATGCATTCTTGATTCTAAAATCTATTCTGATAAAATGCTTGAAAGACAAAAATTTTATTTAGAAAATAATGAGTTTACTAAATATATAATTTCATTAAAACAAATGTATTTTAGTTTTATTAATAATTATGAAATAATTTACAAATATTTTTCTTTTTTTCAAATGAAGAAAAATTTAGAGGATATAGTAGATTCATTTTTAAATAGTCAAATTAATGATAAAATTAAATTCTATGATTTAATTAATATGGTAAGAGAATATGGAAGACTTATTGATGCCAAAAATTATATTGATGAAGCATATGATTTTTTAGATATAAAAGAAATTGAAGCAAAGATAAAGAAAAAGATATAATTCGATATCTTTTTCTCTGTTTTATTATAAAATGTATTGACAACATAAAAAAATAGATGTTATAATACAAGAGCATTAATTGATTTGGGGAATTAGCTCAGTTGGCTAGAGCACCTGCCTTGCACGCAGGGGGTCAAGGGTTCGAGTCCCTTATTCTCCACCAAATTTATTAATAACTCATAATTTTATGAGTGTAAAAGTTAACATTTTATGTTAACTTTTTTTTTTCTTAATAGAAGGTTTTGTATAATAAATATAAAAATGCATAAATATAATAAAGAATTTTCAAAATAAATGGTGGAGGAAGATATGCTTGATAAAACAAGAAAAAATGATAAAAAATGGTTGGCTTTGTTAATTACTCTACACTTGTTTTGTTTAATAACAAGTGGCTGTACTAATAATAAAAAATCAGATATTGATACAAATCAGCCAAATACAGTAGATAATGAAGATGTTGTAGGTGATAAAGAAGTTGGTGTTTTTAAACTAACTAAAACATCATTAGTGTATGAAAATGGCAGTTCAACACTAATTACCTCAGTTTATAACACATCAAACGAGACACAATATATTAAATCATTTAATATAGTGATAAAAGATGATTCAGATAATGTAATGATTACTTTGTTAGGATACATTGGAGAAGAAATACCTAGTGGTGATACTAGACAAATAACTAGTAGTAGTGACTTAGACTTAAGTAAAGCAGCTAGTGTTGAGTATACAATAAACAAATAAAATTAATAGCTATTCAATTTTATTGAATAGCTATTTTTTGTTTATTTTTTTAGTATAAATTATTATTACTTACCCATAATTATAAAAGACAACACATATTAACTACAGTTTTCTAATATTATTTTATAGGTGGTAATATGCTTATAAGAATTTTTTTCTTTTTAACGGGGTTTGGTTTAACAGTAGTAGGTTTTGTTTATATAATAGCGTATTTAAATTTATTAACAATTGGGTATAATTTTGATGAATATGTTAATTTTATTATTAGACAGCCTGAATGTTTTTACGCAATAATAGGAATAATAATTATGCTTATTTGCATTTTTATACCAGGAGGAAAAAAAGATGAACTATATATATGACATTTTACTTAATTTTAATAATGAATATTACGAATTTTATGATTGGAATGCTGATGATAAATTAACTCATATTCGAAAAATACCAATTTTTAAAATTTCAGATGAAGCACTTAAAAATATTATATATAATGAAGTCACTGTAGATGATGATTTATTAAAAAAGATTAAAAATAGAACTGAAGTATTTAGTAAAAATTATGTTGATATTTTAAATTATGCCTGCCTAGTATGCAATGACAAAAAAGTTGTTGCTATACGATGCAATGATAGGGGAAAAATAATAGGGAAAAGTGATCTATTAATAGATGAACATAATGAAATAATTGCTGTACTTGATAGATATACAGATTATGATTTGAATTATAAAATTTTCAGTGTTAATGAAATTGTTGATTTTAAAACTAGAAAAGAAGTAAAAATGCAAAAATTTATATTAAAAGAAATTGATAAACAAGCAACGAGTAAACTAGAATACTTATTATATGAATGCAATAATGAAACTTGTAATAATAGAGAAACTATAATTAGAAAAATTAAGAATAGTTTAGACAGTGAACATATTGAAGATATATATAACTTTTTGAAGTTGGCAGCTAATCAAAAAAAAGTATAATTTTTATAAATGATATCAAAATATAAATAAGGAGGATATAAATGAAGAAGATTACTGCACTAATAGTCACAATATTACTTATGACGGGATGTAGTTTTACAAAAGATTTAGATAATACACCAACAAAAAAAGTTGAGGCCTTATTAAATAATTTTCAAACTTTGGATAGCTCAGTATTATCTGATTTAGATAAGGTTGTAGATCGTGAAACATCGTTTAGTAATGAACAAAAAGAAAAATATAAAAAAATTATCAAAACAAATTATCAAAAGCTTACTTACACTATAAAAGAAGCTGTTGAAGATGGTGATGAAGCAGTTGTGACTGCTGAAATAGAAGTAATAGATTACACAAAAGTATTAAATGATTCAGACTCTTATTTAGAAGAACATCCTGAAGAATTTGAAACAGACGGGAAATACGATGAAAATAAATATTTAGATTATCGTTTAGAACAGTTAAAAGCTGCCAAAGATAAAGTTACTTATACTCTTGATTTTACTTTGACAAAAGTTGATGAAGAATGGACAATTGATAGTTTAACGAATGAAATTCGAGATAAAATTAATGGTACTTATGAAAAATAAAAAGATTAAATTCTATTAGAATTTAATCTTCTTTTACTATACGATAGAAATTAGCAGATGGCCTATTAAATAATCTAATAGGCAGTTCACTTGTCCCGATGCCACTAGATATATATAGATCTGTGTCTTCCAAACTATAATGTTCTTTATAATATTTTTTACAACCATCTGGTAAAATTATTGCTCCAATAATAGGTAATCTTACTTGGCCGTTATGTGAGTGACCTGCCATAACGATGTCAAATTTAGAATAATCTATGTCATCTATATAATCAGGTTCATGCATTAATAATATACTGTAAGTACTATGATAATCACTGCTATTCAAGTAATCCATAATAACTTCGCTTTTATCTTTAATATTCTTTGTGGTAAAAGTATTATTACTTATACCAGCTATAAATATAGAATCATAGCTATTATTATATATAATATCATATGTATCATTTAAGTTAATAAATCCACAATCTTCAATTAATACACTCCATTTTTTATATGGATAATCATGATTACCATCTATTGCATATTTATTTATACTAGCTTTCAATTTGCTTAATACTTCTACTAGTTCTTTGTATTGTTTGTTTGTAATACTATCATCAACTA
This sequence comes from Bacillota bacterium, assembly GCA_023430885.1. Lineage (GTDB taxonomy): Bacteria > Bacillota_I > Bacilli_A > RF39 > UBA660 > RGIG4266. The sequence goes on from JAEYYH010000034.1 coordinate 44,488, forward strand.
AATCACCAGTTAACACAATTATATCTGGTTTTAAACTATTAATATTATCAACAATTTTCTCCAGAGCTTTTTTAGTAACACTTCGATTACCATAATGAATATCAGATATCTGAGCTATTTTTAAACCATTATAATCTTTTGAAATTGTACTACTCTTGACTTTATATTCTTTTACTATGAAGCCTGTTGTTCCAACAAACATAGCATATAAATATACTACAACTCCTAATAAAAACAAAAGCAATATAGTAATTAAAATTTTTGATTTCAAACTCATACTACCACCATATTCATTTTATCATATCTTACTAACTCTTATGACAAAATAAAACAATGTTTTTAAACTTTACAAGTATTTTGTATATTAATAAGGTCCATAATAATAAGGAGGATAGTAATAAGGAGGATAATAGTAGTTATTATAATAATTTGGCCTATTATATCCACCATAGAAAAAAGGTGCTGCAAGTCCGCCGGCTAAACCACCTAATAGAAATGGACCTAAAAAGCCAAAGCGATCATCGTTATATCTATTGTATCGATTATATCGATTATATCTATTATATCCACCATAGTAATTATTTGGACTAAATTGATATCTTCCGTTCATATTTTAGTCTCCTTTCATATTATATTATGAAATAGAAAGTAATAGGTGATTTATGGAAAGTAAGTTAAATAAATTAAGTAATTTAATAGTAAATTATTCATTAAACTTAGAAAAAGGTGAGCGAGTATTGATTAATGCTATGAGCGTTAAGACAAGCCCATTAGTAATGAAACTAATTGATAGTATACACGCTGTAGGGGCTATACCTTTTGTAAGGATATATGATAATGAAATAACTAACAAACTAGTTAAGAATACTAGTCCAGCTAGAATTAAAGAAATTGTAATTCAAAAAGAGGATGATAATAAAAATTATGATGCTTTTATAAACGTTAGATATACTGAAAATGAATATGAGGGCAAGGATATAGAGTCTAATATTAAAGCAGATATAAATAATGCTACTAAGAAAGTAGATAAGATTAGAATTAACGAAAGAAAATGGGTCCTTCTAAACTATCCTTCTATAGTGGATGCATATAAAGCTAAAATGCCTTTTGAACAGTTTAGTAATTATGCTCTTGATGCTATGACATATGATTATAGCCAAATGAAAGATAAAATCATTCCGTTAAAAAGATTAATGGAGAAAACAGATAAAGTTAGAATATTAGGCCCAAATACAGATATAAGTTTTAGTATCAAAAATATGCCAATAATACCATGCTTAGGAACATGTAATATCCCAGATGGTGAAATGTATACCGCTCCTATAAAAAACTCTGTAAATGGCGTAATAAGCTATAATGCACCATCTGCATATAGCAATAATGTTTTTAATAATGTTAGATTAACTTTTAAAGATGGCAAAATAATTGATATGACAAGTGATAATGATGTAGATTTATTAACTGAAATATTTAATACAGATGAAGGAAGTAAATATGTCGGTGAGTTTTCTTTGGGATTTAATCCATTAATAACAAAACCTGTAGGCGATATTCTATTTGATGAAAAAATAAGTGGAAGTATTCATTTTACACCAGGACAGTGCTATACTGATGCCAATAATGGAAATGATTCAGGAATACATTGGGATTTGGTTTTGATTCAAACAAAAGAATATGGCGGGGGAGAACTATACTTTGATGATGTACTTGTAAGAAAAGATGGCAAATTTGTATTAGATGAATTAAAAGATCTTAATTAGAAATAACTTCTTAATTTAATCATATATTTTAATAGGTGATTAGATGAAGAAGTTTTTTAAATGTCTAGGAATAATAACTTTACTATGTGGTAGTTTCATTTATACAGAAAAGGCTACTACAGTGGTAAAAGAAATGGATGACATAATGATTCAAATAAAAGCAAATAAAGATAAATATTATGTACCTCCAGTTGAAGCAATAATAGAAAATAACACTATAATACCGGGTATAAATGGCATGGAAATAGATGTTAATAAAAGTTATCAAAATATGCGCAGCATTGGACTTTACAGTGATAAGTACTTTAAATATAAAGTTATCAAAGTAAGTAATTCGCTAGATAAAAATACAAATAAATATATTATAAGCGGTAATAAAAATAAAGGTATAACAAGTTTAGTATTCTTGGTAGAAAAAAATACTAACATAGATAAAGTGATTAAAATATTAGATAAGAATAAAGTAAAAGCTAATTTTTTCGTAGATGGTTCGTGGCTTGAAAACAACAATTCAAAAATTTACACTATCATAAATAATAATCATGATATAGGGAGCATAGGTTACAATTATGATTACAGTAATTCTTCATATGCTTGGCTCGATAATATAATAAAAAGGGTAAGCAAAGAAGAAATTAGTTACTGTATAAAAGTAGATGAAGAGTCACTTGATAAGTGTTCAAGAAATAAAAATTATACCATAAGTGCTCCTGTTATAGTAAAAAATCCTTTGATAAGTACAAAAGAAATTTTAACTAATGGATCTATAATTATATATAAGATAAATACTACTTTAGAAGAAGAATTGCCATTAATTATTAATTATATTTACTCTAAAGGTATAACAATTGACACGTTAAAAAATTTATTGCAAGAGTAAAATTATTTTAGTTTTAAAATTTACATGATATAATTATATGGTAGGTGGTATATATGAGAGAAAAAGCTTTAGATAATAGATGTCCAGCTTGTTCAGCGCCCATTTTCTTTAATCCAACATTAGGAAAGTGGAAATGTGATTATTGTGATAGCATCTTTACGCTAGAAGAATTACAAAAATTCAATAATGCCAGTAATAAAAAAGTTAATTTTGAAGAAGAAAAAGTAATTGAAAAAAAGAAAGTTGTAGATAATACGGTTTATGTATCTTACAGTTGTAAAGACTGTGGAGCTGAAATTGTAGCAGATGAACAAACTGCTGCAACTTTTTGTGTTTATTGTGGGAATACGGCTATATTAAAAAGCAAACTATCAGGAGAGTTCCAGCCAGCCAAGATTATCCCCTTTAAAACCGAAAAAAAATTAGCAATAGATTCATTTAAAGGCTTATCTAAAGGCAGACCTTTAATGCCCAAAACATTTAATAACGAAAAAAATATTGAAAAAATATCAGGTATTTATATACCATTTTGGTTATTTGATATGAATGTTTCAGGCGATTTAAATGCTGATGGTAAAAAAATAACTACGTGGGCAATTGGCAATACTCATTTTACCAAAACTGATATATATAAATTGTATCGTAGTGCAAGTATGAATTATCAGAAAATACCAGTTGATGGATCAACTAGATTTGATAATGATATTATGACTACTATAGAACCTTTTGATTATAAAGAACTAGTAAATTATAATCATGCATATTTATCGGGCTTTTTAGCAGAAAAATACGATGTTATAAGCGATGTGGCTATCAAAGATGCTGAAAACAGATCATTAAATTCAACAATTGAAGATATGAAAAAAGACATGGGGAACTACACTAGTAAAAATGTTTTTGAAAATACTTTAATAGCAAAGCAAATAAAAGCTGAATATGCATTATTGCCTGTATGGATGGTAAATGTTAAGTATAAAGATAAATATTATACTTTTGCAATGAATGGACAAACTGGTGAATTTATTGGAAATATTCCACTAGATAAAAACAAAACAATATTATATTCTGTTATTATTTTTGTATTAACATTTGCTTTAACTATATTTTTATCTTTTGTCTTTTATAAGGTAGGTAATTAGTATGAAGAAAAAATTAAAATATTTTATTTTGTTACTAAGTTTAATAATAGGTCTAACTAATGTAAAAGCAAGTACTATAACTTTTGATCGTACAGAAGATGATTTAGGAGTTAATAAAAAATGGACAATAGACGAAAGTAATATTGATAATGTAAAGGCAACTCCTAGAGTTGATGCTAGTGAAAAAATATATGATTATGCTGAAATATTAAGTGCTTCAGAAGAAGACCAACTATATAATTCTATTAAAAATTATATTAAAACAAGCAATATGGATATGGTAATACTTACTGTTGAATTACCTTATAGTGATCAGCAAATAGAAGATTACACTGCCGATTTTTATGACTACAATGATTTTGGAATTGATTTTGATTTATATAGTGGGTTAATAATTGTTAGAAATATCAACAGTTATAACAGATACTTTAACATTTATACTTTTGGCAATGCCCAGTTATATTATCCTTATGAAAGATGTGAGAATATATTAGATTATATCTATAATGATATATATACCGAAAACTATCTTTCTGGTTTTAATTCATTTATATCATATTCTACTCAATTTTATAATGATGGTATACCAAGCAATTATAAAAACTACTATGTTAATGACATGGGATATTTAACTAAAAGATACACAATACCGTGGTTTTTAGCTTTCATTATATCAGGTATAGTTACTTGTGTAATTATGATTATATTGATTTCAAAAAATAAAATGGTTAAGAAAGCAAGTGTTGCTAAAGAATACTTAGATAGTTCTAGTGTTAATTACACTAATAGAAGTGATAATTTTATTACTTCACATACAACTTCTTACACGGTTTCTTCATCATCAGGTGGTGGTGGAGGCGGTTCACACTCTGGATCTAGTGGTGGTGGACACGGTGGTGGCGGAGGTCGCCATGGATAAAAGGTAAATGATTAAATCATTTATCTTTTTATATGATATAATCTTATTTGAGGTGATACCATGAAAAGACCAGAAATTCTTGCACCAGCAGGTAATATGGAGTGTTTAAAAGCAGCTATAATTGCAGGAGCTGATGCTATATACATAGGTGGTTATATGTTTGGAGCAAGAGCTTTTTCTAATAATTTTTCAAATGAAGAATTAGTGGAAGCAATTAATTATGCTCACATGTATAATGTTAAAATATATGTTACGGCGAACACAATAATATATGAAAATGAAGTTGATAGATTTATAGACTATATAGAATTTTTATATAATAATAATGTTGATGCAGTAATAATTCAAGATATAGGAATGATGGATTTAGTTAGACAAACATTTCCAAATTTAGAAGTTCATGCTTCAACGCAAATGCATATCCATAATTTAGAAGGTGTTAAGCTAGTAGAAAAACTTGGTTTAACCAGAGCGGTTTTAGCTAGAGAAACAACTTATGAAGATATTAAAAATATTAAAGAAAATACTAATATAGAACTAGAAATTTTTGTTCACGGAGCTTTATGTATTTCATATTCAGGACAATGCTTAATGAGCAGCCTAATTGGTGGTAGAAGTGGTAATCGTGGTACATGTGCAGGAAGTTGTAGACAAAAATATAACGTTCTTGATAATAAGAAAAATAAAGTTAATACTGAGGAATATAACTTAAGTACAAAAGATTTAAATAGTTTAGACAATATAGGAAAATTAATTGAAATAGGTGTAGATAGTTTAAAGATAGAAGGCAGAATGAAATCGCCAGAATATGTATATCTAGTAGTTAGTTTATATAGAAAAGCAGTAGATTCTTATTTAAAAGATAAAACTATAAATATAACTACTGAAGACATAACAAATTTAAAGAAAATATTTAACAGAATGTTTACTAAAGGTTTTATGTTTAACGAGTTAAATGAAAATTTTATTAATCCATTTAGACCAAATCATCAAGGAATAGAAATAGGAAAGGTTATTTCTACTACTAATACTAGTGTAATAATAAAGCTTACAGAAGAATTAAATATTAACGATGGTATAAGAATTGTTGGAAAAGAAGATTCTGGATGGATAGTTACATCTATGTTTGTTAATGGTCAGAGAGTAACTTGTGCCCCAAAAGGTGAAACTGTTTATGTTTCCTATAAAGGTGAAGTGGAAAACGGTTCTATAGTATTAAAAACAACAGATTATGCTTTAAATAAGGAAGTAGATAATCTTTTAAAAACACAAAAAAGAAGAATTGAAATAACTGGTAAAATAATATTAAAAGAAAATGATTTAATACTACTGGAAGTTACTGATGGTATTAACAATATATCTGTTAATAGTGATATGCCCGTGGAAAAAGCTTCTAACAATCCAACTAGTAAAGAAAGAGTGCTAGAGCAATTAACAAAAACAGGTAGTACAGTTTTTGAATTCACAAAATTAGATATTCAGATGGATGACAATTTATTTATTTCAATAAAAGAAATAAATGAACTAAGACGTATTGCACTTGAAAAATTAGCAGAAGTTAGAAAAGATAAAATGACTATAAACGAAAGAAAAATTTATAAAAGAGAAGTTCCCTCTTTTTCAAAACAATTTAACAAAAATATTTATATAAAAACACAAAATCAATATGATAAAATTAAAAATGGAAATTATACTTATATATATGCTGACTTAGACTTATATAATAAGATTAAAGATAATAGACTTATATTAAAATTGCCAAGAGTCATTACAAAGCATGAGGAATATAATAATCCTTTACTTGTTGGTGAACTAGGTAGTGTTAATAAGTATAAAAATATTCACACAGATTTTTCATTAAACGTAGTCAATTCTTATAGTATTGCTTTATTACATAATTTAGGAGTTAAGCAAATAACTATTTCATATGAATTAGATGATAATCAAATTAAAGAAATGATAAGTGGTTATAAAAAAAGATATAAAGAAAATCCTAATTTAGAAATGATTGTATATGCTAAAGAAGAAATAATGATATCAAAATTTAATTTATTAAAGTACTATAAATTAAATAGTAATGGTTATTTAGAGGATAGATTTAATAATTTATATAAAGTAGTTGAAGACAACGATTTGATGTATATATATAACTATATGCCAAAGCATTTAAACAATCTAAATTATTATAGCGATTTAGGTATCAATAATTTTAGATATAACATAGTAGATGAAGAAGACTTAAATAATATTATTTAAGTCTTTTTATAATGTAGGATTTTCATATATAGCAGTTGTATCTTGATCATAAGTAAACACTAAGTATAATATAATAAGTCCTCCTAATAAACCAAGAAAGGATACAAAAATTTCTAAATTATCTGCAGTTAAATCTTTATTTTTAATTTTGTCGATTTCTCTCTCACGATATGCTAAATATAAGTATGTTAAAAATAAAGCAACAATAAAAATTCTATTTGTTTTCAAAAGGTTACTAGCTTCTTCGTCACTAATAATTCCTTCATTGTATAATAATTTGTATTTTTCATTTAAGTTTAAAAAAATGGATACAATAAGAGCTATTATAAATAATAAAGTTGTGATTAGCTGAATATTTAGAATTTCAGATTCTTCTGGTTTTGTATCAACTATCATTTCTAAGTTTTTCTATCTCTTTTAACTGACTAACAGTTACAATTTGATAGTCCATTTCTTTTAATTTAGGAATAATTATTTTTAAAGCTTCATAACTTCTCTTATAAGTATCATGCATAATTACTATATCACCATCATTAATATTTCTAATAACTCGCGCTGCTATAGTTTTGCTACTTCTATATCTCCAATCATTACTATCATTATTCCACATTACAATTTCCATATCTATAGCTTTTTTTACTTTAATATTTATGTCGCCGTAGCTTGGTCTAAACAAAGTTGGTTTAGTACCGGTTATGTCAAAAATCAAGTCGTTTGTTTTATCGAGCTCTTCAATTGTTTCACTGACACTTAAATGTGTCAACCAAGGATGTGAGTATGTATGATTTCCGATTTCATTACCTTTTGCTACTATATTCATTACTGTTTCTTTATATATCAATGCTTTATTACCTATTACGAAGAAGGTGGCATATGCATTATATTTATCTAGTAAATCCAAAATATCCTTCGTATAATCGCTGGGCCCATCATCAAAAGTAAGCGCCACTGTTTTTTTTTCTATATCTAATATATCTTCACTTTTGGCAACTGGGAAAACAAGTAATATAAGTATAATTAGTATAATTGCGCCTTTTTTCAAATAGATCACCTATATAAATATATTTTATAAACTTCGTTATAATGAGTACAAATAAAAATAAATATAGAATATATATTATTAGAGATATTATTATGCTGATATATTTTCAAACTGTTTAATTAATTTATTAATAATTAGTGTTACTATTGTCTTTGTATTAATGTCATTAATTCAAAAACAAAAAAATTATCAATTATAAATAAAGAATGGCAAGTGTGGATAATTAATCTACTTTTATCTTTTTCAATTACTATAACATTTGTAATGAAGTTCTACGACACTATTTTAATAGATGAAATATAGATTGGATTATTCACATTTAATGGAACTCCTAAATTATATAAAACACTAAAAAACAGATAATTTTAACATCTAAATTTTTATCACTAAATAGTACTGCAACAATTCCAATTAAAAATTAAATTTTGATTAAGTGAAAAAATTAAAAAAGTTCAAAAACTAAAAAAATCAAAAAATGAAAAAAAGGAAAAATTAAAAAAAAGTTAAAAATATCAAAAAAAGTAACATATTCAAAAAGTAATTTTAGCCCTTAAAATAAAAGAAAAAACAGTGATTTAACGAAAAAATTACTTTTTTTAAAAGAAATGAAAAAATCAAAAAATGTAAACTGTAAAATTTTCAAAAAATTAAAAAATGCGTTTAGTATTTAAAAATAAGCCTTAAGAGAAATGTACGAACAAAAGTTCGAAAAAATATTAAAAAAGTAGTTGACTTTACCTAAATTATGATACTATAATGAAATTGTAGAAAAGATATCGCAGGAGGAAATGAATATGATAGTTACAGATGAACAACTTCCAACAATATTGGTTGTAAAAAGAGATGGCAAAAAAGTTGATTTTAACGGGTCAAAAGTTGCTATGGCTATTAAAAAAGGTTTTGATAGTGTAATTGATGAGGACGCCGAAGAGGAAAAATATACGACAAAAGACATTCAAAAAGTATACCAAGGTGTTCTTAAGAGAATAAACAAGGAGTATGCAACAGAAGAAAAAATAAAAATTGAAACAATTCAAGATATGATTGAAGATGAACTTAAGAAAAAAGGTTATGAAGATGTATATACTTCATTTGCTGAATACAGGGAAAGAAGAGCACAATCTCGTCAATTGTTTGTCGATGAGAAGAAAATGCATAAATTCTTAAAAACAATCGAAAGTTTAGGACTTAAATCGGCTCGTGAAGAAGATGCAAAAAGAGAAAATGCAAATGTCGATGGCGATACAGCAATGGGAACTATGCTTCAATATGGTAGTACTGTATCAAGAGAGTTTGCTAAATCTTACTTAATGAAGAAAAAATTTGCTGAAGCTCATGACAATGGTGATATTCATATTCATGATATGGATTTTATGCCTATGGGAACTACTACTTGTTGTCAAATCGATTTAAATAAGTTATTTAAAAATGGTTTTTCAACAGGACATGGTCATTTAAGAGAACCAAATGATATTATGTCTTATGGAGCTCTTGCTGCAATTGCTATTCAATCAAATCAAAATGATCAACATGGTGGTCAAGCCATACCAGCTTTTGATTATTATCTAGCACCAGGTGTTTTAAAAACATTTAGAAAACAGTTAAAACAAGTTATATATGATTTACTTGATTATTCAGGATTCTTAAATTTTATTAATATGGATAAAATAGTTAAAGAATTAGATAAAATAGAAACAATCGAATTTGATATTCATGATTTAGATGAATGTGCTAAAGGTTCAGATGAAGTAAAACACATATTTGAAGTTGGAGCTAAGAAAGCTTTACAAAAAACAGATCGTATTACTTATCAAGCAATGGAAGCTTTTATTCATAATTTAAATACAATGCATTCAAGAGCAGGGGCACAAGTTCCATTTTCTTCAATTAATTTTGGTACTGACATAAGTCCAGAAGGAAGAATGGTAATTAAAAACTACTTACTTGCTGCTGATGCAGGATTAGGAAAAAGTGAAACTCCAATTTTCCCCATATCAATATTTAAAGTAAAAGAGGGAACAAATTATAATCCAGGAGATCCTAATTATGATTTATTACAATTATCATTTAAAGTATCAGCAAAAAGATTGTTTCCAAACTTCTCATTCTTAGATGCACCATTTAATAAAGTAGGTCTAAAAGAAGGAGATTTCAATACTGAAGTTGGTTATATGGGATGCCGTACACGTGTACTTGCAAATCATGTTGATCCTGAAAAATCTATAACTCCAGGACGTGGAAACTTATCATTTACATCAATTAATCTACCACGTTTAGGTATTAAACATGGAATGGTAACAAAGGAACAAGTAGATTTAGATGGTTTCTTTGCAGAATTAGAAGAAGTTCTTGAATTAGTAAAGGATCAATTACTTGAAAGATTTGAAATTCAATGTAATAGAAGATTATATAACTTCCCATTTTTATTAGGTCAAGGTATTTGGATGGACAGTGAAAAACTTAAACCAACTGATAAACTAAGAAAAGTATTAAAACACGGAACTTTGACTATAGGTTTTATTGGTCTTGCTGAATGTTTAAAAGCTTTAATTGGCAAGCATCATGGTGAAAGTGAAGAAGCTCAAGAATTAGGACTTAAAATAGTTACATTTATGAGAAATAAAGTAGATGAATTTTCAGATAGATATAATTTGAATTTTAGTGTTATTGCAACACCAGCTGAAGGTTTATCAGGAAGATTTACAAGAATTGATAGAGCAATCTATGGCAAAATTAAAGGCGTAACAGATAAAGATTATTATACAAATTCATTCCACATTCCAGTTTATTATAATATTTCAGTAGCAAGAAAAATTCATTTAGAAGCTCCATATCATGCTCAAACATTAGGTGGACATATTACTTATATTGAGTTAGATGGTGATACTTCATCAAACATAAGTGCATTTGAAAGTATTATAAGAATAATGAAGGAAGAAGGAATTGGATACGGTGCAATAAATCACCCAGTAGATAGAGATCCTGTTTGTGGATATGTAGGAGTTATTGGTGATGTTTGTCCAAAATGTGGACGTAGTACTGGTGAAGCTGTAAGTGTTGAAAAATTAAAAGATTTAGGCTGTGAATTAAAATAGAAGGAGAATTAGTATGAAGGATAATAAAATAGAAAAAACGGATCAAAAAGAAGAAAAAAAGATTGGTGAAGGCGTAGAATTTGAAAGAATTCGCCGCATTACTGGATATTTAGTAGGTACTGTAGATCGTTTTAATAACGGTAAACGTGCTGAAGAACATGACCGCGTTAAACATGATGTTTCAGGATTAGCTTAATGAAAATTCGTTTAGCTTCTCCTATACAGTATGATAGTATTGTTGATGGTGAAGGAATGCGCGCTGTACTTTGGACTCAAGGTTGTCCACACAATTGCCTTGGATGTCATAATCCAAAAACGCATGATTTTAACGGTGGTTTTGTAACTGAAACAAGCGAACTTATGGAAGAACTAAAAGACAGTTTAAAGTATCAAGATGGAATTACACTGTCTGGTGGTGATCCTTTTATGCAAGCTGAGGCGGTAAACAAAATTGCTGAGTATGTTAGCCAGTTAGGAAAAAACGTATGGGCTTATACAGGATTTACATTTGAAGAACTAATTGAAATGAGTAAAACAAACATTCACATAATAGAACTTTTAAATAATGTTAATGTTCTTGTAGATGGTAAATTTATACTAGCTGAAAAGAGTATGGATTTATATTACAAAGGATCTAGAAATCAAAGAATTATTGATGTTAAAAAAAGTTTAAATAGTGATAAAGTAGTACTTATTAATAAGTATGCTAGTGAAAAAACGTATGAAAACTTAATACAAAAAAAAGACTATATATTTGTTTAATATATGGTCTTTTTTTCACATATAATATAACATGAGAAGAAAAATAAAATTAAGAAAGAAAGTTTTCCACAGTAAAAAAATGAAAAAATCAAACTTATTATTAATTATAACCATTTTAATTATAATTTCTATTATTTTTGTATTCAAAATCATTAATTTAAAGGTAACACCAATATTAACAAATTACGCAGAAATAGAGATGAGAAAACTAGCCACTATAGTTATAGGAGATGCTGTAACAACTGAATTATCAAAAGAGCTAGATACTGAGTCTTTATTTATTATAAATAAGAATAATGATAGTAATATTGAAACTATAGATTTCAATACGGTAATTGTGAATAAGGTTTTAATTGCTGCAACAACTTCTATTCAAATAAATCTAAAATATTTAGAATCTGGACAAATAGATAAACTAACTATTGGTAAAGATGCATTAAGTAGCTATGATGAAGAAGCACTTAGAGAAGGAATAGTCTATAGTGTTCCGATGGGAGCTGTTTTTAACAACTCTTTTTTAGCTAATTTAGGTCCAAAAATACCTATAAGATTTAATTTGGTTGGAGAAATTAAAGCTAATTTAAAAAGTACAATAACAGATTATGGAATAAATAGCGCGCTAATTGAAACTGTCATGCATCTAACATTAAATATAAATGTGATTCTCCCTATAGCAGCGAAGGAAATTTGTGTAGAATCAAACGTTCCTATATCAATGAAGATTATATCAGGAGAGGTTCCAGAATATTATCTAAACGGATACAATCAAACTTCTTCTATTTTAACTTTGCCAGTGGAATAAAATTACCTTATATGTTATAATTAAACTAGAGGTGTTATTATGGCAAAGAAAAAGAAATTAAGAACTAAAAATATTCTTTTACTCTTAATTTCACTAGTTTTAATTGGCGGTATCTTTTATGGTGGTAAATATCTTTTTACTAGAACAATGGGAATTGTTATTGAAAAAACAACTGATGCTTATATAGGAGCTACATCTCCTAGTGTGCAACTTTATAATATGGATTATACTGAGGCGGAAAAAGTTGTGCGTGGAACTAAAGTAACCCTATATGATAAAGACATCAAAAAAGAGGGGGAAAATGAAGAATCTGTGACTTATAAAAAAATTAGGTACGACAAAGAAAATTACTTAATTAATCCGGATAATGTTGTATCAAAATATGAAGATGCAGTTATGGAAACTGCTAAATATGTAAGAACAAGTACAACCGTTTATGTAGATAGTGATAAGGCGGATATAAAAAATTATTTAAAAAAAGGAACAACATTAGAAATAACGGGCTTTGATACAATTAATAAAGATGGTACAGTTAATATGTACAAAGTTAAAAGTGGAGATGTGGAAGGCTATGTATATTCGAAGTATTTAGTAGATACACAGGAATTAGCAAATGCTAATTATGATCAAGATGGTATTTATCAAATTCATGCAGCAAGACCAGATAATTTAGGCGGTGGTAGTGCAGCAAATTTAGATTATTATCCATATGAGAAACCTAATTTTAAAGATAATGTAATACCAACTTATGCAAAAACAATATATATGAATGCTGGAGTAGTTAATAATGTAGACGCTTATATAGCATTTGCATTAAAGTATAAAGTTAATGCAATCGTTGTAGATATAAAGGAAGATACAGTTCCTGGTTATCCATCGAAAGTAATGCAAGAGTATTCACCAACGGCATATGGACGATCAGCAAACAGTTGGGATAATTATAAAACAGCTATTAAGAAGATAAAGGATGCTGGAATATATGTAATAGGAAGAATAGTAACATTTAAGGATACTTATTATATTACAGATCATCCAGAATCTGCTATTACAAGTACAGCAACAGGGAAACCGTATTTACATAATGGTTCTTACTGGCCAAGTGCTTTTGTAAGAAATGTTTGGGAGTATAATGTTAAACTAGCTGTTGAAGCAGTAACCGAAATGGGCTTTAACGAGATTCAGTTCGATTATATGCGTTTCCCAGACCGCAGTAATACGATTGAAAAACAAGGTTTAGTTAATATGAGAAATTCATATGGTGAAAGTAAAGCCCAAGCTTTGCAAACATTTTTAATGTACGCATGCGATGAAATCCATAAAGCTGGAGCTTATGTTTCAGTAGATGTATTTGGTGAAACATCAAATAGTTATGTAACAGCTTACGGTCAGTATTGGCCAGCTATATCAAATGTAATTGATGCTATAAGTGCAATGCCATATCCGGATCACTTTGATGCCGGACAAATGGGTTTGGCAACTCCTTGGACACAACCATATACATTAATAAAATTATGGGCGACTCAAGCAGCAACTAGACAAACTGAAATACCAACACCTGCCATTGCAAGAACTTGGATACAAGCATATAATGCTATAAAACCACCATATAATGAATATGGTGCAACTGAAGTTGGATACGAAATAAAAGGATTATTAGATGGTGGATTAACAGGTGGTTTTATAACATGGAACAGTGGTTCTAATCTAGATAAATATAATAGTATAGCGACAGGATGGTAGAAATATGAAAAAAGTAAAAATAAATGAAAAAGATTATGAAGTAGTAGAGAATTATAAAGACGCATTAAAAGTAGATAATTTAAGCGAAATGGTAACTGACTATTTTGATAATTATGATTATATATTAGGCGATTGGTCATATGGAAAACTTAGGTTAAAAGGATTTTGTGATAAACAAAATAAAATAAGAAATAATTTGAATTCTTATGAAAATATAAATAATTATATAAAAAAATATTGTTCTTTTGAATGTCAGTACTTTATATTAAAGAAAATAAACGAATAATTTGACAAAAAGGTATTTTTCTTATAAAATAGTTCCCGTGTAAAAAAAACACAAAAAAGGAGTAGTTTTATGAGTACCTTTACTAAAGATTATAACAATTTTTTAGAAACATTAATTACGATATTTACTGTAGATAAAGGAAGTTTAAGTGTTCTTCTTGTTCGTAAAAAAGATGAACCATACAAAGGTTATTGGATTTTACCAGGTAATATGTTAAAGAATACTGAAACATTAGAGGATAATATTACTGATGCTGTACTTGATGATACAGGACTATTAAATGTATATATTGAACAGTGTTACACATTTAGTGGTTTAAAAAGAAATCCAGACGAGAGAATAATTGCAACATCTTTTATGGGAATTGTAGATAGTAAGAGTGCTGAAATTAAAAGAGAAGAAAGACCAGAAGTAGTAAGTGAATGGTTTTCAATAGATGCTATTCCGAAGATGGCATATGATAACGAAGACGTAATTAAAAGAAATATAGAATACCTTAAGAAAAAAATTGTTAATAGTAATGTACTAAAAAGTTTGTTTCCTAGTGACTTTACATTACCTGAACTTCAAAAAGTATATGAACAAATATTAGGAAAGAAATTAGATAGAAGAAATTTTAGAAAGAGATTCATTAGTTTAAATCTAATTGAAGATACTAATGAAAAAAATATTGGATGCAATGGACGTCCAGCAAAATTATATAGATTTAAGGATGAAATAAAGCAAATAGATCTATTTTAGGCGGGTGGTATTATGAATAACAAAGGATTTGGAGTTATAAATATTTTGATTTTTGCAATTTTTGCAATGTTTGCAATATTTGTTTTTTATTCGTTTATAACGGGAGTTCTTGGCTTTATTCCAGAGAGTCATATTCCTAATTATACAAATGAGTATAGAAAATATTTTAAATCAGCAATAAGTAATGATGCAACTCTTATGGCCAATAATAATACCAATAAAATAGAATATAATAGTTATAGTGATATGGAAGTAGCAGTTAGTAAAGCTACAAAGAAATACATAGCAGATTTTTATACTACGCTTTATGATAATGATCCTTTATATATAAAGGTAACAACATTACAAATTTATGATTATATAGATACATTAGAAGATGTAAGCAATAGTAATATTATATGTACTGGTTATACAAAAGTTATTAAGACAGGTAATAATGTAACATATAATGCATATATTAATTGTGGCGATAATTATACCACAGAAGACTATATTAGTAGATTAGATAATTAAGGCTTGTAAAAGCCTTTTATTTTTCTGAAAATAAGTAATAAAAAGTGTTGACAATAAAGACTTAAAATGTTAATATATTGTTGCATTCAACTAAAGGGTTTGCCTAGCGCAAACTTTTAATTAGTGTTAATATGAAACACCTGGATGTGTGTAAAGAGAGGAGGACACAAAATGCCTACAATTAATCAATTAGTAAGAAAAGGTAGAACTGACAAGGTTAGAAAAAGTAAAGCCCCAGTTTTAGGAGTTGGATATAATAGCAGATTAAAAAAACAAACAGATCAAAATGCTCCACAAAAACGTGGTGTTTGTACTCGTGTTGGTACAATGGCTCCAAAGAAACCAAACTCAGCTTTAAGAAAATATGCTCGTGTTAGATTAAGTAATGGAATGGAAGTTACAGCTTACATCCCAGGAGAAGGACATAATTTACAAGAACATAGTGTTGTTTTAATTCGTGGAGGACGTGTTAAGGACTTAATCGGTGTTCGTTACCATATAATTCGTGGTACTATGGATACTGCTGGTATTGATAAACGTCGTCAAGGCCGTTCAAAATACGGTTCTAAGAAACCTAAAGCAGCTAAATAATAAATTAAGTATTAATAAAATATAAACTGGGAGGAGGAATATTATGCGTAAAAGACGTGCAGTTAAAAGAGATGTTTTAGCAGATCCAATGTACAATTCTAAATTAGTAACTAAGTTAGTTAACACAGTTATGTTAGATGGTAAAAAAGGAACTGCTCAAAGAATTTTATATAGTGCTTTTGATATGATTAAAGAGAAAACTGGTGAAGAACCTGTAGATGTTTATGAAAAAGCAATGGAAAATATTAGACCAGCTCTTGAAGTTAAATCTCGTCGTGTTGGTGGTGCAAACTATCAAGTACCTATCGAAGTTAGACCTGACCGTAGTAATGCTTTAGCACTACGTTGGTTAGTTCAATACTCTCGTTTAAGAGGTGGACACTCAATGGCTGAAAATTTAGCTAATGAAATTATTGATGCATCAAATGGTGTTGGTGCAGCAGTTAAAAAACGTGAAGATACACACCGTATGGCAGAAGCTAATAAAGCATTCGCTCATTACCGTTGGTAGTATTAAAGAAAGGAAACTATTATGGCTCGTGAATATACATTAGAAAAGACACGTAATATTGGTATCATGGCACATATCGATGCAGGTAAAACTACTTGTACTGAACGTGTTTTATACCATACACATAAAATCCATAAGATTGGCGAAACACATGATGGAGCTTCTCAAATGGACTGGATGGCACAAGAACAAGAACGTGGAATTACTATTACTTCAGCAGCTACAACAGCTTTCTGGAAAGGTTATAGATTTAATATAATCGATACTCCAGGACACGTAGACTTCACTGTTGAAGTATCAAGATCACTTCGTGTACTAGATGGAGCAGTTGCTTTATTAGATGCACAAGCTGGTGTTGAGCCACAAACTGAAACTGTTTGGCGTCAAGCTACTGAATTCAAAGTTCCTCGTATGATCTTCTGTAATAAGATGGATAAAATGGGTGCAAACTTTGAATACAGTTTAAAGACAATAGATGATCGTTTAGGAGTAAATGCTAAATCTATTCAATGGCCAATTGGTGCAGAAAGTGATTTTGATGGTGTAATTGACTTAGTAACCATGAAAGCATACCACTTTGATGGAAAAGCGGAAGAAGATTACAAAGAAATCGAAATCCCATCTGAATTAAAAGCAACAGCCGAAATTAAGAGAAATGAATTAATTGAAGCAGTAGCTGAATATGATGATGAACTTATGAATAAGTATTTAGAGGGTGAAGAAGTTTCAGTTGAGCTTATTAAAAAAGCAATACGTAAAGGAACTCTTGCAGTTGATTTCTTCCCAGTACTTTGTGGTACTGCTTTAGGAAATAAAGGCGTTAAATTACTACTAGATGCAGTAGTTGATTATTTACCTGCTCCAATTGATATTGAATCAATTAAAGGAACAGATTTAGATGGTAATGAAATTTTAAGACACCCTAATGATTCTGAACCTTTCTCAGCTTTAGCATTCAAAGTTATGACAGACCCATTTGTTGGTAAATTAACATTCTTCAGAGTTTACTCTGGACATTTATCAAGTGGTTCATATGTTTTAAATGCTACTAAAGATGAGAAAGAAAGAGTTGGTCGTATCTTATTAATGCATGCTAATAACAGAAGCGAAATATCTGATGTTTATACTGGAGATATTGCAGCTGCTGTAGGTTTAAAAGATACAACTACAGGAGATACTCTATGTGATGAAAAGAAACCTTGTATTCTTGAATCTATGGAATTCCCTGAACCTGTTATTGAACTTGCTGTTGAACCAAAATCAAAAGCAGATCAAGATAAAATGGGTATTGCTCTTCAAAAATTAGCAGAAGAGGATCCAACATTTAGAGCGAGTACAAATCATGAAACTGGACAAACTATTATTGCTGGTATGGGTGAACTTCACCTTGATATCATCGTTGATAGAATGAAAAGAGAATTTGGTGTAGAAGCTAATATTGGTCAACCTCAAGTATCTTACCGTGAAACATTAACAGTTCCAGCTGAATGTGAAGGTAAATACATTAAACAATCTGGTGGACGTGGACAATATGGACATGTTTGGGTTAAATTTGAACCAAATCCAGATAAAGGATATGAATTCGTTGATGCAGTTGTTGGTGGTGTTGTCCCACGTGAATACATTCCAGTAACTGATAAGGGATTACAAGAAGCTATGAAAACTGGTGTTTTAGCTGGATACCCTATGATCGACGTAAAAGCTACATTATTTGATGGTTCATACCATGATGTTGACTCATCTGAAATGGCTTTCAAAGTTGCAGCAAGTATGGCTTTAAAAGAAGCTAAAAATAAATGTAAACCAGTATTACTAGAACCAATAATGAAGGTTCAAGTAGTTGTTCCTGATGAATATCTTGGTAACGTTATGGGTGATGTTACATCACGTCGTGGACGTCCACTAGGACAAGAATCAAGAGGAAATGCTTTAGCTATTGATGCTATGGTTCCACTTTCTGAAATGTTCGGATATGCAACAAGTTTACGTTCAAATACACAAGGACGTGGAACATTTACAATGGTATTCGATCATTATGAAGAAACACCAAGAAACATAACAGAACAAATCATCAAGAAAAATGGTGCAAACAATTAATTAATTATAAAAATACTTGAAAAAATTCATGTATTATTATAAAATATAATATGTAAGTAAAAAAGAGGAGGAAATTTATATGGCAAAACAAAAATTTGACCGTTCAAAGCCACATGTTAACGTTGGTACAATTGGACACGTTGACCATGGTAAAACTACTTTAACTGCTGCAATTTCATCACATTTAGCTGGTAAATTCGGTAATGAAAAAGTAGATTTCGAAAATATCGATAAGGCTCCAGAAGAAAGAGAACGTGGTATTACTATTAATACTGCCCATATCGAATATAGTACTGAAAAGAGACATTATGCTCACGTTGACTGCCCAGGACATGCTGACTATGTTAAAAACATGATCACTGGTGCTGCTCAAATGGATGGCGCTATCTTAGTTATAGCTGCTACAGATGGTCCAATGGCTCAAACTCGTGAACACATTTTATTATCACGTCAAGTTGGTGTACCAAAAATGGTAGTATTCATGAACAAATGTGATATGGTTGACGATGAAGAATTATTAGACTTAGTAGAAATGGAAATCCGTGAATTATTAACTGAATACGGATATGATGGAGATAATACTCCAATTATTCGTGGATCTGCTCTTAAAGCTCTTGAAGGAGATGCTGCTTGGGTAGGTAAAATTGATGAATTAATGGATGCTGTTGATACATGGATTGAAACTCCAGTTCATGATTTAGACAAACCATTCTTAATGCCAATTGAAGATGTATTCACTATCACAGGTCGTGGAACAGTTGTTACAGGACGTGTTGAAAGAGGACAATTAAAACTTAATGATGAAGTTGAAATCGTTGGTATTAGAGATACTAAGAAATCAGTTGTTACAGGAATTGAAATGTTCCGTAAACAATTAGATTATGCTGAAGCAGGAGACAATGCCGGAGTATTACTTCGTGGTATTGCTCGTGAAGATGTTGAAAGAGGACAAGTACTTGCTAAACCAGGAACTGTTACTCCACATACAAAATTCAAAGCTCAAGTATATGTACTTAGCAAAGAAGAAGGTGGACGTCATACTCCATTCTTCAGTAACTATCGTCCACAATTCTATTTCAGAACTACAGATGTAACTGGTGTTATCGAGTTACCTGCTGGTGTTGAAATGGTAATGCCTGGAGACAGTGTTGAAATGACTGTTGAATTAATCGCTCCTATCGCTATCGAAAACGGAACTAAGTTCTCAATTCGTGAAGGTGGTAGAACAGTTGGTTCTGGTAACATTTCAGAAGTTATTAAATAATTAATAATAAAAAAATAAAAGGTACTATTTAGTACCTTTTTTTGTTTGCCTATACATTGTATATTTTAAACCATTTATAACTAATTCTAAATCGCCTATATATTCTACAGTACTACAGTTAAAATTAGTTTTAAACTGAACTAAACCATTAAAATTTGGATTGTTTATTCTTGGATCAGTTATACCTCCAAAATTAAATCGTTTATATCCCAATTTAGAGTATTTCTCAATTATTTTCCAAATAATCAAATGTTTAGCACTAAAATTCTTATATCTTGCATCAAAACCATCCATATATAAGAAAATTTCACTTCTATTTTTAGCAATTAATACGGAAGATAACACTAATCCATTAGGATTATCTTTAAGCAAATTAGTGGCTTCGATTAATCTTTTCTTATATATTGCTAATTGTCTATCCGCATCAATTTTTCTGGAAATTATTTTGTTTGAATTATTTTTATAGTTAATAACACTGTTATTAACTTCTGTGACAGTATTTTCTTGTTCTTCATATAATTTTTTTACTAATTGTAGATATGTTTTTGTATCAACTTTAGCATAATAGAAATCCATTTTATCATGTTCATTAAAATACTTATATGAATCTTCAAAATACTTTATATCTCTAGAATATTTATTTTTAGTTTCTTCATAAAGAAGATTTAGCTCATTTGAATTAGCTCTATATATTCTAATGCCTTGTCTTTCGGCCGTTCTAATCTTCGTTTTATATTCTTTTTTAATGTTTTTAAATAATGTCCTATAATCACCAGATATATCAAGCATGGATTCAAATCGAGGCTTATAGGCCTCAAAACCAGTATTATACCCAAAATGATAGTACCCAGCTTCTTTTAAATTATTAAACGCCTCTTCATATTTGGGATTAGTTCCAACAACATTACCTTCTGGACCAATAATATTTCTTACAATAATAGGACAAAGTTTAACAGCAACCAAATCCTTTTTATTTAAAAATTTTTTAACTTCTTTAGTAAAATTAATTACTAATTCTTTATTGTTATAGTCCATTAAAAAACCTCTTGGAGCGTAAGCATAGTTATATCCTTTTATTCTTTGAACAAGTAATAGTGATGCAGCAACAATATTATCGCCGTCAAAGCCGCCTAAAAACAAATAATTATAACCTTGTTTTTTCATAACAGATGCATATTCAACTGTTTGATATATTGAACTAAATGGATATGTACTAATAAACTTGCTGTATTCTTCTTCGCTAATCTCTCTTATTATCATCAAGCATCTCTCCTTTAAAAGTTAAAATATTTTATAATATATATAAAATTAAATTAATATATCCTACTTATAATTATATCAAAAAAAAGCTTGATAAAGTAATAAAATTAACATTATTAAATATAATTATCTAGGTGATGAAAATGGACAAGGTTAAAATAGGCCTTCCAAGGACTTTTTTTTATTATAATGAAGGAAAATTTCTTAAATTTTTTTTAGAAGAATTAAATTTTGAAGTAATTGTATCGCCACCTACAACTAGTATGATAAGAGATTTAGGAATTAAATATTCAAATGACGAAATGTGTACATCAATGAAACTTTTTTTAGGTCATGTGGCATACTTACAAGATAAATGTGATTATGTTTTAAACATAAGAATGGATAATACAGGTATAAAAGAACAAGGTTGTACTAACTATATAAGTACTTATGATCTTATAAATAATATATTTGACAAAAAAATTATTAATATTACCATAGATCATTATAATTATAGAACTTTATATAAGGAATTGTTAAAGATATTTAACAAGTTTAATGTAGATAAAAAGCAAATTAAAACAGCATATTTATTTTCGAAAATAAGGGAAAGTAAAGAAAATAAAAAGGAAATAATTATAAACACCAATAAGTTATACACACAAAATAAAAAAATATTAGTAGTAGGACATAGTTATAATTTATATGATGAATATATAGGAGCACCAATTGTTAAAATGTTTGAAGGTAGTAATATCGATATTATATATTCAGATAAATTTGATAGTGATAAAACAAAGGAATTAAGCAAAAACATTTCTAAAGAATTATATTGGAAATATAGTAAAGAAAGTGCTGGTGCAGTAGAACTAGCAAAAAATAATGTTGATGGTATAGTATTTATATCATCATTTCCTTGTGCTCCAGATTCAATGGTTAATGAACTTATTATAAGAAAGATAAAATTACCTTATCTTAATATAATCATTGATGATTTAAATTCTTTAGCAGGAATAGAAACTAGAATAGAAAGTTTTATTGATATAATTGAGCAAAAATAAAATAGCATTTCCTCATATGGGTAATTATGATGTTCCTGCTAAATACTTATTAGGCAATATACTTAACGCTGATATAATTGACGTCCCCAAGATAACTAACAAAACAGTAGAATTAGGTACCAGATACAGTCCGGATTTTATTTGTAGTCCTTTTAAATATACACTAGGATCACTTATCGAAGGACTAGATATGGGAGCAAATATATTAATTCAGTATGGTGGTGGTTGTAGGTATGGTTACTATAGTGAATTACAGAAACAAATATTAAAAGATTTAGGATATAAATTTACTATGATTAATTTAATAACAGCTGGAAGAACAGATATAAAAAGAATATATAAAGAGTTAAAAAGAATAAACAATATAAATATATTTAAATCAATTTATGTAGCCATGAATGCAATATTAATGGTTAAGTGTATGGATAAAATTGATGATTATATTAGAAAGAATGCAGGCTTTGAAATTGAAAAGAATATTTTTAAAGAAACAAAAAAGTTATATTTAAAAGATCTTTCTAAAACAAAAGGGATTTTAAATACTTTTAGAATATATAAAAAATACGCTAAACTGTTTAAAAATATCGAAATAAATAAACCTAGCAATCCTATAAAAATTGGTATAATAGGTGAACTATACACAATTATGGAATCATTTAGTAATTATAATCTCGAAAACAAACTATTAAGTAGTGGTGTAGAAATAACAAGATTTACCAATGTTGATTATCTTTTATTTAAAAAAAGAAAATACATAAGAAAAAAACTTAAGAAAAGCGAGTATATAAAAAATAGGATGGGGGCAGATGCTGCTGATAATATTTGTAGAACAGAGCTTATGTGTAAAGAAAACTATGATGGTATTATTCACATAAAGTCTTCTTTTTGTACACCTGAAATAGGAGCAATGCCTATAATAAATAAAATTTGTTCAAAATATAATGTACCGGTATTGTTTATGAGTTTTGATACTATGACGAGCGAAGTAGGAATAAATACAAGGTTGGAAGCCTTCATAGATATGCTAGAAATGAGGCACAAAGATGATTAATGGATATCTTGGAATTGATATAGGATCTATATCTACCAAAGTAGTTGTAATTGATAAAGAAAATAATATAATATGTTCTAAATATATATGGACAGAGGGTAATCCTATAAATGCAGTAAAAAAAATAATCGAGCACATAAAATCAGAGATACCTAATAATGTAATAATAAAAGGAATAGGAACGACTGGTAGTGCTCGTAAACTAATTGGTTTAATGGTTAATGCCAATGTTATAAAAAATGAAATAACTGCACATGCTATAGGTACATTAAGTAGATATCCCGATGTTAAGACAATCCTTGAAATTGGTGGACAAGATTCAAAAATAATTCTTATTGAAAATGGGATTATAAAAGATTATGCTATGAATACATTATGTGCTGCTGGAACTGGGGCTTTTTTATCCAGTCAGGCAAAGAGACTAGGAATAGATGTTGAAGAATTTGGTAAATATGCGATTAGGTCAAAGACACCTGCTAAAATAGCGGCTAGATGTACTGTATTTGCTGAATCTGATCTAATTCATAAAGCTCAGGTTGGTTACAATAAGGAAGATATTATAGCTGGATTATGTAAAAGTATAGTGCTAAATTATTTGAATAATATTGGCAAAGGGAAAAAAATAGAACCTCCTATTGTATTTCAGGGAGGAGTAAGTAAAAATGTTGGAGTAATAAAGTATTTTAGGGAAGTGCTAAATGAAGAAATTATTGTAGATAAAGATAGTCATTTAATGGGGGCTATTGGTATAGCGATATTATCAAAAAAGAATGCAATTGATAAAGTGTATAGTTTGAATATAAGTAATATTGATTTTTCTACTAAGGGTAGAGAATGTGGTGGATGTTCAAACAACTGTGAAATACTTAATATATATAAAGATAATAAGATAATTGATACTTGGGGAAGTAAATGTGGGAAAATTACTAAATAACAAGGAAACTAGCCTATTTACAAATATAATATATATATGAAGTGATTGACAAGGAAAAAAATATAGTGTATAACTAAATAGCAAAGGAAGTGGATTATGTCGAAAAACTTAGTAATAGTGGAATCTCCGCATAAAACTGGACCAATTGGAACTTATCTTGGTAAAGATTATAAAGTTGTGGCCTCTGTAGGGCACATAAGAGATTTATCTACTAAAGGTAAATTTGGTTTTGGAGTAGATGTTGATAATAATTTCAAACCTGATTATGTAAATATAAAAGGCAAGAAAAAAGTAATAGATGAATTAAAAAAAGAAGTTAAGAAATCTGACTTTGTTTATCTAGCAACCGATCCCGACCGCGAGGGAGAAGCTATATCATGGCATCTATATGATGCTTTAGGTTTAAAAGATGAAAATTATAATCGTGTGGTGTTTAATGAAATAACAAAAAACGCTGTAATCGGCGCATTTGAGCACGCACGTAAAATAGATAAAGACTTAGTTAATAGCCAAGAAACAAGAAGAATACTTGATAGAATTATTGGTTTTAGATTAAGTAAATTAATTCAATCAAAAACAGATGGAACAAGTGCAGGACGTGTTCAAAGTGTTGCACTTAAACTAGTCGTGGATAGAGAAAGAGAAATTGAAGCATTTAAAACCGATGAATACTGGACTATCACAGCGAAATTTAATGATTTTGATGCTGAATTATTTAACTACAATCATAAAGATATAGAAGTTAAAAATGAAGTTGAAGCTAATGAAGTTTTAGAAAAGTTATCTAATGCTTTTAAAATTGAAAGCGTAGATAAGAAAGAAAAAAGTAAGAAATCTAAACCTGCTTATACTACAAGTACAATGCAACAAGATGCTTCAAACAAACTTAATTTCAATGCAAAGAAAACCATGAGTGTAGCTCAAAAACTATATGAAGGTATTGATATTTCTACTGAGACAGTAGGTTTAATAACTTATATGCGTACTGATTCTATTCGTCTTAGTGATGAATTTGTTAAATGCTCATATGGGTTTATTAAAGCTAAATATGGTGAAGATTATGTTGGTTATGTAAAACAAGCAAAGAAAAAAGAAAACGTTCAAGATGCTCATGAAGGTATTAGACCAACTGACATTAATAGAACGCCTGAATCTTTGAAGAATTATTTGACTGCAGATGAATACAAACTATATAAAATGATTTATTATAGAGCTTTAGCTTCTTTAATGAAAGATGCTAAGACATTGAATACAACTGCAATATTAGATAATAATAATTATCAATTTAAAGCAACAGGACAAATTATTTTGTTTGATGGTTACTTAAAAGTATATAGTGATTATGAGGATACAAAAGATACTATATTACCACCACTTGACACATATAAATCAAATATATTAGTTTCAAGTGCTATAGAAAAAGAACAACATTTTACTAAACCACCAGCTAGATATACTGAAGCGAAACTTATTAAGGAAATGGAAGAATTAGGTATTGGTAGACCTAGTACATATGCTCAAACTATGACCGTAATTAAAGATAGAGGATATGTAACAATTGTTGAAAAAAAATTTGTTCCAACTGAAATAGGTATAGAAGTAACTGATAAGTTACAAGAAAGTTTTAACAAACTTATTAATGTAGAATATACAGCTAATATGGAAACAGATCTTGATAAAATATCTGAAGGAAAAGCTGTATGGTATAAAGTATTAGACGACTTTTACAAACAATTTGAGCCATCAGTAAAAGATGCTTTTGATAAACTTCCTAAGAAGGAAGCAGAAAAAGTAGGGGAAGATTGTCCATTATGTGGGCATCCACTTGTTAAAAGAAAAGGCAAGTATGGTGAATTTGTAGCATGCTCTAACTATCCTGAATGTAAATACATAAAAACAGAAGAAAGAATAGTTGTAGAAGTATGCAAATGTCCAAACTGTGATGAAGGAATGATTGTTGAAAAGAAGAGCAAAAAGGGTAAAATCTTTTATGGTTGCAACAATTACCCTAAATGTAAGACAGCATATTGGGATATGCCGACTGGAGAAAAATGTCCTAATTGCGGTAAAATGTTAACTAAAAAAAATGATGTAATAAAATGTAGTGAATGCGATTATCAAAAATAATCGCTTTTTCTTTGGAAAAAAGGCCTAAAAAATGATATAATGGTAAAGTATAGGAGGTAAGATATGGAACTAAATGAACTTATAAGTATATATAATACATATCTGTCTCAAAGTGATGAACTATGGAGGTCACTTTGAACCTGAAAAAAAGATAAAAAGAATTGAAGAATTAAAACAGATCATGAATGCTCCTGATTTTTGGAATGATAAAAGAAACAGTGAGAAAGTGATTAGTGAATTAAATCAACTTCAAAAATCTTTGGATGAAATAAAGAGTTTAAGAGATAAAATAAATAACAATATTGATATGTTAGAAGCTTTAAAAGAAGAAAATGACGATGATATTAAAAATTTAATATGTACTGATGTAAACCAAATAAGTGAAGAAATTAGTAATCAAAAAGTAACTATTTACTTAGATAACATTTACGATAAAGAAGATGCAATAGTAGAAATACATCCAGGGGCAGGTGGAACAGAATCATGCGACTGGGCAAGTATGCTTTATAGAATGTATACTCGTTATTTTGATAAAAAAGGTTATAAATATGAGGTAATTGAAGAACAACCTGGTGAAGAAGCCGGAATAAAAAATGTTGTAATTTTGGTTAGAGGAATGTACGCTTATGGATATTTAAAATCTGAAAAAGGTGTTCATAGGCTAGTTAGAATATCACCATTTGACTCTAATTCAAGAAGGCATACTTCGTTTGCATCTGTTTCTGTATCGCCATTATTTGAAGATTCTGATATAGATATTGAAATAGATGAGAAAGATATTAGAATTGATGTATATCGTTCTACTGGAAGTGGTGGACAAGGTGTAAATACAACTGATAGTGCAGTACGTATAACACATCTACCTACTAAAATAGTTGTAACTTGTCAAAATGAACGTAGCCAAATTCAAAATAAAGAAAAAGCAATGGAAGTTTTAAAAAATAAATTATATGAAATGGAATTACAAAGAAAAAATAAAGAATTACAAGATTTAAAAGGAACTGTGGATGATATCAATTTTGGTTCACAAATAAGAAGCTATGTTATGTGTCCATATTCGATGGTTAAAGATCATCGTACGAATGCCGAAACAAGTAATGTATCGAAAGTGCTTGATGGAGATTTAGATATGTTTATAAATGAGTACTTAGTGAAAGGAAGATAGTATGTTGTTTTTTAAAAAGAAGAATGAAGAGAACATTGTCAAAGAAATTTATAAAAAAGATATATTTAAAAGAAGTATATCATTTATATTAGGTGTTCTTATCGTCGCACTAGCATTCAATATATTCATGTTACCTAACAACATAGTTTATGGTGTCAGTGGACTTGCCGTTATTTGTAAAAAATTATTTGGTTTTGATGTATCACTAGTTATTTTGATAGGTTCATTAATTTTACTTGCAATGAGTTTTGTATTAATGGGGAAGGAAAAGACATCAAAAACAGTAATAGGATCACTTATGTATCCACTTTTTGTTAAGGCAACAGAATGGGTTATTCCATATGTTGATTTAGGAAATACAGAGCCATTATTATTAGCTTTGTTTGGAGCGGCTATAAGTGGTTTTGGTATGGGACTTATATTTAAGTCAGGATATACAACTGGTGGAACGGACATTTTAAACCAGATAGTAGCAAAATACTTTAAAATGTCCATCGGTAACTCAATGTTCTTTACCGACGGAATAATAATATTAGGAAGCTTATTTGTATTTGGTTTAGAAAAATTCCTGTATTCAGTTGTGTCAATAAGTGTAATCAGTTATATGGCTGATAAAGTTATTCTTGGTATATCCCAGTCTAAGACATTTTACATTATTACGGATCATGAAACAGCAGTTAAGAAATTCATTATGGCAAATTTAAGCCATGGTATCACAGTAATTGATGCTCGTGGTGGTTATACAGGCAATTTTCAAAAGATGCTTATGTGTACACTGCCAACTAAAGATTATTTTTTGTTGAAAGAAGGATTACAAAGTATTGATCCAGACATATTTTTTATGGTAACAGACGCATATGAAGTTTCAGGTGGATTAAAAAGATAAAGTAGGAAAAGAGGTTGAATATATGGATTTAATAAGAATGAAAGATGTGAAAAAAACATATAAAACTGGAACAACAGCTTTATATGATTTAACACTAAATATTGAAAAAGGTGAATTTGTTTTTGTAATAGGGCATACCGGATGTGGTAAATCTACATTAATAAAAATGTTATATCGAGAAGAAAAACCGGATAGTGGTAGCATTAATGTGGGTGGTATAGAAGTATCAAAGCTTAGAAATGGTAAAGTTTATAAACTTAGAAGAAAAATTGGAGTAGTATTTCAAGATTTTAAATTATTGCCAAAACTAACAGTTTATGAAAATGTTGCATTTGCACTTGAAATATTTGGTACAACAAAAGCTGAAATATATGAAAAGGTTATCAAAGTCCTTGATTTAGTAGGTTTAAAAGGAAAAGCGAGAAATTATCCTGATGAATTATCGGGAGGAGAGCAACAAAGAGTTGCTATAGCAAGAGCAATAGTTAATGGACCAAAATTATTGATTTGTGATGAACCTACTGGAAACTTAGATGTAAATACAAGTTTTGAAATTATGAGAGTTCTTGAAGAAGTAAATCGTATGGGAACTACAATAATAATGGTTACACATGATACAGAAATAGTTAATAAATTTAAGAAAAGAGTTATTTTGCTTGATACAGGAAGAATATTAAAAGATTATCCAGAAGGGACTTATGTACATGAAAGTATTTAGAATTTTAGGAAGAAATGTTAGAGATTCTTTAAAGGGAGTAGTAAGAAATTTTTCTTTATCACTTGCTTCGATTTCTTGTATCACAATTACCCTTATTGTTGTATCAATAGCTATGTTATTAACTTATAATGTAAATAATTTTGCTTCTAATGTTGAGCAAGACGTAACTATAGTAGTTTTTATGAATGTAGATATAACTGCTGAACAGACTGATGATGTTTTAGAAAAAATAAAACAAATTGATGGTATAGAAAGTTATACTTATCAATCTAAGATGCAAATTGCTGAAGAAATGATGGCTGAATCAGATGTATTTAAAAATATTATGGCTGATTGGACAGAAGAAACAAGTCCACTTCAACCAACATATCAAATCAAAGTAGAAGATATAAATAAAATAGGGTCAGTTGCTAAACAAATTGAAAATATTGATTATGTTGAAACTGTAAAATACGGTGAAGGCATGATTGAGCAATTAGTTTCAGTGTTTGATGTGGTAAGACAAATTAGTATTGGTATAGTTATAGCTCTTATCATAGTAACTGCTTTCTTAATAACTAATACAATTAAAATAACTATTTTTTCAAGAAAAAATGAGATTGATATAATGCGTTTAGTAGGTGCATCTAATATTAATATAAAAATACCTTTTATACTTGAAGGATTAGTATTAGGAATAATTGGATCAATAATTCCAATTATGTTAACTACCTATGGTTACACAACTTTATATAATAATTTTGATGGTAAAGTATTATCTTCATTTATTAAATTGGTTGAACCAACAATGTTTATTTATAAACTATCAGGCTTGCTTGTTGCAATAGGAATTGCTGTAGGTATGTTTGGAAGTTGGAGAGCTGTTAGAAAGCACTTAAAGATTTAATGAGTAAAAAAGATAAAATATTAATATTTTTTGTGTTTATGGCAGCGGCAATACCTATTGTTATAAATGAAATTAATATAAGGCCCAAATTAAATTTAATTAATGATGTTAAAAAAATACTAAAAAATATCGATAGTTATGAACTTGCTGAAGATGGTGTAGCTGAAGAATTCATAATTAATGATGGCTATACTATACATAGTGATGAATATTATGTAAAAGGTACTGGAGTTATATTTATGGATAAAAGTAATTCTGTATTTTTAAATCGCGATGGTATGTGTGCCATGAAAGTTCCATATTCAGAGGATATTATGATTCAGTATGAGGAATGCCCGGTATATCGTCTATTTAATGGTATAAAAACACCAATTGTAACTGATGATTCAGGTCTATATAAAAAAGCGGATAAGTATATCTATAAAGGCAATGATCTAGACAATTACATAATGTATAATAATGAATTGTGGAATATCGTAAGCTTCGATAATGGTAATATAAAAATTATTAAAAATAGTTATGATATTATTAGCTACAACAGTATCGAGGAACTATACTCTAAATTAAATACTAAATATTCTGCTTTTTTAAGTAATGAATTGATTCAAAAGAATGTATGGGATATTGAAAGTTTAAATTTAAACGATTCCAATATTATTCAAATAGAAAAAACGCTTGAATCAAAAATAGGCTTATTAAGTACAAGTGATTACATAAATAGTTTATTAAATGATTATAAAATTGAAGATAATTCTATAATTATAAGTGAATCATCTTATCTAACAAGAGAGATGGTTCTGAGTACTAATAATGCTTATTTAAACAAGAATAATAATATTTATATAGATAGTACCAAAAATGTAGATAAGGTATGTCCAGTAATAGTATTGTCAGAAAATGCAGTTGTTACTTCTGGAACTGGTACTAAAAAAGATCCATATATTTTAAAGAAAGCAAATTGATTTGCTTTTTTTGTTATTAATAAATAAATTTAAAATTATTAAAAATTATTAAATAGACCTGTATCAATTGACTTCAACTTTTTTTTTGAGTATAATTTAAACTATAGTAGAATATGCCATATATTATAAAAGTAAGTGTTTAAGTAATTGGCATATAATAATCTTTTTATGTTATAAGCCCTAAAAAAATATAGAAATATGGAGTAGAAGTATGAGTCAAAATAAAAAATTAATCACGGCAATTTTAATAGTTTTAATCGTTATTGTAGTTATAATAACGGTGATAGTTAATATTAATAAGAAGTCAAATGAGAAGACTGAAACAACAATAAAAGATAATGTAGCTGAGGAAGATGTAGTTATTGAGGATGTAACTTTTAGTGAAATCACAAAAGTATATGATGGAGGTATAACAAATCTGTCAGCAAAAATGTTAAATAATACAAAAGAGGTTAAAAATTTTACAGTTCAAATAGTTTTAAAAGATGAAACTGGAAAAGAAGTAAAATCAATGATGCAAGTAGTAGAAAATCTAGAGCCAGGAAGAGTAAAGGTATTCACAACAGGAATAGCAGGAGACTATTCAAATATAAAAAATATAGAATTTAAAGTAGTAGAGGGGTAAAAGAAAATGAAAAAAGTAATTATAATAGTAAGTGCCATTGTTATATTAGGAGTAACGTATATATTATTTAATTTAAATAAAAAGGATAAAGAAGAAACACCATACACAGTTATAAGCTTAGCAGAACTTTTTCCAGATAAGGAAATGACACAAAATTTCAAAGATGCAAATGGAGAATATAAAGTTACTGTGTCTAAACCGGTTGTAGCAGATGGAGTAACTACAGTAAAAACAAGTTATGATATAAGAGGAGAAGAAGACGAAAAAACAACTTTAAATACAACATATGTAATAACAAATGAAAAGGTAGTTGAATCAGGGGAGTATGTAACAGATGGAAAAGTAGTTTCAGTTATATATCCAAGTGAAATAATAGTAGGAGTTCCATATGTGAATA
>JAEYYH010000035.1 GCA_023430885.1 Bacillota bacterium
ATTTGAATACTTTTTAAACTGTTGACCTTTTTTAGCCATAAAAATAGCACCTCCTTTCTTGAGGTACTATTTTATCAGTATCACGTTTTTTTATAAAGTGTCCAAAATAGGGTTCACTTCAATAAATATACTAGTTTTTTATTATCCTATTATTTGTACACCTTGATAATAGTGTGTTATTATTTGTGCATAATTATATCCATTACTGGCCATCCCATTAGCTCCATATTGACTCATACCAACACCATGTCCATAACCTCTAGTTGTAAAAACAAGATTTCCGTTCTGAACAACAATATCAAAGTCAGCTGATCTAAGTCCAAGCATATTTCTAAGATTCACACCTGTATAAGTTGAATCACCTATTCTTACTGAAGTAATTCTACCACTAGCATTGCGACTCAACACTTCTACTGGTGTATCAGCACTTATAGAAATTCCTAAAATACTTAAAATTGTATTGTTATCCTTGGTCTCTGTTCTTAAATAAGATGAGGCATTTCTATCCCAACTACTATCTACAGATTTTAAATAAGGGATATTATTTCCCCAAACATATGCAGCATCTTCGGTATAACCATTACTAGTAGAGTGATATACAGCATCAATGTAAGTTCCACCATATGTTATATATTTGCCCTTTGTAGAATCTACAGCCGATTTAATTTTATCATAATATTTTTGAAAATCTCCTTGCCATGTAATTTTCATCTGATTTATATCTTTATATTCTTGAGTAGCTGCAGTGTCACCTAAAGTAAGCCCTCTGCTTGATCTTTTTAAAGTATATGTTCTTGCTACAATAGCTTGGGCTTTTAAAGCTTCAATATTGAATGAAGCTGGTATTTCTGCTGCGACTACTCCAACTAAGTATTCTTCTAATTCAATATTTAAAACAGTGCCATTGCTTCTGTAAATTGTTATCATATTTTTAGGAACTACTGGTGCTGTCTGAGTAGGAGGAGCGGTTTGCACAGGTTGTTGAACAGGCTGTGACTGCTCAACTGTAGGTGTTGTTTGAGTAGGCTGCTTTTCTGTTTGTGATGGTGATGATGTTTGTGATTTAGTTGAAGAACCACCTGTACTAGGAGCAGTTGGCTGCTTTGTTGTAACGTTTGAAGTGGCACCATTCTGTTCAACTTTTATTTGATTTGTATCCGTAGATTGCTGTTTCTCACTTTCTACAACTGTATCTGATTTAGCGTTATTCGTTGTTTTATTTTCTGTTTTTTCACCTATTTTAGTATTATTTTCAATTGCCATATCATTTATTTCAGGGGCATTAAATATTTCTGTCTTTTCCAAGATACTTGGACTTAAATAACTTGCTTCATTTTCTGAAATAATATTACCTTTTAATTCTCTACCTGTATATAATAAAGTCGCTATCGCAATAGTACCAGCCATTAATATTACTTTTTTACCAGTAAAATTCATAACATTTATAGTCTTTTTTACTTGATCTAAAATATTTATATTGCTCTCACCAATTTTGCCAAATTCGTAATTATAGTCTAAATAAATAAGTAAAATTTCTTCATTATTAATATATATTATTTTATATTTTTGTATCATGATATCACCAATTATAGGTTTTACAATATATCAAAATGTATACAAGATAAATATAACACGGTTAAAAAGATAGAATATAAGGTATAATAAAATTGGGAGGAATTTATATGCCAAAAATAAAAAATATTGTAGGAAGAGAGATATTAGATTCGAGAGGTAATCCAACGGTAGAAGTAGATGTAATTCTTGAAACTGGAGAATTTGGAAGAGCAAGTGTTCCCTCTGGCGCGTCTACAGGCTCAAAAGAAGCATTAGAATTAAGAGATGGTGATAATAGTCGTTATTTAGGTAAAGGTGTTTTAAAAGCGGTAAACAATGTAAATACAATCATATGTGATAATTTATTGGGAAAAGAAGTTTTAAATCAGACTGAAATAGATCAAATAATGATTGAGTTAGATGGTACTGAAAATAAAAGCAAATTAGGAGCCAATGCCATGCTTGGAGTTTCATTAGCATGTATAAAAGCATCAGCAAAATTTAATAAAGTTCCACTTTATAAATATATAGGAGAAGGAAAGACTTTGCCTGTTTTAATGATGAATATATTAAATGGAGGAGCACACGCTGATAATAATTTAGATTTTCAGGAATTTATGATTATACCGCAAGCTTCTACAGTTAAAGAAAGATTAAGGATTGGTGCAGAAGTTTTTCACACACTAAAAAAAGTATTGAATGAAAAAGGCTATAACACTGGTGTAGGTGATGAAGGGGGATTTGCACCAAATCTAAAAAGCAATAAAGAAGCTTTAGATCTTATATGTAGCGCAATAAAAAAAGCCGGCTATGAATTAAGAAAAGATGTTTGCTTAGGCCTTGATGTCGCTGCTAGTGAATTTTATAAAGATGGTTTGTATGAATTAAAGGGGGAGGAAAGAACATTAAATAGTGATGAGCTAATTGATTTTTATATTGATTTAGTCAATTCTTATCCAATTATTAGTATCGAGGATGGTTTAAATGAGACGGATTATGAGGGGTTTAGAAATTTAACAGACAAGTTAGGTTCTAAAATTCAATTAGTTGGTGATGACTTATTTGTAACTAACAAAAAAATATTTTCAGATGGAATTGAAAAAGGCATTGCTAATGCAATACTTTTAAAAGCTAATCAAATAGGTACGGTAACAGAAATGCTTGAAACAATTGAAATAGCCAAAAAAAATAATTATAAAACAATTATTTCTCATAGAAGTGGGGAAACAGAAGATACATTTATAGCAGATTTTGCTGTTGGTCTTGATTTAGGACAAATTAAAACTGGTTCCTTATCAAGAACTGATCGTATGTGCAAATATAATCAGTTAATTCGCATTGAAGAAGATATAGAAAGAAACATTTAGAGTTTCTTTTTTTTTGAATAAATTGAATAATTGAGGGAACAATAGTAAAAAATACTATTACTATAGAAAGGTAAGATAAATATGCCAATTTTTAATAAAAAAAATAAGGAATTATTAATTGAGAATAATATTAATAAATTGAATAATAATTTAGAAGAATATGTTTTAACAGAAAATTTAGACGAAAATATAGCTATTTTTTCTGAATTATTTAAAAAAGTAGCAACCATTATTACAAGAAAAATTGAAAATAAAAACTATTCCAATTTAAAATATTCCATTATGTATTGTGAAGGATTAATAAATGCTGAAATAATAAATGACAATATTATTAAACCACTTATCTTATCTAAAATAAAGAAAACTAAAAAAAATTTTATAGATGTTGTTGAAAAACAAATTATTCAAGTAAATGGTATAAAAAAAGTTAGTAATGTAAAAGATATTGTTGAAGCTATTACTTATGGCGAAACTGCACTTTTTATAGAAGGATATAAAGAAGTTTTTCTTATAAATACTCAAAAATTTAATCTTAGATCGGTTACAGAACCAGAAAATGAAAAGATACTAATGGGACCAAGAGAGGGGTTTACAGAATCAATTTTATTTAATATATCAATGCTTCATAGAAGATTAAGAACAAATGATTTTAAAGTAGAATATAAAACAATAGGTAAAAGGTCTAATACTAAAATAGCTATATGTTATATGAATAGTATTATTAAACCAGAAATTCTAAAAGAACTTAAAGATAGATTAAAAAAAATAGATATCGATAGTGTTTTAGATAGTAACTATCTAATCGAATTAATAAAAGATAATAAAAACTCGCCTTTTAGAACTATCGGAAATACAGAGCGCCCTGATGCTGTTGTAGGAAAATTATTAGAAGGTAGAATTGCAATTATTGTTGATGGAACACCAATAGTTTTAACTCTTCCGTACTTATTTGCTGAAAACTTTCAAAGTAGCGAGGATTATTATCTTGGGTTCTATTATACCTCTTTTTCAAGAATTATAAGAATGATAGGTTTTTTTATGACGTGTACTGTGCCTGCTTTCTATATAGCAATAGTAGCATTTCATCATGAAATGATGCCTACATCATTGTTTTTGAATATAACCATGGAAAGACAAAGTGTACCTTTGCCAGCGGCATTAGAAACTTTTATAATGTTATTTATTTTTGAAGTAATTAGAGAAACTGGTGTTAGAATGCCTACTGGTATAGGTCAAACCCTTAGTATAGTTGGCGCTTTAGTAATTGGTCAAGCAGCAGTAACGGCAAAATTAGTAGCTGCTCCAATGATAATAGTAGTTGGTATTACTGGCATAACAAGTTTACTTGCACCAAAAATGAATGCATCAAGTATAGTTTTGAAGTTTACAATTTTGATTCTTGCCTCCATGTTTGGAATATTTGGATTTCTTATAGCTAGTTGCTTTTGGCTTATACATATATTGAATTTAAAATCTTTTGGCATATATCAAGTTAACTTTCTTGAACAAGGTTGGTCTAAAAAAGCAAAAGATACCTTTATACGTATGCCATGGACTAGCCAAACAAAACGTCCCTTTGATGTCGCTAACAAAAACAATCTAACTAGAAATAGAGTAGAAAATGGTGAGACAAATGAATAAAAAAAAATTGCTAGTTACATTGATTTTTTTTATTACTTTTTTAACAACAGGTTGTTGGAATTATATAGGTCTAAATGAAATGACTGTAGTATCAGGAGTAGCTATTGATAAATATGATAATAATTATACTTTGAGTTTTGAAATATATAATTTACAAAAAACTGCTGTAGGAGAACCAATAAAATCCGAAATTATTGAATCAACTGGCGAGACCATTTTTGAAGCAGTAAGAAACGCAAAAAAAAGAACTTCCAATAAGCTTTATTTTGCTCAGGCTAAAATAATAATTGTTAGTGAGCAAATTGCTAAAGAAGAAGGGATAAATTCAGTGATTGATTGGTTTACTAGAGATCCGGAGATTAGAGAAACTCTTCAATTAGTAGTATCCCAAGAAAAATCTGCAGTAGAACTTTTAAAAGCAGACAAACTTACTAGTACTACAGTATCAACAGATATCCAAAACATTGTAGAAAAAGATCAAAAAATAACTAGTTCTTCAGAAAATAAACAGCTATATAAAATATTTAATATTTTAAGTTCAGATGGAATTTCTTTAACGTTACCAGCCGTTCATATGGTTGAAAACGATGATAAAAAAGTCTGTGAATTAAATGGTGTTGCTATTTTTAAGGCTGATAGATTAGTAAATTACCTAACTAGTGAGGAAACAAAATATTACATTCTAGCTAAGGATAAACTTAAAGGTGGAATTATTACTATTAATACAAAAATTAAGGATAGTGATACAGATTTACAAAATATTTCTCTCGAGATAAAAAGTAGTGCATCTTCACAAAAATATATTTCCCAAGAAAAAAACAATATTAAAATCAAAATTTCAACGACCACAGAAGTAACATTAGGTGAATTTAAAGAGTTAAATCAAAAATTAACAAATAAAGATTTGGTTAAACTGGAAAAAGAAGCTGCAAAAATTGTGAAAGAAAGAATAGAAAATGTAATATCCAAAATTCAAATTGATTATGATACGGATATTATGGGATTTGGAAGGCTTTTATATCGCAACAATCCTAAAGAATGGGAAAAACTTAAAAATACATTTGATGAAGAATTTAAGAATATTGAAGTTATTGTGGAATCCAAAATAAAAATTTTAAACACTGGTTTTACTAAATAAAGGAGGAACTGTATGTTATTT
The DNA here is from genome assembly GCA_023430885.1 of Bacillota bacterium. Classification (GTDB taxonomy): domain Bacteria; phylum Bacillota_I; class Bacilli_A; order RF39; family UBA660; genus RGIG4266. The sequence goes on from JAEYYH010000035.1 coordinate 5,722, forward strand.
TTAATACTTATATTAACTTATATTTTATTTATTATTTTCGATTATCTTAAGATAAGAAAAAAACAAAATATTAAACAAAATATATTGTATATGGTTTTGTTTTTATTTAGTTTCTTGTTATCATTAGCAGATGTTTTTGAATTGCCAATGCCTATAATATCAAATATAATAAGAACTTTATTAAAAAAATGAAAGAGGTATATTTATGACTGGGAAAAAAAGTATAACATCAAGACAGTTAATTACATTAATTGTATTATTTCTGTTTGGTAGCAGTGTAGTTGTAGGAGTTAATATAAATTCAGATGTTGGTCAAGACTCATGGCTATCTTTAATATTTTCCTTTATTTTTAGCATTCCGGCAGTATTAATTATTTCGAGAATTATAATCTTGTTTCCTAAAAAAAATATCTATGAAATTTTTGATGAATTATTTGGAAAAAAAATTGGAAAAATACTGAATTTACTATTTGTTATACATATTTTGTATCTTGGTTCAATAGTATTGCGTAATTTTTCTGAGTTTGTTGAAATTACTACCTTATCAGATACCCCGCCATTACCAGTTATGCTTTCCTTAATGTTAATTGTTATTTATTTATCAAAAAGTAATATTGAAACTTTAGCACGATGGGGACCAATTTGTTTAACTATTTTAATTCTAACTGTTACATTTACAATTATGTTATCTGTTCCGGTTATAGACTATCAATATATAAAGCCTATTTTAGAACATAGTTTTATGCAAATGGCTAAATCATCTTTTGCGATTTTTATGGTGCCATTTTCGCAACTTATTGTTTTTTTAGGATTGGCAGATTTTTTCGAATTAAAAGGAAAAGAAAAGAAATCATACTTAACAGGAATATTAATAACTGGTTTACTATTGATTGTTATAATTATAAGAAACATTATGGTTTTGGGTGCACCTTTATTAAAAGACACATTCTTTTCTTCATATGAAGCTGCCAGAATTCTTAGACTTGGTGAATTTTTGACAAGAATTGAAGGAGTAATAACAATAAACTTCATTTTAGCGGGAATTACTAAAATAACAGTGTTTGCAATAGCATTATCAAAGGGATTAGCCCATATATCTAAAAATAGAGATTATAAAAAACTAGTAGTTCCAGCATGTCTATTAATTTTAGCAATATGTCCATTTTTATTTGAAAATATTATGGATATGTTTGATTTTGCTCCGATTTTTGGCATGTTATCGATTCCAATGCAAGTTATTCTTCCAATTACTATTTGGATTATTGCAGAGTACAAAAAGAAAAACAACTTACATAATCAAAAACATAATTTAGAGTTAAACTATTAAAAATTTATTTAATATTTATTTTTATACTAATCCAATATATAATATTGGATTTTTTTTATATGAAAGGCCTTAAAAAAACATGAATTTTCTTTTTATCATTGTAAACATTTTAATTTAACACATCAAAATTATGATACAATTAGAGTAATAATAAGAGAGGTAAAATATGGGTAAAGATAAATTTGATTCAAGAAAAATTGAATTATTTAAATGTAATGATTTAGTTAAATTATTAAATTCAAATCAAATAGAAAAATTTATTAATTATATAAATAAAGATCTAAATAATTCTTTTTGTTTGACAAATTTTAAATATATACAAAGAATTGAAGAATTATTGAATGAAAAAATAAAAAAAGATCCAAAACTAGTTTATATAATAATTGATTCTAATTCATTAGGGATGGAGAGATACATTAAACTCGCTTTAGATAATGGACTGGATATTTTAAAAGTTTTTGAAAAATATTATTGGAATATGCAAGTTTTTAAAGAAATTATAAATATACAAGTAAATTATTTAGATTACTTACTTAATAGTGATTTAGTTCAGCAAAGACATGTTTTATTAGCAATAGAAATGGGCTATATTCCTTCTCAAGAAACATTAAAAAAATATAAAATATTTGATGATGAGTTAATAATTAATAAATTGTTAGAAAAAGATTTTATACCTTCTAATGAAATAATTAAAAGTTATAGTGTTTTTAAAAAGGGCTTATCAATGCAAAATTTACTAAATGCAAATCATAAACCAACTGATGATGAAATTAAAAATTTTTATGTAAATTATCCTAATGCATTAATAAAGATAATAGAAAAGTATCCAGAAAAAGTATTGCTTATTCCTTTAAGTTCTGGTAATTTTACCAGTGCCTGGTTAACCGCGATTAAAAAAGGTTTTATATCGGAAGATGCGATAAAAAATTTCACTATTTCTGGCAATTACTTATTAATGTCAAGAGTAATAAAATACAAGCCTGAATACATTAAATACTCACAAATTGTTGATAATAAAGACCAAAAAAAGTTAGATTCTTTAGCATTGGCTATGGGATATGTGCCTACAAAAAGTGAAGTTATATCAAATAAGTATATACAAAAAAGTTATACTTTAATGCAAGCAGCTATTAGCCACCGACCAGAAATAATTAAATATATAGAAACACGACCATTAGAAGGTGGATATTCATTAAATATAACACAAGAAGAATTTTATGAATTAGCAAGATTAGCTATATCAAATGGCTATATTCCTTCCCCGGAAGATATAGAAAATAACCCAAGACTTGCAGACAGTTTTGAAATAATGAAAAAATTAATAGAGAAAAATTTTCAACAAATAGAAAAATGTCGTACTGATTCTTATGGTACTAGAGATATTGATAAGCTATGTGAAATTGCATTGGATAAAGGATATAAAACAAACAATGCTACACCAGCCTTTATTATGATAACTGAACAAGTTTTGAAAAATGACTTTGTTAAAAGTCCTGGCATAATAGTCCAAAGTTATGGATATGGTAATAAATATAAAAATAATTATAGTTTAGAGTTATATCAATATTTTTTATCTAAAGGGTTTAGTATTTCTAATATTAAAATAGCTCAATTAGTAAAGAATAATCAAGATTTAGTTCTAATTAAAAGAATAAAAGAAAAAATGCATTTTCTTGCTTCATCTAATGAATTTTATAATACTAATATGCCAGATAATTTAGTTAATAATTGGCAGATTGAAAAAATATTAGATTCATTTGTAATGCTTTTTTCTAATAATTACAAAGTTGTTAAACTTATGATTCAAGAAGCACCTGAATTAATAGCATCGCCAAGTTTACTTCTAAGTGAATTTGATAGAAAACAAATAGATGATTTGTGCCTAATAGCGATTAGCAATGGTTATGAACCAAAAGAAAATGATAAGATATTTGGAAAAGGTTTAGAATCAATAAAAATCATGTTAAAAAAATATCCTAATTTTCTTTACAAAGTAAAATTGAACGATGGTTTTTTGTTTACTGCAACGGCGATTCCAGAATATGAAGAGATATGTCAGCTAGCAGTTGAAAATGGCTTTAAGCCAAATATATCTAAAATGGTAAATGGTCAAAGTATAATGTTCAGCAAAAGTTATGCAATTATGAAATTAGTAATTGAAACGAATCCTGAATTAATTGAATATTGTTTAGTTGAAGATAAGGTGAAGTACAATGAACTATGTAAAAAAGCATTAAAAGAAGGATATATTCCTTCTGATTATGCTATAACACATTTTGGAAAAATTTCATCAAACTTTGATATTATGAAAATAGCTGTAGAAAGAGACTATAAACAAATATATAATTCAAAACTGAATGATATTAATGAGATTGAGGAATTAATTAAAATAGCCATTATAAACGGCTTAGATATTAAAGACATAAGTCAAAATAGATTATTAGAGTTATTTTTGCCTTTGCCAATTCAAACATGTGCAAATTATTTAGATGATACGCAATTGAAATTGATAGCTGAGGGAAAAGAGTTTTATAAAATTAATGATGAAATATCAGATACATTAAACCCAAATTTTTTGTCAGCAACAACGAAAGAAAAATTCACTAATGTTCAAATAGAAATATTATCTTGCTATCCAAAATTACAAGAAGAAATTATTAAATTAAATTTAAATCAAAATAGTATAAAGTCAAAAATTGTTTATAAAGTAGCCTCTGAATATAAAGAAAACATGGAATGGATTACTGTATTAGAAAAAATAATTGGCAACATGAATAATAACAATTTTAGCGCTTTATTTAATAATATAGAAAATATAAATTTAGGTGATAATGATTATAAAAACTTGCTACATTTATTAATATCTAATAATAATCTAGATATTAGTTCTTATGATGAATTAAGAAATTATAATCAAAGTAGAAAAGACTATATTGATTTATTAATAAGAAGAAACACTATTGGTAGTCTTAAAACAGCATACTTTGAAAAAAAATTTGGAATTAATTTATCCCAAGCTACTGAACTAGTTAGAAATTATGGGGAGTCTATAAATGAAAAAAATATTGAGCAAATTTCACAAGAAGACAAAAAACTATTTGATATATTATTAAAAATAGAAGAAATAATTAATATTAACAATGAAGAAATATTAAAAAAATATGTTGAATCTGTTGAAATTACAGAAATAGATTCAGATTTATTAGTTACTTTTGAAAATAAATTAAAAAAAGTTTTTACTAATAAAATCAATGATTCGTTAACTAAACCACAAGAAGAAGATAGAATTGTTACCAATGATGACTTTGATATATATTATGCGGCTGGTAAACAAGGAAATAAAAAAATGAGACTTATGATAACTTCAATAGGAGCATATACTGGTATGAGTGAACCTGATGATTATTATGCCAGCTGGAATATGTCGAAAATAGCTTCTCATGGTTGTTGTTGTAGTTATGTCGGAGAAAGTAATCTAGGCACAGCTGAAGTAAAGTATTGTTGTTTTGGCTTTACAGATTATGAACCAGGTACTTTATTAATGTCAGCACCATATGACTTATGTTCAGTGTCTACTAAAGATACTTACAATGTGCAATCTATGTATTCGCCACAATTTCTATTTCCTAACGATATATTGAATTATACAAGGCATACGCATAATGAATCTGTTTGGGAAAGAAGAAATATTAATAGTAGCAATCACATAAGTAAAAAGCAGCCTTCATACATAGTATATTTTGTAAATAATTTTGAAGATAGATTAATTGACACAGATAGCAAAAGACAATGGGATTCAGTTAAAAAAGCAGCGGTTAATTTTGCTATTGACAATAAACCACTACCAATAATGGTTGTTGAAAGAGAGAAGATAGCAAAATATCAGAATTCAAAAATAAGCGAGATGACTAGTAATTTTTGTAAAACTTATAACAAAGATTTAATTGAAGACATTGTTGTGACTTTTGAAAACAATTATGCCGGTAATCGAAAATTTCATCCGGATATTATAAACCAGTATTTTCCACAAAGTATTGAAACAGGAAATATAGTAATTAATAATATTCTTGAAAGTATAGAAGATTTAATCAATATTGACAGGAAAAAAGCATATGATTGTATATTAGAATTAGAAAAAGTTTTGTTAAAAGAAGAGGAAAAATACAAAAATATGAATCATGGTATGGAAATGGCTTTACCTTCTTTTAATCTAGAAAAAGTTCTTAAAAAAGTTGATAACATAAAATCAGATTTATCAAATAGCAAAAAGTCAACACTAGAAATTTTAGAACAATTAAATACAAGCGATTGGCAATTTAAAAAAATAGATATTAAAAAAATCGGAGATAAACTTGCTAGTGAACAATTATCATCAGAAGAAGTATTGCAAACATTTTTGAATGATGACAATAGAACTTTAATTCTAAATGCTGAAAAAGAAATAATTGCTAATGGCATTAATTCAGATTTAAAAGTCCATGGTTCAAGACATATAAAGAATGTTGTTTTATATTCAACAATTATTGGAAATAATATGCTTCCAAGAAAGGAACTTTTGTTATTGATAGAAGCAGCAAAATATCATGACGTTGCTAGAATAAGTGAAGGATACGAAAGACATGCTGAAAGAAGTGCTAAATTAGCAGCTGTATTATTGAAAGATAAGTATACATCGAGTGATCTCTCTATAATATTAACGGCAATTGAATTTCATGAAGTTGAAATAATAAATCAGGAAGAAGACTTTAAAAAAATTGCTAACAAATATAATCTTTCAGAGAGGGATCTACCTATTGCTAAAGCAATTTGCAAAATTTTAAAAGATGCTGACGCTTTAGACCGAACAAGATTTATTAGTGCTGAGAGAGTAGATTCACAATTTTTAAATTATAATTATTCAAAAAAACTAATTAAATTTGCTTCTGAGGTTCAAGATACATATGCATTAGAAGATTTAAAACAATATAACTGTGATGAAGAAATTTCTTTATTATTACAAAAATTTACTCCTCAAGAAATATTAAGGACAATTCGTCATAACAAGAACAATATTACTTTAATTGATGCTCAAAAATTTATTTATAATTGGGCAGACCAAGAAAGAATAGAAATTTTAGATATTCATAAATCAATATTATAATATATGAAAAAAAGTAACATAGTTAATGTTTGAAATCCGAGCTTAAATACTTGAATAGCATACAATAAAAAAAGTACTAGAATTCTCTAGCACTTCTTTTTTTATTTATAACAGAAGTTATACTATTTGATATATTTTAATTCACCCATTTTTGATGTAGGAATAAATCCTGCTTCTGCTTTAATCACATCTGGTATTCTATTAACGATTGAAGCACAAGTTAACTCGACCGTTTTAGGTTCAGTTATAACAACCCTTGTATCTGGTTCTCCAAATATAGTCCAATCATTTGTATCAACTTCGCCTGGCGCATACACTTTACCTATGCACTCTGCTTCAATGAAAATACCTTCTTCAGTTTCGGCAGTAACGATAGCACTCATACCAGTTGCATATCCAGCTGGTATATCAATATTTAATGTTTGAGAATGTATATTTTCGCTATATGTGATAGGAACACATTTTTGACTCATTTTAGTTATTTTCAAATTAAATTTATCAGCTATCCAAGGAACTGTATTCCACATATAAGATGGTGTGTAATCTCCTTGGTTAATCAAAGATTTTCTTTCTTCATCACTCATATTATCAGTAGCAGCAATATTTTTTTCGAATTCATCAATTGTCATTCCTGCTCCATGAACTTTTGCTAATGCAATTCCATAATCTTCAACATTATATGAAGAACTGCCCTTGATTTTTTTAATCTTATGTGTTGCACCAGCAAGAGTATAGATTAAATTACCCCAAAAAACATCCTGATATCCACTACCAGTGATTGTGCAATTATTCTTTTTTGCTAACTCGTCAATTTTCATTGTAATTGTTGGATTAGAAACAAAAGGATAAAAAGCTTCTTCACATGTACTAATGGCATTAATGCCTAAACTAGCACATAACATGAAAGCTTGTTCTACGTCTTTTATAAGACTCATTGTTGTTATAATACAAATATCAGGTTTTAATTCTTTTAAGATTTCTTCAGCTTTGTCTATTGAAGTAATAGAAACTCCAATATCTTCTCCACCAAGAATAGTAGATATGTCTTTACCTATAAGTTCAGGATTTATATCTATAGCGCCAACTATAGTTCCTCCCTTTTCCATAATATATCTCATTGTGTATAAGGACATTTTGCCACATCCATATTGTACTACTTTAATATCTTTCATAAATATTTCACCTCTATTATGATTAATTATAGCATTCAACCAGGAGAAAAAATAGTCGATTTATTAAATTTATTTTATTATTTAAAGATTAAGACAAATATTTACATTAAAAAGTTAAATACTTTTTAATTTTTTGTTAAAAACATATTGACAAATTGTCTTGTTATTAATATAATGTTAATAACAAGAAGAAAACTTGTATGATTTAATAATATAATTTATTAGATTAAGAAAGAATACATTTAAAAGGAGATAAGAATTATGGATAAGAAATATGGATATGTAAGAATAGGTGCTATTGTTCCTAAAATAAAAGTTGCTAATACTGACTTTAATACAAAAGAGATAATTTCAGAAATAAAGAAAGCTGATAGTCTAGGAATTTCTATTGTAACAACACCTGAACTTTCTTTAACTGGGTATACTTGTGCTGATCTATTTAGTCAAGATATTTTAATTGAAGAAAGTTATAATGGTATTGAAAGAATATTAGATGAGACTAAAGATTTAGATATTGTATCTATAATTGGTGCTCCAATAAGAGCCGAAAATCAATTGTTTAACTGTGCTGTCGTTATTCAAAAAGGCAATATTTTAGGAATAATACCAAAAACATACATTCCTAACTATAGTGAATTTTATGAAAAAAGGTGGTTTGCGTCTAGTATAAATGCTAAGAATAAAACAGTTAATATAAATGGCAATCAGATTCCTTTTGGAACCAATATAATTTTTAATGATATAGAGTCAAAAGATATTAGTTTTTGTGTTGAAATATGTGAAGATTTATGGTGTAGTTTTCCACCAAGCACCAATCACACTCTAAAAGGGGCAACTATTGTTTTTAATTTATCAGCTAGCAATGAAGCAATAGGTAAATATAACTATAGAAAAGAATTAGTTAAAAACCAATCTGCTAAAACATTAAGTGCCTACGTATATGCTTCAAGTGGTGCAAATGAATCTACAACAGATTTAGTTTTTGGTGGACAATCTCTTATAGCAGAATGTGGCACTATTTTAGAAGAAAATGAAAGATTTGATTTTGAAAGTAATTTAACTTATACTGATATTGATGTCAAGAGAATAATGAATAATCGTTATAAAAACATCAGTTATATGGGTGTTAATAATGATTTAGAATATACTTATATTGAACTAAATGTAGTTAATAAATTTGATAAGTTGAAAAGATGCTATGAAAAATTTCCTTTTGTGCCAAGTGATGAAAAGACTAAAGACCAACGATGTGAAGAAATATTCAATATTCAAGCGACAGGTCTTGCAAAAAGATTATTACATACTAATATTAAAAAAACAGTTATCGGTATAAGTGGCGGACTTGATTCAACATTAGCTTTTCTAGTTATATTAGAGGCATATAAAAAGATAGGAATAGATGTTTCTAATTTAATTGCAATAACTTTGCCTGGTTTTGGTACAACAAATAGAACATATCAAAATGCATGTAATCTAGTTAAAGAAAGCGGTGCTACTTTAAAAGAAATTGATATAAAGGAAGCATGCAATGTTCATATGCGTGATATTGAACTTGATACTAATGATCGCAGTATAACTTATGAAAACAGTCAAGCAAGAGAAAGAACACAAATATTGATGGACGTTGCAAATAAGGAAAATGCTCTAGTAATTGGGACTGGGGATTTATCTGAACTTGCATTAGGATGGTGTACTTATAATGGTGATCATATGAGTATGTATGCAGTAAATAATAGTATTCCTAAGACTCTAGTAAGGTATTTAGTAAAATGGATTGCTGATAAAGATGAAAAAAATAAGAAGACCATATATGATATCTTAGATACTCCAGTAAGTCCAGAACTACTTCCACCAGATGAAAAAGGAAAGATAGTACAAAAAACAGAAGACAGTATTGGTCCATATATGTTACATGATTTTTTCTTATATCACTTTTTAAGATATGGAGCAGCTCCTGAAAAAATTTACATGTTAGCAAGTGAAACTTTTAAAGATGAATTTAATAATGAACAAATTAAAAAATGGTTAATTGTATTTCTAAGAAGATTCTTTAGTCAACAATTTAAAAGAAGTTGTGTTCCTGATGGACCTAAGGTTGGTACAATTAGTTTAAGTCCAAGAGGCGATTTAAGAATGCCTAGTGATGCTGATGTTAATATATGGATAGAAAGATTAAATAAACTTAATTAGCATTTAAAAAAAGATAGTTACTATGATTTTACTTCATATTAAATATCTTTTTTTTAGTATAAATATGCTATAATAAAATTACTATGGAGGTTATATGATGTTAAAAGATTTATGTTTTGAAATTATTCAAACTTGCCCTAATAACTGTTTATTTTGTTCTTCATGTGCCTCTGCTGATAAAGATAAGAAAATAGAATTAGATTTATTTAAAAGAACAATAGATCATTTAATTACTTTAGGGGGAATTGAAGAAATATCTATATCTGGCGGCGAGCCATTTATGCATCCTGATTTATTTGAAATGATAAAATATTGTAAAGAGAAAGAAATCAGAGTTGTTTTATTTACTAGTGGAATTAAAAAAAATCAAAAGACACCAACATTGGAACTAGAAAATATGGTAAATGAAATAAAAGAAAAATATAATAAATATTTGGAACAAGGCATGAGTGAAAAAGAATACCAAAGGCATATAAAAAATGAACTCAATCAACTGAACTATTATGCTAATCAAGAATATAGTGCAATATCAAGAAAAGAAATGGAATATTTAAAATATATTGGATTGGACAAAATAGTTTTTGATTTTCAAGCAACGGAAGAAGATTCTTATAACTATGTAATGGACACTAAAAACATGTTAACTAACGTGATTACATCAATGGTTAGAGCTACTGCGTCTAATCTTGACACTGATGCACATTTTATTCCTATGAAATGTAATTATAAAGAGTTCCCAGACTTAATCGAATGTTTAAATATAGGAGAAATAAAAAATCTTAGTATTTTAAATTTTGTTCCTCAAGGTAGAGGAAAGAATAATTCACAAAGTTTAGGTTTAAACAGTGAAGAAATGGAAGAATTCAAAAAAATTTATGAAGCAAATTATAAAAAGTTTAATGGCAATATAAGAATAGGTATTCCGTTAATTAAAAATGATGTTCATTTATGTACAGCCGGTTTTGATAAATTAGTAATTAAATACGATGGTACAGTTCTTCCATGTCCAGCCTTCAAGGAATATGATTTAGATAAACTTCATAAACTTGGAATAGAAACTCCTAATATTTATACTGATTTAGATAAAGCATTAATTAAAAAAGGAAGTAGAAAACATCCTTTGTGTAAAGAAGTTTATGCTTTTGATAGAAGTATTAAATAAATATAGTTAATTTGTACTGATAAATGGAGGTAGAAATATGGATAATAAAGCATTAATGGATATATCATACGGAATGTATATAGTAACGGCTAATTATAATAATAGATTTGTCGGATGTACTATAAATACATTAACTCAAATAACATCAACAAATCCAATTATTTCAATATCATTAAATAAAGATAATTATACTAATGAAGCTATAAAGAATATGAAAAGATTTGCAGTAAATATTCTAAGTGAAAAAACATCTCACGAAGTAATTAATACATTTGGATTTAAAACTAGTAAAAATGTTGATAAATTTAAGGATTGCCAATACGAAATTAAGGATGAGTTACCTATATTAAAAGAAGAAATTTGTGGTTATATCATATGTGAGGTATTAAATGTAATAGATGCAGAAACACATGATGTAGTTCTTGCAAGAATAATAGATATGAATAAAACTAGTGATTATATTCCTATGACATATAAATATTATCATGAAGTAATTAAAGGTATAACACCTAAAACTGCTCCAACATATTATATGAAAAGTGACCATAATATAGGTGATTTGTATAGATGTAGCGTATGCGGCTATATTTATGATGATTCTAAAGAGAGCGTACCATTTGATAATCTGCCAGAAGATTGGAAGTGTCCAGTTTGTGGAGCACCTAAATCGGTATTTAAGAAAATTTAATATGAAGAGAAAAACTTTAAGAAAAGAGTCAAATATTTTATTAGTTATTGCTTTAGTATTGTATCTTCTACTAAAAACAATTAATAAATTTATAATAAATGTACCAGACATAATTTACGTAGCAGTTATGCTTATTGTAATAGGCATTGTTATAAGTGCATTAAAAACTCAAAGAGAAGGAAAATAACTTCTTTTTTTGTTTATAATATCTAATCCATTGACTTAAAATAAATAATAATGTTAAATATATATTATAGGAGAGTGAATATATGAATAATAATTGGATTTTAAATAATGGTATTTTAATACCAAATATAGGTTATGGAACTTGGAAAAGCCCAAATGATGATACAACAACTAACGCAGTATTATGTGCGATAAAAAATGGATATAGACATATTGATACTGCGGCTATATATGGAAATGAAGAGAGTATAGGAAAAGCTATTAAATCTTGTAATGTTCCTAGAGAGCAATTGTTTATAACAAGTAAAGTGTGGAATACAAATAGAGGATATAATAGTACACTAGATGCTTTTGAAGAGACATTAAAGAAATTAGATCTTGAATATTTAGATTTATACTTAATTCACTGGCCGGCTTCCTCTAGTCAGTTTGAAGATTGGGAAGAAATTAATTTAAATACTTGGAGAGCATTAGAAAAACTTTATAAAGAAGGCAAGGTAAAATCAATTGGAGTAAGCAATTTTAGAGAGCATCATTTAAATATAATTTTAGAAAATTGTGAATTTAAACCAATGGTAAACCAAATTGAAGTACATCCAGGTTTTTTACAAAAAGAAACTTGTGATTTTTGTGAAAAAAATAATATTATTGTTGAAGCTTACAGCCCATTAGGCTCTGGTGAAGTTTTAAAGAATGAAACATTACTCAAATTGTCACAAAAATATAGTAAATCTGTTGCACAATTATGTATTAGATGGTGTTTACAACATAATACTTTACCACTTCCAAAATCAGTAACAGAAAGTCGTATAATTGAAAATGCTAGTGTTTTTGATTTTAAAATAAGTGACGAAGATTTAAAATTAATGGATAATATTCCATTAAGTGAAGGACTAGGTCAAGATCCAGACAAAGTTGATTTTTAAATTAGAATAATATATATAGATAACCTTGTTTTAGTTAGTACTAAAGCAGGATTATCTTATTTATAAAATAATATTGAAATAATAAAATAGTAATAATATTTAATAATATGTTATAATAACTTTTTAGAGGGTGAAGTTATGGAACAAAATAGAGAAATTAAAGAATATTTTAATATACTATGCAAGGGTGATTATCCAACTTTCATAGATAAATATATAAATACAAAAGAAATGCAAAGACTATCTGGTATAGGGCAATTTTGTGGTTGTGATTACACAAGTATTCATAACATTAAATATTGGTTTTCTAGACTAGATCACAGCATTGCAACAGCTTTAATGACATGGAACTTTACTAAAGATAAAACTCAAACACTAGCAGCTTTATTTCATGACCTTGGAACACCAGCATTTAGTCATTGTATTGATTATCTTATGGGTGATACAATTAATCAAGAAAGTTCTGAAATCAATGTATATGACGTTATAAACAATTCTACTACCATAAAAGGTTATTTGAAAAATGATAATATCAATATCGAAGATATAAAAGATATTAGTATCTATCCTGTAGTAGAAAATAAAAAACCTAAAATATGTGTGGATAGATTAGATGGTATATTAGGGACTTGTTTAGTCTGGCAACAATATTGGGACTTATCCACAGTAAAAAAAGTTTATGATGATATGGTAGTACTAACTAATGAATATGGTGAAGATGAAATTGGTTTTCAAAACAAAGATATAGCAGAGTTATTTTTTGAAGGAGTATTTAAGTACAGTATTGAACTTCAAAAAAATGAGGATAAATATACAATGCAATTTATTGCAGATATTTTAAAAGACATGTTAAAAAATAATAGACTTAAATTAGAAGATTTATATATATTTAGTGAAGAATATATAATCAGTATGATTAAGACTATATATAACGACTATAATGTCTTCAGCGAGACAAAAATGATTGAAAGAACAGATGAAATTCCAGAAAATAATTATTATGTGTCAATAGATGCAAAGAAGAGGTATGTTGTACCTATATGTGTCGATGGTAACAAAATTGCAAGATTAGACACTTTTTCAAATAAGTGTAAAGAAAAGCTAGAAGAATACTTAAATTTTAAAGATTCTAAGTATGCATATGTAAAAAAAATAGGAAAGCGATAATTTTTTCTATTTTTTTGTGTATAAAATATGTTAAAATTATATAGGTGATAATATGTGGTTTATATATGCTTTAATAACTTTCTTCGCCTGGGGATTAGCTGATCTATTTTATAAAAAAGGTAATAAAGAAAGTGACAAATATAGTCATTTAAAAACGGGTTTAATTGTTGGAATTGTCATGGGAATACATGGTACGGGATATATGATATTTACCAAAACAAATATAAATGTAATTGATGTTTTAAAGTATTTACCAGTTTCTTTATGCTATATAGCATCAATGATTATAGGATATAAAGGTTTAAAATATTTAGAACTGTCTATATCTTCTCCTATTCAAAATTCTTCAGGTATTATAACTACAATTCTTTTATGTTTAATATTTCAAATAAGTTTATCAAAACTAGAATTATTAGGAGTAGTTATTGTTTTTATTGGTGTATTTTTATTATCCATACTCGAAGTATATTATGATAAGGATAATAAGCAAAATATAATTAAAAGTTTAACAGGTTGGGCAATTTTATTTCCAATAATTTACTGTGTTATTGATGGTTTAGGAACTTTCTTTGATGCGGTATATTTGGATCAATTACAATTAATAACTGAAGATACAGCCCTAATTGCATATGAATATACATTTTTTGTATATGCCATAGTAACATTTCTATTCTTAAAATCAAAAAATATTTCATTTAAGTTATCCACTGAAAAAAATAAATTGTGGGCAGCTTTATTTGAAACATTAGGGCAGTTTACTTATGTATTTGCTGTATCAGCGTATTCCGTAATCACGGTGCCTGTAATAGCTTGTTATAGTGCATTATCTGTATTGTTGTCTAGAATATTTTTGAAAGAAAAACTTGCTTTTCCACAGTATATTGCAATTTCAATAATATTTTTAGGAATAATATTATTAGGCATAGTAGAAGCATTATCTTAAATAAAAAAAGACAAATATCATATTTGTCTTTTTTATTCATTATTATTTTCTTGTAATCTTACAATTTCATTTATTACAAAGTCACTGCATTCATGCAATTTTTTGAGCACAATAGTGTAATCAACATCAATTTCTTTTGAACTTATTGGGTTCTTATATAAATATTCAAGTGTTTTATTAAGCCCACTAATATCTAATTCCTTTATTTGAGGAATTTTATTTATCTGTTCATTAGTTAATTTTCTAATATCATATACTACAAATTCATTTATTAATCTTTCGTAGATTTCTTTTTTCTTATTCTCTTCATATTCTTTAACAGAAAAATTTCGCCAGTAATTGTCTGTGATAAGGTGAACTAAATACCCAAATATAAATGTATTATCCATTTTATCTTTATATTCATTATAAAAAGCTTCATAATCTTCTTTAGTATTTTTTGTCATGAAATGTGATTCTTTTCTTTTTTCTTTTTTTGTTAAATTGCATTCTAAAAATTTTTCACTATGTCTCCAACAATCTGGAGCAATACTGCCAAGTTCATAATAAAAATTGTCTGAACTAACAAACTTATTATTTAATTTAATATTGACTATTTTTGATACACATCGATGTATTACTGCTGATGGCATGTTATCACTCCCTATATCAACAATTATAACAGAATTATGTGTATAACGACAATATTTTTATGTTATAATTATTATAGAAAGTAGGTTATTATGAAAGTATTAATGAGTGTTAATTACAAATTTATGAACGTTACTCCAAAAAATTTATTAGATTTAATTCACCAAAATAATTCTAAATTAGATGGCTTTGAAGTATGTATTAATGCTAATAGTGTTAATGAGATAAATTATTTAAAAGAACTGGCTTTTGAGGCACATCGTAATAATTTAATTTTACAAATGCACGGTACTATATATAACGATGAGTTAACCAATTGTAGATATATAGATATCATTAATGATATAAGTAATATTATGGAATCAAATATTAATATTGTATATCATTCAATATTTAATGAGTCTAAGGAAGAAAGTATTGCTGCTAGTATTAGATTTCTAAATAGTATGTTAGGTTATATAATGCTCAAGAATTATAGAATTACTTTAAGTGTAGAAAATTTAAATGATATAATTAACCAAGATAGACTTAATAAAAATGATCTAATACCAATTCTTGAAAAATTACCTAATTTAAGATTCACTTATGATATAGGACATGAACTTATAGATTATGGAAATATCACAGATTTAAATGAAATTTTAAAACAAAGATTAAACAATGTTCACATACATACATTTCATAATACGCATGACCATCAAATAATGACTAATGATGATATACATAAAGAAAGTTGGATTAAGGGTATTACTTATTTAAAGGTCATTAATTACAGTGGAACCATGGTTTTAGAATATGATCTTAACTCTTTTTGGTTTGACACTATAGAAGAAAAAATAATAGCCTATCTCAATTCAATCGATAAAATAACCGAATATTTTTATGATTAATATGTTATAATGAAAGTGGTGATAATATGATAGATACAAGTAACGAAGAACAAATAAAAGTTTATGAAGATAAATTAAAAATTTTAAGAAATCAAATAAATGAAAGTGGTTATACTGAAGAAAGTTTGAAAATAGTTATAACTGCTAATATGTTTCCGGAAGAAAGAACTGTTCTTCCATCTGGAAAAGAATCATATGTTTATAAAAACCCTGACTGTTCATTAGGAATAGTAGTAAGAGACAGAATTAATAAAGCAGATGGTATTGATAAGTATGATGATAATCAATTAGCTACATTAAAACTTCAATCTGAAAAATATATGCCATATAATTCCAAATATGTTTCAGTAGTATATGCTGCCATTAATGGATTATATCCAGACTATTATGCTACTAATTATATAATAGTGGATAGTTTTAAGGACCATGTAGATAAAAAAAATATATTATCTATGCGACCTGAAACCACTCTATTTACTGGAGCAGTAACACTTACTAACGAAGCAGTCATTTTAATTAAAAAAGAAAACTTAGAGGAATTTAGCAAGAAATATCCTGAACTTAATCGTATGAACGTTATTACTTTTAAAGGAGATCCAGCTCAAGCTTTAAGTATGTATTTAGTTAATGTAGGAATAGTTCCTGAAAAAATGACAACAGAGTTTATAACTAATTCTCCAACTTCATTTAAATTTAATGAGTTTATAAGTGAATATTCAGCCAAAAAAAATATTCCACTTGTTAAATATGAAGAACTAGAATTTTTTGCTAGTGATCAAAAAAACACACAAATACTTGAAAAAATATATGATGCTACTTTTTATGATTATTTACTAAAAGAAATCAGAGTTCCGGAAGCTAGCTATCCCGAATTGTTTAAGAGATTATGTGACGGTGATCGTTATGATACAGATAACTTGATTATTTTAGATGGTATTATTGATAGTATCGGAGCAGAAGGACTTGTATCAATAGTAAATGCATTTAATAAAAAAATTGATGATATGATAAAAGATAAGAAATATCCTATAAATGAAAAAATAATTAAAGACGGAAAAATAGAATTAGTTTAATTCTATTTTTTATTATTTTAAATTAATGTCAAGTGTTATATACATCTGTTTACTATATAGATAAAAATGTGTATTTATGTTAGAATAATTATAGTAGAGGTGATAGTTATTTTAAATTTTAAAGAGTTGAATGAAGAAAAACAAAAAGTTGTTAATAAGTTGGAATGTGTTATTAATAATACTAAGCAAAATTTAGAATTGAGTCCATTGGATATGTTATATCTTTTGACTGATTTAGGAGAAGCGGATAAGGAATACTTGTCGAAAGAATTAGAAGACTCACTTATTGCCACTATTATAAGAGGTAAAAAGAAAGTTTTTAATAATGCTCAATTGGCAGTTTTATATAAAATAACTAAACATTTTAAAATGAATGATGATTATAACGCTATATTATTTACACTATTACAGACTAGTGCTAGTATAAGAGATAATATAAATAAAGCCAAAAATGGTAGTATAGATATCAAAGAAAGAAGTAATTTTGTTAGTGAAGCAGAGGCTTTATTAAAACTAAATTATAGTCAGCTAATAGAGATAAGTAAAAATCTTAATGAGAGAGGACATAGGAAATGAGTAATATTGATGTTCAGAATATGAAATATGGTCTAGATCGCAAGATATTCAAAATATTAGGAATGTCTATTAAAAACTATGTTGGAAGATATAATTTTATTGTTAGGCAGACAATAAATTATAAAAAGAATTCTAATGGTAAAGATTCTAATAAATTTATAACTATTATATCCAACCCTGAAGGTAATTATATTGATTATGTTAAAGGTAAAAAATCAGACTTAAATAATATTGATTATGGACAAAGATGTGTTTTTATAAAAAATAATGTTCTAATAACAGGTGCAGGTTCAGAACCAAACACCGTTTTAATGTTGTTAAAAATTAAAGCTTTAGCAAAAATACTTATTAATATCGCCATTGCAGGAATAATTATATATTTTAGTTATGGAGTAATAGTAAATTATCTATAGTTATAATGTGGGAAAGTAACTTAAAAGTAATATTTTTGATAAATATAAGTCAAAAAATGTGGATAAAAGTAATATTTTTGTGGAAAACGCGAACAAATATACTATAACTAAATAAAAAAACAATAGAATTGTGGAAAACTATTGTTTTTTGTTGTTTTTAAGTAAGCTGCAAAATTCTTTAGCAATTGGGCTTAATAATGTATTTTCTAATGTAGTAATACCATATTCTAATTTACCAAGTTCAGGTTTAATATTAATTTCAAAAACTTCTTTATTCTTCAATTCTTCCTGTATATATTCTCTTGTGGCAATACCAATGCCATAACCAATTTTAGTAAAGTTTGCTACCAGAGATAAACTAGCCACTTCCATTTTATAATCAATTTTCATAAGCTGATTACTAAAATAATTATTAAGACGCATTCTTGTTACTGATGAATCTGTTGGTAAAATTATTGGATATTTCAATATTTCATTAAGTGAAACTTCTCTATCCATTAAATCTTTGTAATCACTATTACAAATAAAAGTATCATGTAATTCACCAATTCTTTCGTATAATAAACCAATTTCTTTTTTATTAGAAAATTTAGTAAAAAGTAGATCTAACTTTCCTTCCTTTAATTGTTTAACAAGTTCACAAGTAGGACCTATTGATATTTCTGCTTTTATATTTGGATACTTTTTATGTAATATTTCAAGAACAGGAATTAGAAAAACTTTAGTCAAAGATTTTCCAGTACCAATTCTTAATGTTCCAGTCTCTAATTTATTTAAAGAATTAGATATATTTTCAATATTTTTAATGTATTTCATAGCTTCTTTAACTTGTTCATAGACTTTTTGCCCATTACTAGTAAGAATAACGCCTCTTTTAGTTCTAATAAATAATTGAAAGCCTAGATCTTCTTCTAAATGTTTTATTTGTTTTGTAATAGCAGGTTGAGATATATGTAAGATATTACTTGCTTTTGTAATATTTTTGCTCTTCGCTACTTCATAAAATATGTTATATAAATCTAAATTAATATTCATGATAACCTCCTGTTATGATAATGATAAAATATATGTATTTTAATTATAACAAATAATGAGTTATAATTCAATTAAAGGAAGTGTTATTATGGCTAAAGTATTATTAATGAACAATGGAAACTTAAAAGATGAAGAAGTAAATGAAAAAAAATTTAAGAGTCGTATAATAATAATTAATAATGAAAATAAAATATTACTTCAAAATTATGCCGGCGTATATATGTTGCCAGGCGGTAAAATAGATATTGGTGAAACAACTACTTCTGGGTTGATAAGAGAAATTAAGGAAGAAACAGGCATAGATTTTAAAGAAAAAGATATTATGTATTTAATGAAAACAAAGATGTATGTTAGAAATTATCCTAGACGTAATAGTTCAGTTACCGTAAACAAGTTAGTGGAAACAGATTATTTTTATATAAAAAGCAATGAACGTGTTAATAAAAATGAAGCAAAATATACACCTAATGAGAAAATAAATAAGTTATCAATGGAGTTTGTAGATTTCAGCGAAGCTATTAAATTGGTCCAATGCAACAAATCTAGTAATCCTAGAAAACAATATTATGATGAGGAACTATTAGAGGTTCTAAAATATTTTAAAGAAGTATATATTCAAAGAAATAAGGAAAACAATAATATAATAGATATGCATATTCACACTTGTTACTCTGATGGTGATTTTGAACCAGAAGAAATTGTAGAAAAAGTTGAAAAAGTAGGAATCAATGTGTTTTCAATAACAGATCACGACACTATTTTTGGATGCAAAAAGTTAGAAAATTTTAAGCAAGTAGGACTTACTTATATTCCCGGAATTGAATTAACTGCTTCAGTACCTAAAGGTAGAATGCATATATTAGGTTATAATTTAGATATTAATAATAAAAAACTTCTCGATTTATTAAAGAGAAAAAGAGAAAATTCTATTAATTCAATGAAAATTATGTACAGATATGTACACGATAAATATGGTGTTAATATACCACAATATGAGTTTGATATTTTAAAAAAGAAGATTGGTAATATTGGCAGACCTGATTTATCTTTATTGCTAAGAAAATATGGTTATGCAATGGACAATGATCAAGCCTTTAAAAAGTATTTGGTCGAGGCGTTTGATGCTACTTATACAAATAGAGTTACAACTTCTAAAGAAGAATGTATTGCCGTTTTAAAAGATGCAGGTGCTTATATATCACTTGCTCATCCAATAAGTTTAAAAATGGAATACGAAGAACTAAAAAACGAGCTTGAATATTTGAAAGTCTTAGGTTTAGATGCTATTGAAATATCACATAGTAATCAACCAGAAGAATATAGAAATATACTTAGATATTTAAGAGATGAGCTAAAACTATATGAAACTGGAGGTAGTGATTTTCATGGTCCAACTGTTCAGCCAGATATAGAATTAGGTACTGGAAGGGGCAATAATATTAAAATTAAACAATTAAGCCTAATTGATAAAATTAAGAGTTAGAACTCTTTTTTTATGTTATAATTATAATAGGTGATTGTATGAAAAAGAGTAAGGGATTTACTTTAATAGAACTATTAGGGGTAATTATATTATTAGGCCTTATAATAGCAATTATAATTCCAAAAGCAACTGCTAGTATTGAAAAAGCTCGCCAAAACTCTGCGGCTGATAGCGGTCTTACTTATATAAAAGCTACTAGAGATTATTACAACACACATATATTAGATACTGATTTTGCTCTAAAGAGTGGAAAAAATTATGTTAGTAAGTTTGACAGTCATATAGATGTTAATGGTGATAGGCCATTATCAGGTTATATAACTATATCAGATGATAAAATAGTTTATGCAAAATTATGTGTTAATTATTATGAAGTAATATATCAAAATAGTGATGCCACAGTATCAGGAACATGTACTGGAGAAGAAGAAACAACCCAGTATACTTCGTTTGTGACTGGCGCTACCAAAGCTTATATTTATGTTTCTTCTGGAGCATTTAATACAGAAAACAATATGAATGTTTTTGATAGTCCACCATATACGTTAATTGTCTATGTGGATGCCGATGAAAAAGTTTTAAAGGCTTATTTAGGTTATGTTTTTGACAATATAGATACAACAACCATTGATAATTATAAAACATCAATAGCAACTAATTTTTCAAATATGATTGGACATGATTTTGGTGCGACGCATTATTATATATTAGAAGAATTAACGCCTATATATTTTTTTGAATATAATGATTATATAAGTTATACGGGAGCACCATTTGGTCTTGTTGATTATTCTCAATCAGTTGAAAGTGTCGTAAATAATATATTATCTATTCCAATAGGTAGTGCAATCTCAAATACAGTTTACAAAACAATAGAATTTTAAAAAGACTAACATTATTTTGTTAGTCTTTTTAATAATTAAATCATAAAAGAGTTTATTGTTATTTTATGTTAAAGTCATATTTTATTTATCTAGAATATTACAATCATGATTGTAAAATTCTATTATTCCATCCCCATTAAGATAAGCACAGTAATTTGAGTTTCTAACTTCTAACTCATACAAATTAATGTTATAAGATTCGAAATATCCTTCTACGCTACTTAAATATCCGCCTTTAACTTGAATTCTTGGGTCTAATGTAACATTATTCTCGCTAGCTAGCATTAAGTATCCCTCAGTCAAATTGAAAACTCTATCGATACTATCGGAATTGTAGTATGTAATTTCATTTACAGCATCAGTAACTGTATTACCAAATTCGCAATAGCTTGTATTATTTGTAATAATAATATCATTATAATAAGTTTTGAATGAGCAATAACTATTATTTTTTATTGATAAACTATATAATCCATCTTTTGTGACTCTTATATATCCTTCACCACTCTTTATTTTGCCATCTATAGTTATAGAGGAACTAGCACTACAATTATCACCATTTTCATCACATTCATATAATGCATTTTCATTAAATTTATATACTTTTGTTGTAAAGCCAGCATTTTGCGATTCTGATTTAACTGTATCTAATAAACCATATACACTTGTCTGAAACGCTTTTTTTCTTTGCTTTTCAATTGTGCTGTTAACAGTAGGGACTATAATAATACCAATTAGTCCTAAAATGACGATTACTGCGATAAGTTCTACTAAAGTAAATCCTTTTTCCTTCATAAATACACCTCTACTATTTAGTTGTATTATACAATAAAATGCATTTAATAGCAATAAAGTTCATACTTTATCTTGCTAATATATTACTATAGTGTTAAAATAAAATCAGGTGATATTATGAAAAACAAGGAAGAAGCTATAAAACTTATTACAAAGAAATTAAAAAATGATAGTTATCTTACATACGATGAAATTTCAATCATTACAGGATATCACACAAAGTATTTGTTTAAATTAAAAAATGAAATATTAAATGGTACTATTTCTCTTGAACATGGCAATAAGAATAAAAAGCCTCATAATGCTATGACAGAAGAAGAAAAAGAAAAAATAAGACAGTTATATAGTAGATCATCAGCAAGTATAAGAAAATTCTGCAAGTTTTATGGTAAACATAGTTATTCATGTATATATAATATAGTTCATGATATTGAGAAAGAAAAAATAGAGAAGTTAGAGAAATTAGAAAATAAGGTTTGACCTTATTTTTTTTTCATATTTTTTCTTTCCGTTAATATAATTTTATAGGAGGACAAACTATGAAATATGATAGCAACGGATTAAGTGATAATGATATTTTATTAAGTCGTAAGAAAAACGGTACTAATTCCTTAACAATTGATAGGAAAAATAGTTTTACCAAATTACTAATTGAATCTTTAGGAGATCCAATAATAAAAATATTAATAGTAGTGCTAGGCATTAAAATAGTACTACTTTTTAAAAACTTTGATTGGTACGAAACAATAGGAATAATGATAGCTATATTTTTAGCGTCCTTTATATCTTCAATATCCGAATATGGTAGTGAAAAGGCTTTTGACAAAATGCAGGAAGAAGCAAGTAAAACACGATGCAAGGTAAAAAGGAATAGAACTATAGTAGAAATAGCAGTCGAAGATGTAGTAGTTGGAGATATTGTATTATTAGAGGCTGGTGATAAAATACCAGCCGATGGTGTAATTATTGATGGAGAAATAGCTATTGATGAATCAATGATTAATGGTGAAGCAAAAGAAGTATATAAAAGAAAGTATATGCCTAATCGTATTGATAATAGTTATGTATATAAAGGAACAGTTGTTTGTCAAAAAAAAGCAACGATGTATGTAACAAAAGTTGGAGTTGATACTATGTATGGAAAACTTTCCTTAGAATTAAGCGAAGAAACAAAAGATAGTCCATTAAAAATACGATTGAAAAGCTTGGCATCGACAATAAGTAAATATGGATATATGGGGGCATTTTTAGTATCATTTTCATATTTTTTTTCTGTAATAGTCTTAAAGGGCAACTATGAAATATTAACAAATTTTAAACTTTTGTCCGGACACTTACTTTATGCAATTACACTTGCCGTAACTGTGATAGTAGTTGCGGTACCAGAAGGGTTACCTATGATGATAACATTAGTACTTTCCTCTAACATGAAAAGAATGATAAAGAAAAATGTTTTAGTTAGAAAACTAGTAGGAATAGAAACAGCGGGTAGTCTTAACATCTTATTTACTGATAAAACAGGAACTTTGACAAAAGGAAAGCTAAGTGCAATTGGTTACGTTAATCCGAATTTAGAATTTTTTGATAGTGAAGAAAAATTATATAATATAAAAAATTATAATATTATAAAAAAATCATGTGTATACAGCAGTGCAGTACTTAATGAAGAAGGAAACTTAGTCGGAGGCAATAGTACAGACAAAGCAATTAGAAGCTTTATAACTAGTAGCACAGGTTTTTTTAATGTGGAAAATGAAGTGGAATTTAATAGTACTAATAAATATTCAACAATTACTGTAGATAAAATTAATTATATTAAGGGAGCTCCTGAAGTGGTTCTTAAAAATTGTAATAAATATTTAGATAGTGATGGTATTGAAAAATTTTTAATAAGTAAAAATGAAATAAATAATTTTATAAGTAGAGAAGCTTCGAAAGGAATTAGAGTTATTGCATTAGGATATTCCAGATATCATAACGATGTAGATCCAACAAAGAATTGTATCTTTTTAGGATTAATACTATTAAAAGATGAAATAAAGGAAAATGTTAAAGAAACTGTTAAAGAACTTAAAGAAGCTGGTATAAAAGTTGTGATGGTAACAGGTGATAATAAAGAAACGGCCGTTAATATTGCTAAGGAAGTTGGTATATTAACCAATGGAATAGTACTAACAAGTAGCGAATTAAATAGGATGAATGATGAAGAAGTAGTTAGCTCATTATCTAATTTAGAAGTATTAGCAAGGAGTATGCCCGTAGATAAAAGCAGACTTGTACATTTAGCGCAAAAATTAGATTTGGTTGTTGGTATGACGGGAGACGGTGTCAATGATGCTCCAGCACTAAAAAAAGCTGATGTTGGTTTTGCAATGGGAAGTGGTACTGAAGTATCTAAAGAAGCAAGTGACATTATAATATTGGATGATAATTTAAAATCAATAGAAAGTGCGGTAATGTTTGGACGAACTATTTTCAAGAGTATTAGAAAGTTTATTATATTTCAGCTAACAGTAAATATGTGCGCAGTAAGTTTATCTATTATTGGACCGTTTATAGGTATTGAATCGCCTATAACAGTAGTACAAATGTTATGGATAAATATGGTTATGGACACATTAGCAGGATTGGCATTTTCATTTGAACCACCACTAAAAGAGTATATGAAAGAAAAACCAAAGAAAAGAAATGAAAGAATAATTAATAGGTATATGAAAAATGAAATCTTATTTACAGGAGCATATTCATCTTTATTATGTATTATCTTTCTAAAATCTGACTTTTTAAATAATGTTTTCAACAACAATTTAAATACGATTTTTACTGCATTCTTTGGACTATTTATTTTTATAGCCATATTTAATAGTTTTAATGCTAGAACAAGTAGATTAAATATTTTAGCAGATATATTTAAAAACAGAATATTTTTGGTGGTTTTATTATTTATTATGATTATTCAGATATTAATGATTTATTATGGCGGAAATGTATTTAGGACAAGTGGCCTTTCTCTCTATGAATTTAACATAATGATACTTCTTGCTGGAACTGTAATACCGGTAGATATGCTTAGAAAAATTTATATGAAAAAATGTAAATTTTATGGAGGAGTATAATGAAAAAAAACTTGATACTTTTCTTAAAAGGAATAATTATAGGTGTTGGTAAAATTATCCCCGGAGTAAGTGGTGCTATGTTATCAATATCTTTAGGTGTATATGAACAGTTGATAACTTCAATGGCAAATATATTTAATGAAACCAGAAAAAACTTAAAATTTCTACTTGTTATTGGATCGGGTATAATAATATCCATAATGTTATCAAGTAAATTAATAATGTATTGTTTAGATAATTTTTATCTTCCAACAATGTTACTATTTATTGGCATGATTATTGGATGTATTCCTGATATCGCTAAAACTGCAAAAAAAAGCGTAACAAGAAAAAATGTTATTTTAATGCTAATACCATTTATAATATTGTTGCTTATAAACATTTTATCTAATAACGCATTTAATGTATCAACCAATTTTTTTAATTTAATATTAATTGGTATACTAGAGGCACTCACTATGATAATACCTGGAGTAAGCGGGAGCGCTATCCTAATGATGCTGGGAGTATATGAAACAATTATTAACTCATTATCGTCTTTTAATCATTTAGATGTACTGATACCTTTTATCATAGGAATAATTATTGGAGTTATATCATTATCAAAAATTCTAAGTCAACTTTTTAAGAAATACAATATAGCTTGTTACTATGTAATATTAGGTTTTTCTATTGCTACTATATTTATATTACTAGGAAATATATTTGTAATTAGTTATTCCTTTTACGAACTATTTAAGGGTTTATTATTTCTGATATTAGGTCTTTTTATCAGTTATAAATTAAACTAAATATGTGATATAATAAAAATAGGTGATAAATATGGCTAAGAAAAAAAGTAGACTTAAAATTAAAAATATTATTTTCTTATTAATACTATTGTTTATTATATGTATAGCTATATATAAAATAGTTACCCATAATGATTTTGTAGTAAACTTAAAGACGACTACTTTTGAAATAGGTGAGGAATATACTAACGATTTTAGTGCAACCTACAAAGGTGAGGATGTGACTGATAAGGTTAAAGTTACTCATAATATATATAGTAATGCAGTAGGAAAATATCAAGTAGTATTTAGTTATACTGTAGAAAATAAAGAGTTTAAAGTTACAAAAACAATAGAGATAAAAGATGAAACTAAGCCTGTGATAAAATTAAAAAATGGCGAGAATATAATAGTTATACTTGGTGATAAATTTAATGAGCCCGGATATACAGCTACTGATGATTATGATGGTGATATAACTAGTAATGTCAAAGTTTCAGGTGATGTAGATACTGATAAAGAAGGAACGTATACATTAAAATATACTGTTACAGATTCTAGTGATAATAAATCAGTTGTGAAAAGAAAGGTAACTGTAACCACTAAATCCCCACTAACGATGTCAGTAAAAGATTTTAATTTAACCGGGTATTTTACTGACGTATTATTGTCAGAAACAGATGATGCTGGAGAGGATTATACTGACAAATTTATATTTGTTGGTGATAGTACAGCTTTATATTATGTAATGAACAAAGTTATAACTGGCAAGCAGTTATGGCACAAAGAAGGAGTAAGTTTAGAAACTATATTTACTCAAAATATATATATTAATCACATTGATTCAAAATTAACTTTAGTTGATGCGATGGAAAAAAACAAACCTGCTAATATATTATTATCATTAGGTACAAATAGTGTGTCTACAATGGAAATAGATTATTTTATCGGAAAATATGAAGAACTATTAAATGATATGATGGAGGCAAGTCCAAATACTTTAATTATTGTTCAATCAATTTTTCCAGTAGCGGCATCTTTAGATGAAGCTGGAAAAGGACTAAATAATGATAAAATAAATAAAATGAATTATCGTTTATTAGAATTATGTAGTAAATTAGATATACCATTTTTAAATACTGCTGAAGTGTTAAAAGATGCAAATGGTCAATTAAAAGATGGTTATTACCGTACAAGTGCAAATGAAAACGGTGTACATTTATCCGAAGAGGGCAATAAAATCGCAATGCAGTATTTTAAGACACATGCATATGAAAACTAGTAAGAAATTACTAGTTTTTTCATATACTATAGTGGGTGATAAAATGAAAGAAAAACTTCCTAAGGTTTTTGCTAATTCTTTTAGTAAACAAATAAGTAACAATGAAAAAGTATATCATGTAAGAAAGGATTTTTCTGAGCCTGTAGAAATCAAATCTTTTCCTTCAGAAAACATTAATAACAAGATAAATGCTTTGTTTAAATCTTCAAAATATGTTTACAAATTAGACGTAGAAATAACAACATCAAATGGCGTTTCTAAAAAGAGAATAATCGGCAAGAACAAAGCTAATTTAATTACATTAGATAATGAATTGATAGCAATAAAAGATATTATAGATATAAAAATAGTATAGCTTTGACAACAAATAAAAAAATAGTATAATAAACATAATGAAAGAAGGAATATTTTATGAAAAATAATTATAAGAATACATTAATTGCTTTATTATTAACTATAGTTATTATAATAGGTGGATCATTTATAGTTAATGCTTTTAATGATAATAACACTAATAAAATATTTACTTCTAATAATAGCGACAATAAGAAAAGTTCTAATGAATTAGCAGAGGAAAAAATAGTTTCTTCTGGCAAAGAAGTTGCTGATAGCAACGCAATAATAGTAGAAGATACTAGTACATCAACTGCAATAGAAGCTTCAAATGTTGGTTCTGACATAGTAGTTAATTCTAATGCTTCATCAGATGACCAAGCATTACAATATTTTGAAACTGCAGAAAGTAAAATAGATTCAATGTATGATAATATTGATAAGGTCAAAACAGAGGGGAAAGCCCTATTTGTTAAATTAGTAGATTTCATATTTTATGATACTGAAATAAATGGTATTAAATTTAATGAGTTAACTAGTGCTACGCAAGAAAAACTAATTGCTATCGTAAATAGTGTTGATAGTAAGATTGAAACAAAAATACCTGGGTATAAAGAGACTGTGGTTGATTATACTGGTAAAACATATACATATTTAAGCGGAAAATTAAGACAAGGAATTACATATGTAGATACAAAAATTAGTGAAAATGTCAATCCAGATACATATGCTGAAGTAAAAGGCGAAACAAGTGAAGTGGTAGATACAATTAAAGAAAGTGTAGGTACTGCAGTCGACATAACTAAAGAAACTTTAGCTGTAGGTAAAGAAAAACTACAAAAATGGTACGAAGGATGGAAATAACATCCTTTTTTATTGCATAAATATGACAAAAAGTGATACAATGTCAGTGGCAAAGTTAGCAAAATGCTAGTGGTGATGAATATGATAGAGTTTATTATTTGTGATGATGATAAGAAATTCCTAAAACGAGTTGAAGATCTTATCTCAAAAATTATGGTTAAAAAGAAATTTGAATATGATATTGTAAAATTTTATGATTATGATGATAAATTTTTCACTCATATTGAAACCAAGGACAGCATGCGCATTTTTATACTTGATATTGAAACTCCTACTAACTCTGGAATAATAGTAGGTAGAAAAATTAGAAAAACGGATTATGAAAGTCCAATAATATTTTTAACAGGACATGAAGAATTGGGAAATATGTTACTTAGAAAAGATTTAATGTTTCTAGCATTTATAAATAAATTTGAAGAATTTAATGCAAGACTAAAAAGTACGATTGAAAAGGCTTTGTCTATTTCAAATAAGAAGCCATATTTAGATATAGATAGTCATGGTGTAACTTATAAAGTTGCTTTCGATAAAATACTATATCTTACAAGAGATAGTGTTGAAAGAAAAACACTTATTGTAACGGAAATTAACACACATAAAGTAATGAAAAGTCTTTCTGAGGTAGTTGATAGTCTTGATGATAGATTTGTTCAAACGCACAGAGCTTGTGTAATAAACAGTGATAGAGCTGAAGAAATTAATTATAAACAAAAATATATCTTGTTTGATAATGGAATTAAAATTAATTTAGTATCTAATAATTATAAGATTGGAGAAAAGTATAATGTTAACTGAAGTTATTAACTTATATGGGGTAGTCATTGGAAAAATAATGGTTATAGCTGCGGTATATAAGATAAATGGGAGAAAGATAGATATAAAAAGTATAGATTTTTATATATGCTCACTTATATATATATTAGCGCACGTATTAACGGATAACGATTACCTTTATAATGTCAGACCTTTTTTAAGCTTTCTTTGTTTAATCTTTATATGCTGGAAGTTTTTAAAGAAAGAACTTATTCAATCTATTCTTTCATCAACTTTCATTTATATTTTTATGTTAATAACAGAATTTATTATAGTTTTTTTGATTTTAATAATCGGGCAAATAGCTACCAATATTTCATTGGCGAACATAATAAAACAAATGAATTATAATATGTATATTTCATTTCCAATAAATATTGGTATTCCAATTATATTATTGTTATTATGTAACATGAAAAGTGTTTTAAAAATATATTTAAATATAGATAATCTTCTTTATAAAAAAAGATTTGATAAAAGCTACTCTTTAATTGTACCAATTTTTCTATTTATAATATTTTCTGTTGGAGTAATATATTATAGTAATAATCTTATAACAACAATTTCTATATATTTCTTTCTTTTTTTACTAACTGTATATGTAGTCATTAACAATTTTAAAATAAGTAATGAATACGAAAGAACTAAAGAAAAGTATACAAGTACATCAAAAAGCTTAATCGAGTATGAAGAAATGATAGATAAATATAGAATTAATAATCACGAAAACAAAAATCAATTACAAATGATTAGAAATATGATAAAACAGAAAGACAAGCTTGTAGAGAATTATATTGATAATTTATTAGATACTGTATATACAAAAAATGAACAACTCATGATGGATGTATCCATAATTCCAGCTGGTGGATTAAGGGCATCAATCTATTCAAAGCTAATTACTATGGATAATAATAAGATAAAACATTTTTTAACTATTGATCATAAATTAAGAAGTGTTGATTTTTTTGAAAACAATCCCAAGATAACTTTGAAGATATGTAACTTATTAAGTATATTTATAGATAATGCAATTGATGAAGTGAAATTATTATCTGAAAAAATTATTAATATTGATATATATTTAGATGATGCTAATACTGTGGCGTTTGAAATAACGAATAAATATATTAGCGAGTTTGATATAGATAGAGTCTCTGAAACAAAGTATACGACAAAAGATAAGGGACACGGTTACGGTCTTACTCTAGCAAAAGAAATTGTAAATAGTGATCAAAGAATAACAAACAAAACCATAGTGGAAGGTAATTTATTTACCCAAATTCTGCTAGTTGATATAACAAAATAAAAACGATAAGAAATAATGAAGTGAACCCCAAATAGTTCACAAAAAATAAAAACGAGTTTTTTAAAGGAAGCAGATATTTCTACTTCCTATTTTTTGACTTTAATCTATCTGTATTGTAAAATATTATCCAATCTTCTAC
>JAEYYH010000016.1 GCA_023430885.1 Bacillota bacterium
ATCCCCGGAGGATGTTTCGGAAATTGTATTCTGCCATACTGCTGGGCGTCTTTTACCTGGTGATCATCAACGGTTACACAAATATTGTAAAGATCGAAATGCTGCACTGACGTTGATCGGATTGGATGAACTAGGCGTTGATTTATATCTGAAATATCCTCGACTCGCAAGGGATTTCCTTGGCATTAGTATAGATACAGGCCAGATTACTTCTGTGCGAGAATTTGTACAAGCTCACGATGCTAACCAAATGTCCGCTCCACTAGATACAAAATTTCTATTCCGAGAGGAGGAGCTTAAGGCTGCGAAGGAAAAACTCGGTCTGAGTAATGTGCTGGTTTTTACTGGACCAGCGGGAGTAGGAAAGACAAGGTTGGCATTACAACTTTGTGAGGAGATCGCTAACGAAAATGGATATGAAATTATTTGTATCAAGAGTAATGATCTAGAATTATATAATGACCTGATAGCATCATTTGAAACAGATAAAAATTACCTGGTGTTTGTTGACGATGCAAATGAATTGGCTGGCCTGCACTTTGTGCTTGATTACTTTACAAGCACAGCAGGGCGGAAATGCATCAAAAAAGTTATTATGACAGTGCGCGACTATGCCAGGCAGCAGGTTGTCAATCAAGTGCTGGAAGCTGAAAAACCTGAAATATTGAAAGTTGGATTGCTAAAAGACGAAGACATTAGAAAATTGATAGAAACAGCCTTTGGGATTACAAACTATTTATATTCAGATCGTATTATTGCTATTGCCGAAGGAAATGCGCGATTGGCAATGCTGGCAGGCAAGGTTGCTGCAGAGACAGGGGATTTAGATTCTATTCGAGACGCTTCGGAGTTATATGAGCATTACTATGGAAAACAGATTGGGATAATTTCCAGTAGTGAAACTGGAGTTGCATCGGCGGGTATAATGGCGTTCTTTCAAACTCTCCATTTGGATCATCTTGAGCGTCTGCAGCCTGTTTTTGCCGCTATGAAAATCACAGATGATGTTTTTATTTCTGATTTGAAGCAACTTCACGACCTGGAATTGGTAGACTTATATCACGATAAAGCCGCTAAGTTTGCTGATCAGAGCTTTAGTAACTATCTGATTAAATACGCCTTTATCGATATAAAAATTATACCGCTAAGCCAAATAATAGAAATCTGTTTCTTTGTTAGCAAGGAAAAAACAATCTCTGCCTGTAATATTCTGTTGAATGTTTTTTTTGACAAACATGTGCAAGAATATATCGAACAACAAATAAATATTGTCTGGGATCGTTTGCGGTCTGATACTAAAAGTTTCTCTCCCTTTTTCAGAGCATTTTATATGGTTCGTCCAACGGAAACTCTTATACTATTGAAAGAGATGATTGATCAGGAATATGAGCACTCCTTTAATATCCAATCTATTGCTATAAAGAAAACAGATGGCGGAAAAATTATAAGCGATAATATTATAGGTATGTTGTGTGGTTTTAAGAAACATTCGCAGCTTTCGGAAGCGATTGAACTATTGCTACTCTATTATCAAAAGCGCCCTGATTTGTTCGAGGAAGTATATAGTGCGCTAGTATCACAATTTGGGGTGGATAAAGATTCTCCGCGATTCGGCTATCTTACTCAAAAAATAGTGGTGGAGCAACTTTGCGCAGCAATCGGATTAAATTCCAGTGATGAGACTCTAATTCTCTTTGTCAGGGTGGCAGAACAATTTTTGAAATTGAATTTTTCAAGAACAGAAGGCGGGAGACAGCACACCATCACTTGGTATACTATGCCGCTGACGCTGCATGAATCGGTATTGGAGTATCGTAAAGCATTACTGGAGAAACTATATAAAATTTATGAGAGCGGAAAGTGCCATGAAGAAATCGAAAGTTTACTTATGGATTATTGCAAAGAATATGGTGGAAAAGTAGATTATGAGATTGTAAGGCAAGAATTGAAAGCTATACTGTGTTTCTTCAAGCTATTTTCGCCAGAAAATCTATATCACTGTGTAATAGTTGAACACGTTAGAAATGTAGCGCTGCGTGCCGAGTATGACTTCAGGGATGCTCTTGAGCCATTTTTGCAATCTTATAATTACGAAATTTACCACGTACTGAATGACAAGCGCCGCGAAATGTTGCATCTGGAGCTTCTGGAATATAGAAAGTGGCACAAGGAGCAGGTGCACGAATTGATACAACAATATGATCTCCTTAAATACAAGTACCTATTTCAAGTCTGCAAAGAGTGCTTGGAAATGTTTGATCGTGAAGCACGATTGCTATCTTTCGGGTTGGAGTGCGCCATTGAAGCATCTTCGGCAAATAAAACATTATATATTGATGTGGTAAAGGCATATATGGATGCTGATACTCCTTATGATATATGCAATGGTATCCTTACGAATCTTTTTTCAATGATGTCAGCAACAGAAGTCAAATCACTAATCGATTCCTGCGAATTTTCTCAGAAAAATGAATGGTTATGGTATTTCTTTGTTGTATTGCCGGAAAATCAAATATCTGTTGACTGGACTAAAGAACTTTTGCTGTACTTAGAAAACATACCAAAACACATACGTTCATCACCTTATCGTCCTATTGATGAAATTAAGAAATATGAATGTGTGGATAAAGATATCATTTTAAAGGCCAGCAGAATTATTGCTATGCATTATGAGGAGTCTCCTTTTATATTCCACCTTTATTTTTCCCTTATGATGAATCCAAATCACGCTGAAGCAACTAATATAGTTACTAAGTATGAAAATGATATTCCACTTTTAGAAGATATTTACCTAAAATGCACTGCATATTCACAAACAGAAGATTATGAAGGACATTTTCTTGCTGAAATTGTAAAGAGAGATCCCAACTTCATTTATTGTTATCTCGATGAGTTTCTTGATAAAATTCCTCCTTTCGACGTTTCAAACGACGAGTGGACAAACCGGCTGGGATTTATTTGGAAAGATGATTCTTTCATGGTTCGTATGGGACAGATTTCGGATTATATTTTTACAAGATCAGATGGAAATTTACGTATGTATAGTTCCGTAATTGGTCAGCTACTGCTTCATAATGAAGGAGAAGCTGATGTAGCCGAAAAGCAGGAAAAATGGATTCAGAGTACAATTGAGAAACATTGTATGGATCAGCAGCGTATGTATGGGATCTTCAATGCTATTGAAGATCATGGTGCCGAACGGAGAAGACGTGCATTAGGAAGGCTTTTGAAGCTGAACAGTGACTACTTATTATTTGAGCATTTACCTTTGGAAGCATGGGGTAGTATGAATACTAATAAACAGGAGCGAATCACGTATTTATCCTCGCTCTTGCCTATGTTGACTGGTATTGAATATCTGAGACATAAAAAGAGAGTTGAAAGCGACATCGAAACCTTGAAAAGCCGAATAAAACATGAGGAGATCGATGAACTGCTGAATGCTATGTTGTAAGTGGAAAATTAGTGTTTAGTAAACCAAGGACAAGCCTCGTAGCTTGCTTAACGGTAGGTTCGTACCATAACACGCAGTTCACCCTATGACAGAATAGTACCATAATGCGAAACTAGTCGAACATCATTCTGTTGCAATAATGGGCAACTCAATCGAGGCCATGTGTAGAAAATATGGGTCGTTGATTATTACGAAATAATACTTGCAATGTCAGGAGATATGTTATATGCCGAATATGGTGAACTATCAACAATCAATAGCTGCTGAATTTATAGCGCAAAGAGATAGAGTTCGCTATTTTATAGATCGCGCTCATTGGGGTGAGGATGGACGATATAAAGAAATCCTACTAGCTGATTTCTTAAAATCAATAGTTCCCCCAAATGTTGGCGTGGGCACAGGTTTTGTTAGGAATGCACTAAACGAGCTTACAAATCAAATAGACATCATTATCTACAAGAAAGACCACCCTTGCTTATTTCAAAAAGGTGACTTTGTTATCCTGATGCCAGGAAGCGTCCTTGGTATTATTGAAGTCAAATCTGTTGCATCGGTAGCTGTTCTAACTAATAAAGGAAATAACAACAAGAGCGTTATAGAAATATGTGAAGAGAATGGAAGGATAATTGGTTCAGACTCAATCTTTAATGGAATCTGGGGATATGATTCTGTATTCAATCTCTCTCCTAAATTACGTCGAGGAACTTTATTCAATCAACTTAACGAGAGCAAAGGATATTTAAATCATATTTGCTTTAACTCTAATTTGTTCTGTCGATATTGGCATAATGGAAATCCAGTGGATCGTTGGAAAGACTCTCGTCCATGCTTTAGCTTTTACGATTTATCATGGAATAAAATATTTTGTAGGCAGGATAACGATAGGCCTGGACTATCATTTGGATATTTTATCTCAAATCTCTTAGAGTATATTTATCAACAAATAGCACCGCAAGTATTAAACGACCAATATTTTGAATTTCTTTATCCTCTTCAAAACACAAAAGAAGCATACCGATTAGAAGACTATGACATTAAACTTAATCGTCCACATCAAGAATAAAATCATTTTATGTAATGATCGGACTTATTCATAGATTGTGAGTCATGTATTATGCAAAAGATTATATCGATAAAATCTAAAGCTATTACTATCATGAAACCTATTACGACTGCTGATTATAAAGGGAAAACCGTGCTCACAAATTCATCATGGGAGTATGTCGAATTATGGTTTAAAAGGCAATCTCGAAAAGAGGCAAATGAAGCACTTTTCTATTGGCAACAAGCAAAGTATTTTTTTTCTGCATCTGAGTGTTTGCCACGAAACTCAAAACCGCTTACATCATATTACTGCTGCCTTAATGCTACAAAAGCATTATTATGTATGAATAAAATTGATGTTCATAATATTTCACACGGTATAACTCAAAATAGACATGGAAATGCTGCTAGCAATTCTCTTGAAAATGCAGAAGTTATCTTCTTAGGTGGTGGTATACTAACTGAGCTATCACGCTATTTAGG
Organism: Bacillota bacterium; assembly: GCA_023430885.1. Classification (GTDB taxonomy): domain Bacteria; phylum Bacillota_I; class Bacilli_A; order RF39; family UBA660; genus RGIG4266. Next base: position 4,982 of record JAEYYH010000016.1, read on the forward strand.
GGAAGAAGTAACCAAACAAACGCAAGTTATAAAAGATTTGCTATATAACATCCCATGTGTACACAGAGCTTTTGCTCTTACATATGTCGGTTCCCCTGAGTTGTTTATCCCTATAAAAGACATCAGTTTTGTTCGAGAAGATACTACTTCAAAAGCTTGGGTTCAATTTACTGTAGATGAACGATATGCTAATGGTACTGCTTTGCGATACTTGCCATCCGGCTTTAAGAAATCCACAACAGAGGGTGCCGAATACTATCTTCGCAAAGAAAATTCACGTTTCAAATGGGATATACATTCAGGCATTGATGAAAGACTCAATAACTTAGCTGCATATCACAAGAAAGTACGAAAAGATTTACACTACATATATAGCGATTCACGCCTCTGGTATATTAAAAAAGATATACCAACTAATCCTCATATACTCCGTCGTAATTCACTTACATTAATATTTGCCGTTATGCATTGGATGAGTGAGCTTGTTAGATATAACCCCGAAAAATTTGAGAAATATATGCGTTCAAACCAGAACTGGCTATTGAATGAATTTATTGAAAATGCATTATATCAATTTGTTGATGAGATAAGTTGCGAGATAACACATCAAGATATCATGACTGCAGGATACAGGAAATAAACCAGTGTTACTAATAATCTAAACATCGCTTATCCGTAAAGTCTGCCTGATATACTGGACTTGATATAGAATTTACTTCCAAAACCTGTTATAGTGGTTTATTATGTTGAAAAGGTTACTTATAACTGGCTGTCTGGTTACCTTCCCAC
>JAEYYH010000001.1 GCA_023430885.1 Bacillota bacterium
GTGCGCGCTAATGGCGGGGATCTACCAGACATTCGCTGACGCAGCTTCCCAGCTGCTCACCGGGCCGCTCGGCGGCAAGGGCAAGCTCCGTCGCAAGAGCGGTGGCGGCTACGACGACAACGGCGACCCCGTTCCTGTGTCGCAGCGTGACATTCCCGTTGGTTGCGTCGTGAAGGACAAGGCGATCTGGAATGCCGGCGCATACATGGGCAGCAAGCTCGTGGCGGTGCTCGACAACCGCGTTGCACCACTTCCAGACGACGAACTGACCGTCGGCACGAGCACCTACACCATCGTGCAGGTCACGCCGAAAGCGCCAACCGGCATCGTCATCAGCTACGAAGTGGAGCTACGCTGATGGCGCGCTCCCGTATTGGTGATCTGGGCGGCGTGGTGAAGAGTCTCGCCGCTGCCAAGCGTAAGGCCATCGCAGACGCAGAGCGCGTCGTCCGCAGGACGGCGAGCGACATTCTTGATGGCGTGATCGATGGCACGCCAGAAGATACCAGCGTCACGATCGGTGATTGGCAGGTTGGCGTGAACAGCACGCCCTCAGGCAGGCTCGACACGCCTGATCCCGGCGGTGCAGCCACGAAGGTGCGAGGTCAGGCAACAATCCTGACCGGCGGCATCGGTGACAAGATCAACATCGTGAACAATCAGGAGCACGTCGACGGACTGAACGCCGGCAACGCCGTCAGAAAGCCAGCCGGCTGGATCGAAGCCGCGATCGACAACGCTACGCGGAGGCGACCATGACCGGACACAGCACAGACATTGATGCGCTCAGGAAGCGCGCTGCAACGGGCTGGAAGGCTCTCGGCGCTCCTGTTCCCATTCTCTACGACAATGCCCGCGCGGACGAGAAAGTGCCGCCGTCTTTCGTGCGCCTCTCCGTCCGCCCAAGCCGTGAAGAGCAGCGCAGCCTTGGCAACGAGCGTGTCCGTGTGAAGCGCGAAGGCCGGGTGTGGCTTCAGGTCGCTATTCCGAAGGGCAACCCTGATAGTGAGGCATGGGCGCTGGTCGATAAGGCAAAGGCGCTTTTTGTCCGATGGCAGTCAGCTGACTTCAACTTGCGAGGCTGGGAAGCTGAAACGAAAGTGGTCGAAGATATCAAGCACTACATCGTTTCGGTGAGCATCCGATATACGAGCGAGCGAACCGAAGTTAACTCCATCCTTTAGTCATACTCTTCAAGCAACCTATCGCGGTGCTGAAGGAGATCGCGGTATCGAGCGCGAAACTGCTCCTCTTCGTCACCATGAAGCGGCGTTCGATCGAGCGAAAATGTGTTGCCCCTGATCACGTCAAGGATCCGAAACTCGTCTGGCGGAATCGTGGGAAGGGCTGCACTTAACAACCACAGGCTAAACCGCGCCGCCTCTTCTGTTAACACAGGATCCAGCGAGAAGTATGGATAAACGGCGTGCTCTGCATCTAGCCCATCCCGCACGGAGAGGATGTTATCGACCTTCACCGTTGCATCTAGGCCTGGGAACTGGAAATGTGTCTTGAGAGCCTGGCCCTGCCGAAAGGGTTCGTTGGTCCAACGCCGGCGCTCATTCCACCATAATAAAAACCCGTCACGAAGCTGCGGGTAGAGGTTTGCTCGGCGATCGTTGCCGTCGATCCGCGCGGCGACGTCCCGGTGTAGATCGCCATAACCGAACACATGGTTCTTCGCGTCTGCCCAAAATGGAGCGTAGAAGTCTCCGCCACCGCTACCTTCGCCGCGCTCACGCGCGCGTTCATCTCGTATGTCCTTGCGGATTTCACCCTGCCGGCCACCTTGCGGCAAAAACAGGATTTTGATTAACTTGCGAAGGTGAATTCTATCAAGTGCCATAGATCCTCCTTAATCAGGATATGGCCAGCAAATTCGTTAGTAAACCGTCTATTTCAAGCAACTACAAAAACAGTCTGAACGCGATACCAGGTCTAGCTGCGACCTGCCCGACTAAATAGCTTGAGGCCATTCTGCGGCCCGTAGCTTTTTAGGAGGCCGCAATGGCAATTAACCCATCTGATACTGAATTCGCGATTGCGGTCGGAACGGCAGACACCGTTACTCCTACCGCTCCCGCTTTCAAGCGTCTCGAAACCATCGTTGGTTCGAACCTGAACGCAACTGCCGATCCCATCGAGAGCCAGACCCGCCGCAAGGGCCGCACGAACGCTGGCCAGCGTCTCGTCAACCCTCGCGTCGAAGGCACGCTAAACACCGAATTTGTTGCCGGCGATGCCGCAACCGAACTGCTTCTGGAAAGCGCGTTCTCGGGCAAGTTCGATGAGGACGGCTTGCTCAAGGCCGGCACCACTGAGACCCACCTGTTCGTTGAGCGCAAGTGGCAGGACGGCACGAACAGCATGTTCACCCGCTACGCAGGCTGCATGGTTTCGGAGCTTGCCCTGAACGCTGAGTTCGGCGGCATCGTCACCGCAGACTTCACGGTGCTCGGCCTTGGTCGTCTTGCACCTGCTACCACGGCAATCGCTGGCGCCACCTACGCAGACGCTTCCACGGCTGAGAAGCTGGCTGGTCCTGACGTGAAGAACATCACGATCGAGGGCCTGGGCGAAGTGGATTACTCGACGCTCGCGCTGACTGTCTCGCAGGCGCGCGAGACGCAGGGCAAGCTAGGCTCGGCATTTGCGCGCGGCATCGGCACCAGCGGCAAGACCGTTGAACTGGCCGTCTCGCTTTACCGCAAGGACTTCGGCCCTGAGAACCTGATCCAGAACGGCATCGAGAATCCAGCCGTTTCGATCTCCTTCGATATGGTTTTCGACGGCGCCGGCTACAGGGTTATCATCCCTGCCGCTCAGCCATCCTTCCCTGAAGACGCTGAAGAGGGCGCAAACCAGATGGTCAACGTGACCTTCGCGCCAATCGGTGATGCAGAGAGCGGCACTGATATCATGATCCAGAGGCTTCCAGTAGCCTAAGCTACCTCTAGTCTTTGGCAAGGGGTTGGTGGTTTCGGGTCCACCAACCCCTTCGTCATGCCTCGAATAAATACACGGCAGCGAGGAACGCTGCCTCAAAACCCGAGGTGATTACATGGAGTTTGATTTCGACCTTCCCGAGACTGTTGACGAGACCCGCGAGATTGAGGTCCGCAAGGATGGCAAGTGCTATGGTGTGTTTCAGGTCAAGCACCAGTTCGTCGGATCGCCAGACTGGCTGATCGACTACAAGCGCCACACGGCTAAGCTGAGCCGTCGCGAGCGTGACCGCATCGATGATCCGCAGACCGCAGACGATATCCAGCTGCGCCGCGATATCCTGATCAGCTTCTTTGTTGATAAGTTCGTCACGGACAGCAAGGCGATCCCGCTGAAGGCCGGCGAGTGGAAGCATTCGAAGAAGGCGCTCGTCGCCTACCTGTCGAACCCGCAGGCTATGTTCGTCTATGAAGAACTGTCCGAGTTTTCGGCAGACGCAGCAAACTACCGTGCCGCTGACGTGAAGGGCGCCGAAAAAAAGTAACCGACTACCTGCGTTGGCAGCTGAGCTTCAACCCCGGTGAACTTGAAAAGCTGGAGAAGGAAGCTGCCAACGCCCGCAAAGCCGGCAAGCTAGATCACGGCTCTATCGAGCGTCTCGCTGGTGCTCCCAAGCTCGGCATCGAGCACGACTTCTACATCGAAGCCTTCCGCACCATCGCAAGCGATCGGCCCGTCAGCATGGGCGCTGGTCGGATCGGATGGAGCATGGTCGTTAGATACGGCCAGTTCTACAGCCTTACAAAGCGCGAGATAGAAGAGCTTTGGTATATCATCAAAGCAATGGACGAGATCGTCCTATCCAGCAGTCCTGGCAGCAGCCCCGCTAAATAAGTGGTCGTCCACTTACGCGGAGCTTTGCCTACACGATGTCTGACACAACTGTCCGCATTATCATCGACGCCAGTCAGGCGCGCCGTGGTGGCTCCCAAGCAGAACAAGCACTTGATCGAGTTGGAGCCGCGACCCGCCGCCTAGATGGCGCCCTTGGTAGGACGACAGTCAATGTCACGACATTCGGACGCAGCCTTGCCGGCCTGAAAGGTGCTGGCGCTGCTCTCATCCTTGCGGACCTGACGCGCCGTGCCGGCGAAGCCGCCGACGCCTTCGCCCTCATGGATGCCAAGCTGAAGGTCTCCACGAAGAATTGGGGTGATCAGGCCCGCGCGCAGGAAGATGTGATGCGTATCTCGCGCGCCACCCGCAGCGAACTCACCAGCACGGCTACGCTTTACGGCAAACTCGCCACCACATCGAAGACGCTCAATGCGTCACAGGCCCAGGTTGCCACCGCAACCGAGACCGTCACCAAGGCCCTGAAAGTATCAGGTGCGTCCGCTGGCGAAACCGCATCCACCGTTCTGCAGCTGGGTCAGGCACTCGCATCGGGCCGCTTGAATGGCGACGAATTCCGATCCCTGGCTGAAAACGCGCCGCGCCTCATGAAGCTGATCGCGGACAGCATGAACGTGCCCATTGGTGCGCTGAAGAAGCTCGCCAGTGAAGGTCAGCTGACCAGCGACAAACTCGTCCGTGCCTTCACCGACACGCGCTACCTCAAGGAGCTTGAGGAAGAATATAAGCTGATGCCGAAGACGTTCGGCGACGCCATGACCGCCGTCGAGAACCTAGCGACGGTGACGTTCGGCGCGTTCAATCAGGGCGGTCAGTTCAGCCAGGCGCTTTACGACTTCGCGGATCAGGGCAGCGAGAACATGGCGTCGATCATGGATCGCGCCAATGAGCTTGGCGGTGATATCCGCGACACGTTCGCCGGCCTCTACAACGCATTTCAGCCGCTACAGGATGGCGGCATCAACGCCGCCGATGAGATTTCCAAGCGATGGAAGGGCCTGCGCGATGAGATCGCGGACGTGCTCGGCCTCGTGGACAACATCCGCAATTTCGGTCGCGGCTATAGCCTGCTCGGCGGTGAAGGCAGCGGCGCAGCCATCGAGCTAAGCGGCTTGAATGGGCTGAAGGAAGCGCCGGCCAGCAACATGAAGGGCAACTTCCTTCAGGGCCACACGCAGAGCCGTATCGCCCGCGCACGCCAGCGCCTCAACGCTGAGCTTCGCGACCGCATGGGTGATGCGAACTTCAATCCGTCGAACTGGACGGAACAGCAATACCGCGCCGCTCTCGCCAAGTATCCCAAGAAGGCACCGCTATCCGGCGGCACTGGCGTTCTTCGCACACCACCCGGCACCAGCAAGTCTGGCGGCAGCGGCAGCGGCAGCAGTCGCATGGACGTGGACACGATCATGAACTCGATCGGTGCCCGCGTGACCAGCGGCTACCGATCCTACGAACATAACAAGCGCGTCGGTGGCCAGGAGAACAGCTATCACCTGACCGGCAACGCCCGCGATATCGCGAAGACCCCCGGCATGACGCTGGACAAGATCGTGTCGGCGCTCCGCAAGCAGGGTTACGACGTGGTCGAGAAGCTCGATGAGGGCGACCACTTCCACGTCGCTTGGAAGGGCAAGGGCGACAAAAGCCGCAGCGACAGCGAGAAGGAAGCCGATCGTGCGCGCAAGGAAGCGCAGCGCGATGCTGAGCGCCGCTTGGAGCAGGAGGCGCAGCTATTCACCCAGATGGATGAGCAGCTGACCCTTTCCAAGCTGATGCCGGTCGAAGCCGAGAAGATGGCCGCGCAGCTGGAGCTTCAGCGCATTCGCGGCAAGGAAATCAGCGATGACGACAGGAAGCGCATCGATGCGCTCATGGATCAGACGCGCGCTGCCCAGCTGCTCACCGACATGCGCGCCGCCAACGACAACGGCGCTGCCGAGCTAAAGCACCAGAAGGCCATGCTGAGCATGACCGACAAGGAAGCGGCGATGGCTGAAGCCGCATGGGAATTTGAAAGCCGTGCCCTGGCCGAGAAGGTCGATATCTCCGGTGCCCTGTTCGAAGAGCAGCTGAAGATGGTGAAGGCTCGCGCAGGCGAGACCCATGAAATCCAGCGCCAGAACAGGATGCTGAAGGACCGCGACACGCTGCTCAGCCAGTATAGCCCGGCCGAAGCCGAGCGTCAGCAGCGCGAGCAGTTCGACTTCGATCGCGCCCGTCTTGGCGTCCTGCGTGGCAAGAGCGTTGCCGACGGCGGGATCACGGAAGAGCAGTATCGCCGCGCAATGGACGGCATCGACCGCGCATCAGCGGAGATCGCCGCCGGCTGGCAGCGCGAGTTCGCCGGCAGGATCAGCAATTTCGGTGGTCAGCTGGGCGAGGTATTTGACGGCGTAGAAGGCAAGTTCGGCAACGCCATGGCCAGCTTGGCGCGCGGCATCGAAGGCGCTGGCGGTCTGCTCGATGGTCTAGCGGCAGCGGCCACCGGCAAGTTCTCCGGTCTGGGTCCGATCGGCGGCCTGATCGACATTCTGGGCAACAACCGCGACGGCACCAGCAACGCGCTGGGCAAGGCGGCGGCTGAGGCGTCGAAGAAGACGCTCGACCAGCTGCTCGGCACCAATGGTTCGACCAGCGCCTTCAGGAATCCGCTCAACTCGCTCAGCAAGGGCTTTGAGGGCTTCAAGGGCGACATGAAGAACCTGTTCGGCAAGGGCGGCGACTTCACGAAGGGTCTCGGCTCCATGCTGGGCAAGGCCGGTGCCGGCGCAGGTATCGGCGGCGTCACCAGCGACCTCGCTGGTGCGCTCGGCATCAAGCTCAACAAGACCGGTTCTCAGGTAGGCGGCGCGATCGGCGGCACCGTGCTTGGGCCGCTCGGCGCGGTTGGTGGCTCAATTCTGGGTGGCCTGTTCGGCAATCTCTTCAGCCGTCCTAAGTCGTCGTCGGCGACGTTCAGCATGGGCGATGACGGCTACCTAACGAGCAGCGGTCGCGGATCCAACAAGCAGCTGACCCAGATTGCCACCGGCGCAGCCAAGAGCGTGATGGGCGGACTTGAGCAGCTGGCGGAACAGCTGGGCGGATCGATCACCGGCACGCCGAACCTGACCATCGGCACATGGGACGGCAAGTGGCGTGTCGCGAACACGACCACCACGCGCGAGCTTCACAGCAATAACTTCGGTAAGTCCGTGCTGAAGGACTTCGGCAAGGACGGCGAGGCCGAGGCTATTGCATACGCGCTTCAGCTGGCGCTCAAGCAGGGCGTGCTTACGGGTATCTCGGACTTCTCGTCCCGTGTTCTCGCCGCAGCGCAGGACCTGAACCGCGCAGTCAATCTCGCAACGAAATATGAAACCATCGTCAAGGAACTGGCGATGATCGATGATCCGATTGGCACGCCGCTCAAGCAGCTGAACAAGGAGTTCGAGGCGCTTCGCAAGGAGATGACCGCGAACGGCGCTACGGCGGCCGAATTGGCCAACGTGGATCGCTATTACGCGCACCAGCGCAAGACGCTTCAGGATCAGCTTAACGAGCAGGCCAAGGACGCGCTCGCCGAACAGAAGCGCATGATGGAAGACCAGCTGTCGAGCCTGAAGTCGCTGCGCGAGAGGCTTATGGGTCCAGAGAGCGGCTTGTCGGGCAAGACGCGCCTCGATCGCGACTTCGCTGAATTCCGTAAGTTGGAAGGCGACATTCTCGCTGGCAAGTCCACCGACACCGCGAAGCTGTCGGAGCTTGGTAGCTCCATCTGGGACGTAGCACGCGAGCTTTACGGCACCGCTGGCCCGCTGGCGCAGAACATCAGAAACGAACTCCTGAAGAGCACTGATGCGGTCCAAGGTAAGGTAGAAAGCATCTACGCCTCTGGCGACGGCAATGCTGCCGTGGTTGCAGCCGTGGACAAGGGCAGTCAGCTACAGGCCGAAGCTATCAAGGAACAGCAGAAGGCGAACGCGCTCAACGAGCAAATTCTCGCCGAGCTACAGCGCGCAAACCAGCTGAACGACAACCAGCCTTACAGTCCTGTTTATGCTCGCAACGGCGTCCAAGCCAACACCGTGTAAATACTGGCGGAGGTAAGACATGGCCATCGATGCAGAACGCGGCAGCTTCGTCAAGGAGGAGTATCGTTGGGAGATCAGCGAAGCTCTCGACGTGACGGCCATCCAGCCGAACGCGCGCAAGATCACGCTCCGCACCAATCTCGACCTAGTAGCCGCGAAGGCACTCGCGGACGAGATTTTGGACGAGCACAAAGAGGTTGCCCAGGCATACCGGGTTATGGTCGCGGACGTGGATACGGTCACGATGGCAGACCTCACCGACAGCCCGCCCACGTTCTCCTGCGTGTTTCCCGATTGGCCTATTCAGTCCACCGACACGCTCCGCACCATCAGCATCGAGACGGATTACGGCTCCTTCACGCAGAACATCACCATCAAGGGGCCGCAATGATCGACCAGCCTTTCCTACTCGCCAGCCGTCCCGTTCGCGTAAGCGAAGCCAGCTTGGAGCTTGCCAGTTCGCCGGCAGAGAACCTGACCAACGACAACATGGATATGGCGTGGCGGTCGTTTAACCTGAACGCGCCCTATGTCGTTCTGGAAACGTCTGGTGCGGTCGATACGATCGGCATTCTGCACACCAACCAGCGTGCCGGCGATACCGTTCGCATCCGCGCTGCCAATAGCCCCGCTGATGCCCTTACAGCCCCGGTGTGGGATAGCGGCGAGCTTCCGGCATACGTGGGCGCCCTCAGGGAGCCATACACCGCTAAGACGCTCATTGACGTTCCTAGCGTGTCTGCGACCTACTGGCGCTTCGACTTTCGATCGCCTGAGCATCCCTCGGGCCAAGTGGAGGTGTCGCGCATCGTCATGGGGGAACGCTTCGTCATCGACAGCGGCATCGACTACGAATGGAGCAAGGGCGTGGTCGATGACAGCACGCTGCTTGCCGGCCCCAATTATGAGGACGTGATCGAGTATGCGAGCCGCCCGAAGGTGAAGGCCTCGTTCGGCGGCATGAGCGAGGCACTGTTCAACCAGCTAGATGCCTTCATGATGCGCGTCGGCACCAAGGTGCCAGTGCTGTTCGCGCCCGAACCCGACAATCTGGATGCTGCCCAGCAGTGGACCGTTTATGGCCGCGTTAAGGTGCTATTCGAGGGCATGAACATGTTCCACAACCTATGGGATAGCGATATCGAGATCGCGGGTCTAAAGGCATGATCTCAACGCAGAATCTCATGCCGCCGGTTTAAAACCAACGATTACTCCTAAAACATCTGGGTTCTGCATCAAGGCTTCATGTGTTCGCTCTGTTACCGGAAAGCCCGATAATTTGAGCTGCTTCGCCAACGCTCCGGAGGCGCGTGTTGGTGCTCGTGGCGATCGAACGATCTGAAGACCGACTTCAGCAACCAACGCCGCTGGAACCTCACTGGCTACCGGAAATCCCTCGCGCGGCGCTGATCGCACCCACCCAGCGCGTTGAAGAATGGTATCTATGGCCAGTCCGAATGATCGTGTCTCGCGATCGTCGCTGATTAGAAGTTCATACTTTTGACCGACGAAATCCGACAAACGCGCTTCGTAATCGCGTGCCTGATCATCCGGGATGGTCCGCCAAGCCATACGACGATTGAGCTTCGCGGTCTCAAGTTCTGCTCGCGCCGCCCTTTCCTCCAGTGCCGTAGCTTGTAGTTTCAGTTCTGACGTGCGCTCGTTAGCTCGGGCAGCTTCCCGATCGGCAGTTGCAGCTCGCACGTTGGCCTCGGCGGTTGCCCGCTCGTTCTGAGACGTTCGCGCGTCACTACGTTTCGTGATTTCAGCGTTGGCGAGAAAGGTCATGAGTGCCGCCATCGCTGTCACGAAGCCGGCGATAATGCTGATCCAACCCGCCCAAAGAGATATTCCGTTCAAAGTCGTAGTAGCAAGCCCGGTCATTGAAATACCTTAAGGCCAATTTCAAACAACGGAAGAGACGATGCGATATGATTGTCCGCTTCGCCCGTAAGAAGGCTAACCGCTAAATACCCGGCAGGGTATGAGGTGGAGAGTTGCGAAAGGTGTTTCTGGCGGAAGTCACCGCCTATGATCCGGTAGATAAGAAGCTCGTCACAGTCCGCATGTGCTCAGGCGGGCACGGTCACATCGCCTTCCCTGACCAGCCCGACGCCCAATACATTCCCTGTATCTCTGCGCCCCCCGTTCAGTCGGTGACGCTGAACGAGAACGGCATCCCCGGCCAGATCGAGGTGGCCTATGGCAATCTCAGCGTCCGCTTCAACAAACAGCTTCGCAACACGCATTGGCGCAGGTTCGACTTCGACGGCTATCCTTGCCGCCTGCTTTATGGCGATCACGGCGCACCCTACTCAGCTTACAAACAGATCCCCGGCACGGCGCTTGGCTCGCTCGACAACCCCAGCCTAGATAGCGGCACGTTCGCGATCCGCGGTCCTGAGGTCGATCTAACCAAAGACATTCTCACCCTGAGCTACGGCGGCACCGGCGGTGCTGATGGTCAGGAAAGCCAGAAGGGAACGCTGAAGCCCTTCGCAGTCGGTCGCTTCGAGAACTGGCAAGCGGTCCTAATCGACCCGGTGAGCCTAATCTATCAGTATCACGGCTACGGCCCGACTGGCGACGTGACTGCCGTTTATGAGAATGCCCTGACGTTCGGCCCTGCTCACGCATCGGTTCAGACCTACGAGGAACTGGTCGCGCTACAGCTTCCAGATGGCACATGGGCGAAGGCTCCTGCCGTCGGCATGTTCAGGCTCGCCAATGAGGTAAGCGGAAAACTAACCCTGGACGGTATCGGCGCGCTCGATGGTGCCGTTGCTCCTACGGGTGTTGCATCCGTTTGCGCGTTCATGCTGCGCCGCTTTGGTGGCGTGCCCGGTGACAAGATCGACATGGCGTCCGCTGACAAGCTCGAACGCGATTTCCCGCATACATGGGGCAATGTCGTTGATGCTCAGGGCAAGCCAGACATGGGCGAGGACGAGCAGATCGCATTCAGCGTCGGTGACTTCGTGCGCCAGGCTATGGCGCATGTCGCGGGCTACCTGTTCGCTACGCCCGATGGCGTCTGGCACTTCGGACGCAACGTGTCGGCCAAAGAGCCGATCGTGTTGCGCCAGAGCCGAGCATCAAAGCCGGTCATCACGAACATCGCCTCGCCCGCCACATCGACCCGCGTTCAGCGTGTCCGCGTTGGTGGTCGCCGCTGCTTCTCCGCTCATGGCGACAGCGAGATTTCCAGCGCGCTGAAGGACGCGATTGAGGAAGTCGCCACCGGCGTTGGCGCGATCGGCAACAAGGTGGATGAGGTAGTCGAAACCGTCGACAAGACGATCAAGCAGCTTCCAGACCTCGTGACGCCATTGCTGCGCGAGCCGATCGACAAGCTCTCCGCGCTCCAGCTGGAATATGGTGCCGGCGCGCTCAAAGCCTCGATGGCGCTCCACAACAAGAACCTAGTCGCGATCCGCGAGCTAGGAACGCGCGTCGAAGACGGCTCCAAGATCGCTGAAGAGGTGCTTCAGCTGACCGGCCGCATCACCGAGGCAGAAGCCGCGCTCGCTGGCCTCGATATCGAGAGCGATATCGAAGCTGGCCTTGTGGAGATCAGGCGCACAATCGCCAACCTCGATTTCGCGTCGTCCGAAGCGGTGGACGTGAAGATCGCCAATTACGGCAAGGGCGTGTCCGCTTGGCAGACCGAGGAAGAGCGCATTCGTGCCGAGAAGGACAGCGCGCTCGCGGAAGACATCGAGCAGATGGGTGTCAGGATCACGACGGAAGTCGAGGGCGTCACAGAGACGATGGAGGGCACGTTCAACGACCTCCGCAAGCTGATCGTGGATGCCGGCGACAATTCCGCTCTGGCGCTCCGCATTGATGAGATGGGCGTCAGGATCACGGAAGAGGTTGGCGGCGAGAAGACCGCTCGCGAAGCAGCCATCCAGACGATCGAAAGGACACAGGCCGACGACAGGAAAGCCGCCGCCGACCGCTCCGACATCATCAGCAGCTCAGTCACGGATATCACCAAGGAAGGTGGCCCGATCTCGGTCATCAACGGCACGATCCAGACGCTCCAGAAGACGCAGGCCGACGATAACGGTGCCCGTGCTGGCGAGACGAAAACGATCCAGTCGCGCCTAGATAACCTGAACGGCGTCACGGGCGCGAGTGTCGAGCAGGCCATCAACACGGCGGTGGACGTGGCCGGCAAAGCCGGCGCTTCATACGTCCTGAAGGTGCAGACCATCGAGAATGGCGTCCTGCATGTCGCTGGTGGCGGCGTGGCGATTGAGAACGGCGTGTCGTCGATCGCGTGGCTAGGTGACAGCTTCCGCATTGCCACTCCGATGGCTGGCGGCTCCAAGCAGGTGTTCTACGCCGACCAAAACGGCGTCTATATGCCAAACGTCCGGGTGGACACGCTGACCGTCAACACGGCGATCATCCCCGTTCGCGCTACCGCCTCCAACGATGTGGTGGGCACGAACCCGAACTATCTCGCCGCGGCACCGCAGCCCATCCATACCGTGCTCAGCGCCCAGATTTACCTTCCCGTTTTCGGGCACGTCGAATGTCAGTTCGCAGCGAAGCAGCATTTCACGACCTTCACCAACTCGGGCTGGGTCGCGTCCATCTGGATCAACGGCAGCGAACTCACGGAAAGCCTGATCTACGGCTCTATACCCGGTGACACACCGACTTCATTCGGCTCCCGCTATCTGGCTCCCGGCTGGCATACCGTCGAGCTTCGCTGGAACGGCAATTACGACATGATCCTTCGCGGACGCACGCTGCTCGTGAAGGGCTATCCATACACGCAATAAGGAGAGGCGATGTTCGCAGTTCTATATCGAGAGGGTGACGGCACTATCACTCAGTTTATGACAGGCCAGGAGCACGTCTTTGAGCGCACCGCTCAGGTGCTGAACCTGAAATGGCTTCAGGTGGAAGAGCAGCGCGACGACTACGACACGCTCTATGTCGTTCACGATGGCAAGCTCGCGCTGAAAGCTACCATCGCCTAAGCCAGCCGAGTGCCCCGCTAAATATGCGAAAGCATTAGCGGGAGAGCCACATCAATGGCATTTCAATATGAGGATAGTGGCACTGTAAACCTGACGAACGGTTCCACGACTGTTACCGGCGTGGGCACCAACTGGCTTATCGATTACCCCGGCGTCACCCTAAACGTGGGCGGTTTGAGCTTTGCTGTTTCGAGCATCGACTCCCGCACCCAGATGACGCTCAACAAGCCCTATCCCGGCGATACCGCAACGGGCGTCACCTACACCTTGCTTCCGCTTCAGGCTGAGAATTACCAGCTGTCGAAGAAGGTCCAAGAGGTGCTCGACGTGGCCGGCGAGCTAGTGGACGCAACCGTTGGCCCGCAGGGTCCAACTGGTCCGCTCGGCCCTCCCGGTCCCGCTGGTCGCAACGGCGATGCCGGTTTTGGCAACATCGTGAACTTCGCCGACTACAAGGCCATGCCTGCCGGCGGCTCCGGCGTTTACATGATCATCCCGGTGGCGAATGACGATCCCGGCATGACGCTTTCGCAGTCGAGCACCATCGTGCTGCCCTATGACAAGCCGAACGCTGGTGCGGGCATCTGGATCAGGGCTGGCGTCAGCGGTTACGCTCTCACGCTCGGCCTAACCAACGCTCCCGCTCCCCAGCCCGAAGTGCCAGGCGAAGACATCGACCTCGGCGGCTCGGGCGCGATCTTTGGCGCCCCCGGCACGATCTTCGATCTCGGCATCACGATCGCGAACAGCGCACCGACATTCAACCTCGTCATCCCTGCCGGCCTGCCCGTGCTCATCAAACGCCAGACACCTACCGCTAACCCGGTGGCGTCCTCGTGGCGCTTGGGCGGCTCTGGTGCTCCTTACCCCGGCACTGGAGATGCCGTGGATAGCTCGATCGTCATGAACAAGGTCGGTCCTACGAACGCCTTCAATTTCAGGAACGGCAACGTGGTCATTAACAGCGATGGCTACGTGACGACACCCGCACTCGCGATGGACTTCCCGCTCACTGCCGATGACGTGAACACCCAGACACCTGGTCGCATCCGCCTCTCCTTCAAAGGCGTGGTCGCAGCCGGCACGATGAACGCGGTTCTGGGATCGTTGATGGATTACCAGAGCGGCGAGTTCCGCTTCGAACCATATTGGGATGGCCCGACATTCAAGGTCATTCTCGGCCGTAACGGCGGCACCGAGGACGTGGTGAGCGACCCCGATGATCGCCGCGTGCTGGGCACGAACCAGCTCTACGAAGCCGAGTGGACCGACAATCCGGGTGGCGTCGGCGGCACGATGCGCTTCTTCATCGATGGCGTTCAGATGGGTGCGGCGAAGCCCACGAATATGAAGCCGCGGATCACCCAGAATATGCCGCTGGAAGTGAACGCATCGAGCGGCAACACCTCCGTTGCTACCGACAACCTCGAAGTTGAATACGTGGGGGTCAGCTACGACAAGCCAGCGATTGCGCTGTCCTATGACACCGCAGCAACCGGCCCGATCAGCCGCGCTGATCTTCAGGCGCTCGCCGTCGATGCCCGCAACCTATCCGCTGGCGGTCCCTACACGCTGACCTACGCCATCGGCTCTGGCGATCCGTTTGAGCTGGCCATCAACATCGGTGAGATGACCCTGCCCGCTGGTCGCGCATACAAGGCTGTTCTTGAGGATTGGAGCACCGGCGTCGGTGTCGCTCATCCAAACGAGTTGGTGATGACGCGCGTTGCCGCGCAGAACTGCCGTTTCGAGGACGACGACCTCTACAACGCACAGGCCAGCTGGACCGAGGTTCTCCCACAGGGTGCGGTGCCGAACATCAACGGCATAAACTATTACTGCGAAGGCATCCGCATCGGAAATTACGTCCAGTTCCAGTTTATCTACGATTGGGACGCGGTTCAGATGCCCGCCAATCCGTTCGGCGATCCGACGAACAAAGAGAGCTACATGGTCCCCCATAAGTGGCTGATCTACGACAACCAGAACCAGCTTCTCGCCCGCGTCGAACAGCTGAACGGCGAACCGCTCAATAACACCAATCGCAAGGCGCTGTGGGAAGGCCAGTATGACGGTCGCGGCGTGGCGATCATCACGGCGGATAATCAGTGGATCCCGCACGGCACTGTCCGCTCGTCGGTCATCTGGCGTTCGCACGATCCCGTGGCTTACGATCAGCAGCGCATCTGGAACTCGGTTCCTACCTTCGACCAGCGCGCGCCGTTCGCGTGCTCGACCGGCTATTCGGTCAACGGTGGTGATGCTCGTCTCTACAGCGATGGCCAGAGCAACGGCTTCGGCAACTTCCGCACTATGTCTTGGGAGCCGACGACCACACAGGGCATTCTCGCGCAGGCTACGTCCTCGCCTAGCCCGTGGAAGGCTGGCCTAACCGACACGGCGATCACACCGAACGCCGGCATCTGGCTCAAGTATTCGCCATTCAACATCCAAGGCCGTTCGCCGGTCACGGGTCCAGGCGGTGTGCGCGACGACCGCCAGCTGATGCCGGAGCCGGTTGCGCTCTACGCTCGCGACAACGCCAGCACGCGTCCATTCGACAATCGTTTAATGAAGCAAATCGCGCTCGATTACCTGACCGGCTACGCCAGTGACGCCGTTCACGGCATGGAAGGCGGACGTGCTCGCCCGATCTACAAGGGCATCGGCAACGCTCGTCGACCTGTCACCTTGCGTAGCCACTATTACGGTTACGGCCACGCAGGCACGCCGGCAAATCAGGCCTGGTATCTGCAAGGTGGCCGCACCTACGAATGGGCTTCGGGCAACAACCCGCTCCGGGTCCGCGTTCCCTTCGCCGGCACGACTGCTACGAAGCCCATCTTTGGCACGTTCATGATCGACAAGGCGCACGCGCACCAGTTTCCGCACTGGGGTTCGATGCTCTTCCAGTCGCCTGAATTTGCGATGCTGGGCCATAAGTTCAGCGATCAGGCACGCCTTTACGCGAACAACATCCTCGCGGACGAAGGCGATCCGAACCTCACCAGCAACCGTGAGACGGCATGGGCCTTCATGCACGCGATGCTGATGTGGAAGACTGCCTCGTCCAACTCGTCGCGCCTCTACAGCCGCGAGGAGGTCATGGATTGGGTCGTCTTCGATTTTGAGACCTTCTACGATCAGCACTACGCCAGCGATCCCGGCTTCCTGAACCCACCGGCCAACATCTTCACCAACGGCGAGGTGGACATGAACAAGGCCGCTTACGCGTCCAATGCACGTTTCGGCGTCACCACCTGCTATGGTGATCGCGTTTACACGCACGATTTCATGATTGGCTATTGGCTGTCTGCCCTTCACGCGGGCCACAAGCTGGGCTTCAATCAGGCGATCAGCGCGGCATCCGCGAAGTGCAAGGCCGTGATGGATTGGCTCTACATCAGCCACCGCAAGCGCATCGTTCAGCGCATCAACGATGGTATGCTGATCAACGCAGAGGACGGCACCGAATACATGACCGCGCTGTGGACGATGGAGCAGATTAACGCGGCCAACGGCAACGTCTCGGCTCTGCCCCAGAACATGGCGCAGGTATCGGCCGCACAGGCAAAGCCAAGTCCCTCGTGGGACACGTGTCACGATCAGTATGGCAACGTCCAATCGCGTGACGGGCAGTCAATGGACCAGTTCCTCGCCGGCCCTGCGCTGCTCAAGGATATGGGCATGATCGGCGCGGACTTGGATGCCGCTGTCATGAAGGCAGAGCAGATGTTCCAGCAGAAGTTGCAGGAAGAGACTGCCAAGGGCGCACAGGCTGGCACTGGCTGGTTCGTGTTCCATCAGGCAACCAACAACAGGCCCTACAGGCCCGCCTAACGAAAGCCGACTGAGACCTCCCGCTAAATATGCCGGGAGGTCTCCGGCATGGTCGAAAATCGAGACATTGAACTACGAAGTTACAGCACCGCAGCCGCAGGGTCGTTGGTGTTCAACCGCATCTGGCAGCTTCGCCAGTCTGACGGTTCTCCCATTAACCGAGAGATCGCAGAAGCCTACTTTGTCGTCCTTGAGGAAGGACGAGCAAAGCTCAAGCTGTCGTTGGGCAATGGGCTGACGTGGGATGACGCAGACAAGAGCATCCTAATCCAAATCACCAACGAGCAAGTGCGCTTCATCCGTGAAGACACGACGATGGAATACGCCTTCTACGTCGTTCCACCAGCGCCGGCAGGTGAAATCATCTCAATCAGAGAAGGAGCGATCAACGCTCTCAGGGTGGCTTAATGAACGAACCAACGAGAGAGACGGTCAACGTCTCCGCTGTTACGAACGACATTCAGGTAATCGAAGTTACCGAGGGATTGTATCCCGTCAAAGGTGACAAGGGCGACCCCGGAGAACGCGGAGAACGCGGGGAGCGCGGCGAGCGCGGTTTGCCCGGTATCGACGGCGTAGGAATTCCCGGTGAGCGCGGACCAGAAGGACCGGCCGGCATAGGTTTGCCCGGACCAGCAGGCCGCGATGGCATCGACGGTGTCGGTGTCCAAGGGCCACAAGGCGAGCGCGGCGTTGCTGGCCCTGCCGGCCGCGATGGCGAAAGCATCGTCGGCCCGCGAGGTGAGAAAGGCGACCCCGGCGAACCCGGCCGCGATGGCGTTGACGCCATCGGAATTCAGGGGCCGCAAGGTATCCCCGGCGAGCGCGGTGAACGGGGTTTGCCCGGCGAACGCGGTGCTGATGGCGTCGGATTGCCCGGTGAAAAGGGCGAGAAAGGTGACCCCGGGGAGCGCGGGCCGGCCGGCCCCGCAGCCGTTGTCTCCGTCCCCGGCAGCAGTAGCAGCGACGGCAATTCAATCCTGTATCGCAACACCGCGACCACGCTCGGCGGCAATACCAAAATGCTCGTCCGCGCAGCAGAAAGCGGCTTTATGCTTGATGGCGTCGTGCTCAAGCCCATGAAGGAAGCCAGCTTCCCCTTCATCCAGACGAACGACCAATATAACCTACCTGGGAACCAGACGCTTGGCCTCCATGCTGGCTTTACCAGCACGCGCGAGTGGCAACCCAGCTTCGGCCTCGACACCTATAATCGCGCAATGCCGCACCTCACATCTGGCACGCCAACCGCAGTGCCGATCGCGAATAACAAGGCTTCGCACGAACCCACGCTCAACTACGTGACGGCGGCAGCGACAGGATCGCAAGCAGCATGGGTCAGCAGCGCGCCGGTCGTGTCCAGCAATCAAACCGGAACGGGCGGCTTCGTGGTCACGATCCGCGTGAGCATTCGCGATTTCTCACCCGGCAAGCGTTGGTTCGTCGGCCTGATCGGCAGTCCGAACCTACCCGGCGATTTTAATCCAAGCACCCTGGCCAACATCTTTGGCATCGGTGCTGATGCCGGTGACAACAACCTCTACACGATGGCTCGCGCTTCAAGCGGCGCAGCCGTGAGGAGCAACACAAATCTACCTGTTGCCTTGAACGGCGAGGCGCAGACATTCGTGTTCACCAGCTTCCCCGGTTGGGCTGAACTCAGGTGCGGCTTCCAGAACGGCGGCTACGGCTGGGGTCTGGGGCCAATCGGCTACAGCGGCCTGCTTTATCCAGCGGCTTGGGTTTCCACAGGCACTTCTGCGATGCCGATCACGCTCAGCATGAACCGTGTTTACGTCCAATATCTGACCAACAACTAAGAAAGGGAGACGGATTGCGCGTCTTTTGGTGAAACATGGAAGAGAACGAGACGGTCGAAAAGACCGCGAAGACTGAACGCGCGCACGGGGGCTTCATCAAGTTCGTTAGCAAGCACGGTTGGGATTTCGCTAAGCGCGCTTGGCGCTTGGATGCCGTGCAGAGCGCCGCACTCACATGGGCGATCCGAGTGTCGCCAATCGGCGGTGCGATCATCTTTGGCATCATCGACAGCTACATGGGGGGATCGTGATGGAGAACCATCTCGATCACGCCAAGACGCTTGGCGACCTGCTCTCTGGCGCCGTCGCGTTGGGCACGCTCGCTCAGTATCTGCCACAGGTCGCTGCCGCAGCATCGTTGCTTTGGTCCGTTATCCGCATCGGAGAGTGGGCGGCGCTAAGGCTATCGCAGCGTCGAAAGGGCTAGCGGGTATTTGGACATGACGGGTAGCGGGCGCGCCTCGACAATTTACCTAGCCGACCTTCTCGGCAACCAGAGTTAGAGGTTGCCACGCAGCAGACAGTGATGCGCCCTGGTGACGAAGGCCGACGCGTTCTTCTCGACCGTTGTTCGTCTTTCCAAATTCGGTGACCTGATCGCTTCCTATCGCCTTACTTGGCCAGTGTGATCGGACCTGTATCAATGCGCCCATCGTTGCTCCAAGTTCGGTGAAATAATCAGGCTTGAGGGCCTGGGCATGCTTGGCGGCGGATCAAACACACCATCGGCAAGATACTTTAGCGCGCTTACCACACCCGCATGGGAGAACGGCTTAGCTATAATGCCATGTGCTCCGCTGAAGTCCTCCGGTATCTTTGACACGTTCGCGGTGACGAAGACTATCAGTGACTTAGGCCATCGCCGCTGTATCACCTCGCAGACGTCTAACCCGCTCGACCCTTGAGCCAAGTGCATGTCAACCAGAGCGAGTTGTGGATCGATATTAGCCGGCAAGCCTTCAACGTCTCGCAGACTTGCCGCTTCGGCGAGAACATGATGCCCGCAGTCCTCGACCATGGCCTCTATGTCCATGACGAGGAGCATTTCATCTTCAACAATCAGGACGTTCATAGAGTTCGTCATTCGGCGTCCTCCATCAACGGGAAAGTGATGGTAACGCACGTTCCTGGCGAATTGTCGGTCCAAATTGCTTCAGCGCCCGATTGGCGGGCCAGCCTCGTGATTAGTGACGTGCCGATGCTCTTCGTTCGCTTTGATGAAGGCATTCCCGGCCCATCATCACAAATCTGGATCTTGCCTTGGCCTGGCTCCCGCTCAACGATCAGCGTTAGCTCTCCAGCACGACCATCGGGAAATGCGTGCTTAATGGCGTTGGTAAGGATCTCGTTCAGTATCAGACCAAGCGAAGACGCAGAGGTTGAAGCCACATGCAGCGATCTGGCCTTGAGGATCAGCCTTATGTCGTTCCGGCCACTCGACAAGACTACATCTTTACAAAGGCTCTCTGCGAACAGGCCAATGTCGAAGCGGCCGATATCGGACGACTGATAAAGCTGACGGTGAACCACAGCTAAAGCGTCAACGCGCTCCAACATGGTGTCGAGCTTCCCAGCTACGGCGGGATCGTCGATGGTTCTAACCTGCAATCGGAGCAGCGAGCCGATCATAGTCAGATTGTTTTTAACTCGATGATCGACTTCGTGAAGCAGGATCGTTTTCGCTTCCAAAGCCGCGCGAAGATCAGCAGTTCGCCGTTCTACTTCTTGCTCTACAAGCTCCTTCTGCTCGCTGACGACACGCTGAGCCTTGACACGATCCGTCACATCCAATTGCGATGCAAAAAAGAAGCGGATCACTCCGTCGCTATCGCGCACGGGACTGAGATACAAAGCGTTCCAAAATGTGGAGCCGTCCTTGCGATAGTTCAACAGGTCAACAGCTACGTCATGACCGGCTTCGATAGCTTCGCGGACCTCCGCGACACTTCCTTCGTCAGTGTCCGGCCCTTGTAAAAATCTGCAATTCCGCCCGACAATCTCTTCACGCGAGTAGCCGGTGAGCGTCTGGAACGCGACGTTGCAGAAGACGATCGGGTTGTCTGGCTTGGATGGATCGGTAATCACCATCGGCATACGGGTTGCGCGCACTGCCGCCGCAAACGGGTCGCCCTGGCCATGCTCGTAAGCGAGCGCATCCGTCAGGTGCCAGTTGTCAGCTTGTTTCATGCGCCCCTCGGTGAATGCCGGAGGGCCTCACTTTTCATCATAATGACAGAAACATAGATAAGTTCCTGGCGCCCAGCACGACGCCGTGCTGCTCACGGGTGACGTGGCTGCAATTTGTGCGAGGCAACTCACCACGGCGCAACAGATCACCGCACGGTCCAAATGCGACAGATTAAGTAGGTTCCATTCCTGCGAGGCTGGCTCCGGAGGCCAGCTTGGCTGCTCGACTTCTTTCCGTGCGCTCGGCCTGAAGCGCCATCGCGTCCCACTTCAGCGCCGCAGCTTCATAGCGGTCACGGACATTGGCGAGCGGGCTGTCACCGTATGTGGCGCGCAGAGCAGCCGCGCGAACGCGACATTCAGCGGAGGTATCGGACAATGTAGATCCCCTTTCGACGTCTCAACGCTCGAAAGGTCGTGTCGGCACCGTATCTATTCTCACTGTAGCTTCAATCAGTGCGGCAGCTTCGCTAAGGGCGCGCTTATGGGTCAGAGACAACCGATCAACAAAGGCGCTGACATCGCGAGGCCGCTACGTGGCGAAGCACGGATCGAAACGAAGCAAATCAATGTGCGGCTGACCAAAGACGAGTTGGGCCAGATCGACGCCTTCATCGCATCGTCGGGTCCGCCCTTCACGTCGCGCCCTGAGGCGATCCGGCGCTTGATCAGCCGCGCACTTAATTCCTGACCCAACTTCTCCTTCCTTGTCCTGGCGGAGTTGAAGACGAAGCCAGGCAAGGCGAATGGTCTAGTTCTGGACTGAAGGACCGAACGGACCTGGGGCGAGCGACGCGCAGAGCATCAAGCGTCGGCGTCGCTCGCCTATTCTATATTACTCTATTCTATACTATAGAGCGTCAAAACTCGCTCCAGACTGCGGGTTCTAGGGCCATTTTTCCACTGAATGCCCACTGAGTTGCCACTAAAGGCCCACTGAGTGACCACTAAACGCCCACTGAATGGGGCTGCCAAACCAATCAGTGGCTTCTGCCACTGATTGAGTAACCGGCATGAACCTCTGCCATATGGCTCTCTGACCACGTGTTCGACGGGAAACGCTTCTCGTGCGGGAAACGAGCCATGATATCATCCAGAACAGGATTCGGCATCGGCGGCTGCTCAGGCTCGATTTCTGGAATTTCCTTAACCTCTTCAGCCTGAACCGAGTTGGGATCGAACGCGGCGATGTGCGCCTGGAACGCACCCAATAGGTCTGTGTCGGTCCAATCGAGCGTGTCGAGCTTCCTGATCACAGCTTCCATAAGGCACTGGTTGATCGTGCTGCGCTGACGGGTCACTCGGGTGAACCGCTCCATCCGCTTGAACTTGCGCTCGTCCTCCAGCTGCTTACGCGTCAGGGCGATCTCGTCAGACCACGTGAACTTGGCTTTGCCGCTGACGCGCTTACGGATGGTGTCGATGAAGTTGGTAGCCTGACGCTGAGATAGCGGCTTGCCCGCCATGAGCACATCCAGCCAGGACAGAGCGCGCTTGAACGTCTCGTCGTTCGTGAAGGCGTTGTTGTCGATGTCAGCCTCGCAGCTCTCCAGAATGCTGCGGAGCAGGGGCAACCAGCGAGGGCTTTGGACGCGATTAGTCGATGGGGTAGGCATTTGAACTCTCCAGATGAAAGAACCTGTCTGTGCAGGCTCGAATTGCACAGACAGGCCTAGTTCTTTCGTTCTCGGAGAAAGGCAGGGGGCTTGCTGTCATAGACGACAGCGTTTCGAGCCCTGCGCCTACGCTCGTATTTATGCAGCCAGCATCAAAACCGCGTCACTATTCATATATACCTATCTGTCTTGTCCCGCGCCCAGCACTACGCGGCGGCGAGCTTCTTAGCGGTGTTGGGCTTTGGCCAGTCATCGAGCCAGCCCCGACCCCAGACGCGAGCGGTGGCCGCGCCGTTCGGCATGGCAAACAGCTGGCGAACGCCTTCCACCTTCGCACTAACGGACACCGGCGACAGAAGCGGATCATAGACGAACGGCGTTTCTTCGAAGAAGTTGTCCTGCACGTCCGTATGAGCCTGCACCAGCGCCTGAGTGTTATGCAGGATGCCCAGATACTGCGCTGACATTCGGCCTAGCCCCTTAGGGTCCAGATCAGCAAGCGTGAGACGCTGGCTCACGATGGTGTCAGCCAAGCCCCGGCGTCGAGCGTCACCGTCCATGCGATCCTGAAGCACCTCATCGAGCACCGTGTTGAGCGGCCGCGTGTCACCGGGAAACTGCTTGAACAGCTTCTTCGCGGGAATGGTCTGGGTGGTCCACCCGTGCGAGGAAATGGTGTGCCCCAACACGATCTGGTCGTTCACCGCTGCCGTGGTCGCACTCGCCGCGTCATAGCTGATCTGGAACTCAGGGCAGCCGAGCTTCCGCACCTCCTGTTGGATCGCGCTCAGCACGCATCCCATCTCCAGCTTGGCGGTGCCCAGAACGTGTAGCCAGCCGACGTTCTTCAGGATGCCGTCATGGTGCATGTCGAGCAGCCGAGCGACGACCATGCTGGGGCGACTTTGGTGTGATGCCGCGAACGCCCAGCCTTCAAACGGGTAGTGCTTTACGGCTTCATACCAGTGCTTGCTCTCCGCATGGTTGCGGCCCTGAAGCACGTTCAGCAGCCGCGTTTTTCCCGGCACTCGCTCCGCGACGAAGCGATCGTTGTTGGTCAGCGTCATGGTCAGGCAGGCGTGATAGCCCTCGCTGAGACCTGAAGCGCGGGCCATGCTGGCCAGATCAACGCCGTCCGCATTCAGCTGATCAACCCACTTGTCGATACGCCCGTTGTTGTCGGTGCCGGTGGGAAAGTCCAAGCCCATCGACCAATCGGCCATGTGCTCAAGCCAGTTGAGCATGAGCGGCGGCGTGTCGTCGGTATATTCAAAGCCCGCTGCACCGCTCGCTATCTGGTAGCCGCCGCTGTCTCCCAGAACGATCGTCGCGTTACGATCGCGCGCCATTACGATATCCGGCTTGGGCGCGTTCATCGTCTTCGGGTTCGCCTGACCCGCGCTGAACAGCGTGAACGGATAGTGCCAGGGCGCGGCGGGATCGAGGTAGTTCATCGCGGCCGGAGACAGGACGGCGGGCGGAATGTGCGCCCACTGCGCTTTTGCGGCTTCGCTGATCAACGCCGTGCTGATCGCTGGGAAGAAGAGCGCCCGGTTGCGCGCCAGCCACTCCCGCTTGGTCATTTGCATCTCAGAAACTCTTTAGCCGCTAAAAAATCTGGCGAAGCCAATAGCGGGGGTAAATTGTGAACGCGGTTACCGACACCTCGGCAAACGCCGAGACCAGTCAGACGACGACGCTTAATAAGCAGTTTAAGAAGGTCAAAGACGCCGCGATCGAGAGCGAGAACGCTGAAGGCGATGCCGGCTCCAAATTGAACACGGCGCTCGGCAAGCTCTACGAGTTCGGCGAGCAGCTGGTTGGCTCCGTAAACAATCCTGACGAGACAGCTTTTCTCGCGTTCCTCAAATCGCATAACGTGAAGATCAACGCTGTAAAGCGACGCAACCCGTTTGTAGCTCTAACCGAGTTGGCCTTCGTTGGATCGAGTCCTTCGCTTCGTAGCCAACGCGCAAAGGTTTTGGCGTTTGCTCGCCATACCCGCCTTCCTGCGAAAGACTTTGGAAAGTGGATCGGCGAAGAGGGTGGTCTGAAGGGTCGCCTGAAGGAAGCGGTTAGCTTCTTTGGTGGGACTGCTCAGCAGAACAACAAGAGTGAGCGCGAGAACAGGCTTAGCCGGTCGAAGGATTACCTGAACCAACTCCCGTCGCTTGCAGACTTCAAGCTCCCGAACTTGGCTGATGGCTTCGCGATCGTTCTGACGCGCATCGCTGACGGGCAGGCACAAGCGGTCCACGTCCTGGCGCATGAGGACGAGCAGATCGAAAAGCTGGAAGCCGAGATCGTGCGCTTTGATCCCGCAGGCCCGGCGCGTCGCCAGCTTCTCGCGTCCCTGCCACTTGGCCAGCTCTGGCGCGCTGTGGACCTGATCTTCATCGCGACCAGCGCGAAGCAGCTGGGGCAGGTTCGTAGCATCGCGCTCCGCAACACGGTTCGCGCCAATCAGGCCGTTTGCGAGGTCATGTCGGTTTCCGGTGCCCGCGACGAAGCGACTGCCACCGTCCTGATGGCCGGTCATGTGGGCGATTTGCCGCTCGATGAGTGCTTCATTCTCTATTCGGCGGTGAAGGACGAGGTGGCTGGCTACGGCTTCAACAGTGCCGCAGAGCTGTTCCATCGTGCGTTCGCTGAGCACTCGAACTGGCGTCTGCAGGGCACGTCGCTGATCGCGGACGACCTGGCCTTTCCAGTCGCGCTGCTACCGCTTGCCGAGGATCACTCGTTCAGGGTCGCAGACGATCTACCCGCTACGGGCAAGACCTTCGCAATCAAGCGCGCGGGAATGGATGCGCTGCTCGCATACATCGACGCTGAAGCTACCAAGGCAAAGCCGGTGCGCGGAGCCAAGCAGGTTCGCGCGATGCCGGAGCGCATGGAAATGGAAGACGCACCCGGCGAATTCCGCTTGCGCTCCGTGGGGTCGAAAGGTGATGTTCTGATCGGCACCAGCAATCACGCGCTGGAGCCTGAATTGCGCGAACTGGCCTATGCTGACCTTCAACGTGTGGCCAAGGCGTTCATCGCCTACGAAGCCGATGCGACCGGGTATTTCCTTGATGGGCAGACGAACGACGCTTGCGTGCGCTTTGACGCGGACATTGGCGGCGATCAGCTGACGATCATCATTCCGACGCGCTCCGACGAGGTCCGCAACCGCTTCCGCGTTCCGCTTGAAACTGTTGTGCCCCTGCAGGAAGCGGCGGAATGAGCTTCCCTAGCGAACACTGGTCCGCGCTGCTGGACGCGATCGAAGGCACTTTGCGTGAAGTCTCAACCGCCCCGGTAGCAGGGAGCAGACACACACAGGCTGAGAACCAGGCCGTCTTCGACAGCGAGCACGCAAAATATCGCGAAATCAAGTCGTTCAACGATGCGATCAGCGACGACGAGTTCTGGCACGCCATTCATCTAAAGCCCTTCCTCGCAGGCGTTCGCCCGCCAAAGAAGGAAAAGCTGAATGCGGCAGCAGCAATCCTGTCGGACTTCCGCAAGCTGGCGCAGCCGGAATGGCTAAGCTCGGCTGAAGCGCAAGCCTACATGAAGCTCGATATCGCCGAAGCCGAGGCCGATGAGGGCGACGACATCACTAGCAATGCTGGTGATGCTCAGGACAAGCCATACTGGAACAAGAACAAGACCAAGGGTCCGCGCATCATCAAGGCGGCTACTAAGCTGTTCAACAGGAGTCAGGAGCGCGGCCTTTCACTGGTCGATCTCACAATACCAAGACGCTATCGCAGATGGCGTCGTGAGGATATCGAAGCGACATGGCAGAACATGCGGACCGAGATTGGTTTCGGTCCCATCACCACATACCATGCTATGACTGACCTCGGCATTCCCGTGGTTAAGCCAGACCGGATGTTGGTCAGAACAGTTGTTAGGCTCGGCTTGATCGAGGCATATGGCGACCCGCTTGATCGCGCGGGACGCAGCTCGACCTCGCTGACACTCGATAGCCAAGAAGCTCTCAAGTATGGTCAATCTCCCGCGTTTGTGCGCGAGCTACAACCAATCATGCAGGAAGCGGCGGCCGCTTCCGGACGATCGATCCGTGAGGTTGATTGGCTCTTTGCCAAGATGGGCATGTCTGAAACGGAAGAGGAAGGGCGTGAGTTCGTCATCTGCGCTGAGAAACCTCTTTGCGAGGTCTGTCGCGCTTCTCCCTTCTGCGCTTATGGGAAGCGATATCGCCCTGAACTTACGAAGCCTGCCTTCCAGCGATCACGAAAGAAGAAGAGCGTGCGAGCGAAGCCCCGGCCAGAGAAGCCGGCGCTAGTGGCAGCGGAGTAAACGAAAACCTCGGCAGGAGTGATCCCGCCGGGGTTTCCTTATGCTTTGGCTACTTGAGCGAGCAGCCCCGTGAATGTCCTGAAAGGACAGTGTATTTAATCGCGCAGGCCTGCCGTGTATTTCCCGCCGCGCATGGTGAGCACCTGCCCGCGCATTCGCGGATCAAAGCTGATGTGCGTCCAGCGGCCATTCTCCTCGATAAGCTGGTCGAACTTGATCCCTGCGGCGACGATCGCGCGGCAGATTTCCAGCGGCGACATTCCCGTCACGCGAAAATCCACCGCATAGCCCTGACAGTGCGCGCTTGTCGGCACACCACCCACCTTCCGGTTCACTGTGGCGCTGCGATAGGCGCTGTTCACGAGGATCGGCTTGCCCAGCGCAGCACGGACCTTCTCCATGCCGGCGGCAGCGATCTTCAGGTTCGCGAGGTGCGCGGGGGTTGGCTGATTGTCGAGACCCGTTGAGGTTACGGTCATCTCGCTCAGGGTGAAATGCGTCGATAGCTTGGTCATCAGCTAGTTATCGGCCCAGCCAGATTGCTCATTTTGAAGCTGTTTGAAGCCGGTTTTCGCACCTCTCCTGTAAATACAGAGGCAGCGATGTTGCTGCTTTCAAATTGACACGGAGAAGGTCATGGAAACCATCACGCTTACACGCTTTGAGAAGAGCACTCGCGCGTTCACGAACATCGACAGCTACAAAGCCTGTCTGAGCAACGACGAGGATAACTGCCACCCGATCGCGTCCTACATGGACGGCCTCGTGAGGCAGCTACGCAATTACCCCGACGAGCCAACCGGCTGGTCCTTCGCCGAGTGGAGCAAGGGCACGAACATCGCCTCCAACCTGATCGGCGCAAACGCGATCATGCTGGAATATGCCCGCACGCGGGATGACGCGGAGATTGTCACTCGATTGCACGACAGAGCCAAGGAACTCGGCTGGTCGTTCTTCATGATTGAGACTGAGACGAAGAGCGGCAACACCATCACGGTCGTATGGCCGCTGACCACGCTGATTAATCAGGCGCAGTATGCTCGCCTAGCTTCGATCCTGGTGGAAGAGATGGACGAGTATGGGATGGAGCATGGCTGTCTGGCCGCTACGCACATCGTCCAGGTTCACCGCACTTCGCTCTGCGTGGTGGTGCCCGGCAGGCCGATGAACCCTGAGGCGGAGATCAAGCGCACCGCAAAGCTGTATCAGCGCCTGAACGCCCGCAAGTATGAAGGCACCCGTCCAGCAAGGGCAATCACACAGGCCGACGATGCGCCGCAAGCAGTCGAGGATGGCTTGTTCGTTTTCTTTGAAACGCCAGCGGAGAAGGCGCAACGCGAGGCCCTAGAGGTCATGGCCCGCTTCGGCTTCGCACCTAACTGATCATGGGCAGCGTCGGGCAACCGGCGCTGTCGCTATGATCGGACAACGCAACCGATTGTCAGGTGTTCGCGTTCTGTTCTATCCGGTGGACCGGAGGATTCGGAAATGACGACCATCACCCCTGAGCGCATCAGGGACCTAATCGAAACGGCTCCCGCGTGGGCCAAAGTGTCGCTCTCGATGCCGAACGAGCAGCTACGTCAGGATGGCACTGCGACGTTGGCCCAGCACATTTACGAATCCCTATTCAGGCCGATGAACCTCGACACCAACCAGCTGGCGCTCCCGCTCTGATGTGTCTGCAAACACCAAGATCGAAACGCTCAGCGACCTATTCAGGGTCGCTCGCAACCTAGAGGTGCGCTGTCAGTGCGGCCACCGCAGCGTCGTTGATGGCGAGAACTTCGCGCGCTGGATGTTCATCAAGCGATACGACACTCGCGTCCACATGCTCCGCGGCCGCTTCCGCTGCTCATGTTGCGGGTCACGTCCGATCGGCATTCGGCCCGCGAGCAACGCCCCGACGGCGCCGAACAGGTGGCCCCGGGATGAGGGCGCTTGGAAACGGATGATCGCGCGTCTTCGGGGCTAATCTCGAACTCGCGTCATCACGAGCCTTGAACACCGTCAGCTTCGCCCCCACGTCTTTCGGTGACCCCACGGGAAGCACCTCGGTGCCTACAGTGGTGGGGCGTTACAGGGACCGTGGGAGGATACGTCCTCGCCGGAGTAACGATGATGGGCGGGCTTTGGCCCGTCGTGACCTGGGGCACCCTTGGTGCTCTTGCAGCTTACCGGTGGCTGGTGCCGGGTTACAAAACTGGCAAGACTGAAGTGACTACGATGAAGGCATACAACGATACGAAGACGAGCAAGGTGGTAGATATGGTTAAGTCAGCATCCCTTGAAATCGCTAAGGCTGCACCGATTACGGTGCTTTTCAACACTGTCGGCGTTGGCGCACTGTCCCTGTAACGCCCCATTATCCTCCCTTCATCAATTCGACTGGCCGGCTCTCATGCCGGCTTTTTTTTGCCTGCAGTCTGCGGTCGGCCTCGATGCCGGCGCACCGTTCTTCAGTTTACGTGCATTGCAGGCTTGACCAACGCCGGGTTAACCATAAGCCTCCCGTTACTGCTGGAAATGGGCGGTAAGCGGTCGATCCAAGTAGATTGCGCTTATCTGCACTTGCCTTCAGCTTTGAGTTTCGCGCGATAGCGACGCCCGTGCTCAGCCCGCCACGCATCGGCGCGCTGTTGCCCATTCGACCGGAGCAGTTTCGTATATTGCGCTTCCATTGCCCGCCGTTCGGGGCCGGGTCCGGAATCCGCTGAGCACCGGCTGGATACTGAATTGGAGCGCGCCTTCTTACTGGCGATATCGCCTGAAAGCTTGTTAGCCATCACGCCGGTCGCAGTTTGCCCCATCGGCGTGGTATCAACGGGAGCGTATTGCGCGCTTGCCGGTGCAACATGAAACAATATCAAACCAGCGATCAGGCAGCCAATTCCGCGCAGCATGTCACTCTCCAACGAGCCTCACCCCTATCTAGTCGCAACGCGGTTCCTCGAGCCAGTGCTGCAAGATGGGTAGCGCATCAGTTGCGTCGAGCTGAGCCGGGCGGATGTCGGCATGCCATTATGTTCCTGAACAGCCGGACGCGATTAACGGCTGAAAGGGGGTCGTTTGCTGACCGGCGGCTCTCGTGACCGAAGGCTACCAACCCCGCGCAAATCTGCGGACATCGCTCTTTTCTTTTCAGTTTACGTGCATTGCGAGCTTGACGCGCGCGGGGAATGTGACGTGCGCATTGGCACGCGCGACGCTGACCGTGCCCGATTCGAGCGGCTGGCGCAGCGAATCGAGGACGGCGCGCTGGAACTCGGGAAGCTCGTCGAGGAACAGGACGCCAATATTCTCCGCTAACGGTCGTAAGTATCATTTGCCTAAGTCCTCTAACACAAAGGACTATTCCGAGTTTCGCGCACGCGTTCCCAAATTGAAGGTCTCAACTGATGGTCTCAATTTACCGCCTGAACGGCGACCGACGGACTTCGAAGTTCATCTTCAAAGTCCGTCGGTCGCAACCGCCGCAGGCGGCAGCGACGCTTCCGCGAAGAACAGCCCCATCCTAGGCTCCCCAAAGCTCGACAGCTGACCAAACTAAAGCAGCGGCGGCATCAGCCCTCCATCGACGTTCAAAGATGCGCTCATTCACACTTATGCTTTGTCGGCTTGCCTCCAGCCGCTTGTTCTGTAACACCTCCGATGCGTCGGTCAGTCCCGACGCGGGGGCGTCGAAACCCCTTCGAAGGTACCTCGGTCAATAGTTTGGCCGGGTGGCATGCGCGCATGTCCAGCCGGCACGCCGGTAAAGGCGCATGCGCCTGCACCTTCGTAGGTTTCGAACACCCGGCTTTGTCCGGTGCCCCACCTAAATCGGAGGCACCCATGGAAAAACGAACTAGCGCGAACGCCAAGTATTTCGAGACGATCAAAAATGCCTTGCGCGAAGTGAAGCTTAGCGGTGAACCGCCACTTGAACGCCCCGGAAGCTGGCTGACAAAATGGTTCGACCCCGTCGAAAGCGCCGAAATGTTCAACCGGTGGCATTTTTACTATCTCACTGGCCTATTGAGTCGAGCACCATTGGAGCAAGCAATCGTCTATGTGGACGCCCTTGCGGAAGATCTAAGAAATATGGCTACCGAGGAAGCTGCCAAACGGTTCGTTGACAAGCTTTATCCTCGCGTGCTGTCAAACAGCGCCCTCTCTGATTTGGAGGATCCGTCCTAGGTAGGAATGCATTAGGTGCGGGCGCCGTCAAAGGCTCGAGAA
Organism: Bacillota bacterium; assembly: GCA_023430885.1. Taxonomy (GTDB): domain Bacteria; phylum Bacillota_I; class Bacilli_A; order RF39; family UBA660; genus RGIG4266. Next base: position 30,933 of record JAEYYH010000001.1, read on the forward strand.
CGTCTCAAGTACCTGTTTTGGGCAGCATTGATCCCTCGATTGAATCGCCTGATGCGCTTGCTCAACGTCATCGACGACTACAGCCGGGAGTGCATAGCCTGCATCGTCGGCACCTCGCTGTCAGGACGACATGTCGTGCGCGAATTGCCTGCCATCGCCGAACGTCGCGGGCTGCCGTGCATGGTGGTCAGCGACAACGGAACTGAGCTGACCAGGTCATGCTGTCTTGGCCTGGTGCCAGGACACCGGCGTCGAATGGCATTACATCGCGCCGGGCAAGCCACAGCAGAACGGCTTCGTGGAATCGTTCAATGGTCGCTTACGGACGAGTGCCTGAAAGAACACCTGTTCCCCTCGCTGGCCGCGGCGAGACGGATCATCAAGGCATGGCGGAGGGACTACAACACCGTGCGTCCTCACGGCAGCCTCGGCGGCATGGCACCCGCCGAGTTCACCAACCGCGCACACCAAGAGCACGAGGACACCGAAGCTAACTTACCAGCGCCCTGAAAATGGGGAGCAGGTCAGGCGGTACTTCGCCGCGCTCCGTAAGGTTGCCGAAATTCCAGGTTGCGCGAAGAATAGTTCGGCCGAGTTGTTGGAACCGCACGGTGCGAACATGTGATCGTGCGGCCGCCGAGATCTCGGCGGACAGGCCGCAAATTCAAAACCCTTCCTGATGTCTACACGTTAGATGATCGACATCTATTTGGCGCTTGAGAACGTTGACGAACAAAAAGTGCCGCTGTCGAAGGACTTAATATCCCGACCGCGCGGCGGACGGAAACACCAAACCGAGAATGAGGCGTGAAGGTCTCAAGTTCTTCAGTCGTGCGCGATCATGCGTGCTGGGCCGCGCCGCCCGATGTCGCTGCTCTCTTCACGATCAACCGCTCGCTCTCGATGTACGGAAAAGTACCTAGGCGAAAATGCACTCCGTTGCAGAGGATTCGATCTCACCGCCGGACGGTTGCCGCCGTCGCACGCGCCCTGCACGATGGTCCGCTTTCAGGATCGGCTCTCATCCGGAAGAACGACCGAGCTTCGACGCACAGCCGCCAGGTAGCTTCCGCGAAGAACTACTCGTCAATTCATGGATGGAAGCGGCCGATCTAATTGGCGGTTGAATTTTGTCTGATTTTGTCAGCGTTCGCAGCCGACGCCATCATTGTCCCGATCGAGGTGCAACCCGTAACCAGGATCTCCTCGCCTCACTGGCGCAGCTCCCGCCGCACGAGCCGCTGAGCAGTTGGGGAAAGCCGCGCTACTGCCTTGCAGCCTGAGCGGCTGCAGGCGATCAGTTGCCGGCGCCGCCCCTCCATGACAATGATATCCGGTCCCACCCTTCCGGTCGTTGTGGCAGCCTTGCGCGTTGAGCCCGCCCGGCGTTGCTACAGCAACATCACCGACGAGTATCAGTACAGCCGTGCCGATAGCTAAACGCAGAGATCGAACTCTGCTGTAACTAAAGCTGGAGATGTTGCACTCACGCATCACTCAATTCAGCTTTGCACTGTCGGTAAGCGTCCGGAAATCGCGCAGCGTGCGATCATAGTAATTCAGCCGCGGAGCATCGAATACGGCCATATAGAGAAGCCCATTGATCAACGCTGCTCGCCCCTCACCGCGACGCGGTAGCGCATCGTTGTCGACATAGTCGAAGCTGAACCGGATCCCATCGCTGCCTAAAAAGCGATCGGGCTGCGATCCCGAAATGGTGAAGGTCGCGAGGTCCTTAGCAGCACGATAAGTGCCCTCGAGCAGCTCTGGAATCTCGAGCAGCAAGGTGCCTTCGGTGAACTTAGGAAGCGGCTTGCGCTTCTTGCTTACTTCCCGGACCAGCGGCTTGCCCGGCTCGATGCCGGCAAAGAAGGTTACGTCGTTCAACTCCTCGCCATCCAGGGTCCACGTTTCGGTCTTCTTGCCTGGTGAGATACCCAGCTTGTTCCAATCGCGCGACGGGGTCACCGTAAGGATAGAACCGGCGATCTTCGCAGCCTGACCTTTCTCTCGATACGAGTTCGCATTTGCGGCGGCGATCGGTGTTGAGAGAGCCACAACGAACAGCACTACAGCCGAAAAAGCACGCATTACTTGGCTTCCTTCTGGACGAGCATGCCGATCATTGACGTATCGGCGGCATCAGGCTTCAGTTCGAGATACCGGCGCAATGCGACTACACCTTCGCTGGGACGCCCGGTCTTAAGGAGCGAAAGACCAAGGCCCCGTTGCGCCTCAGCGAGCGAGGGGTCGAGTTCCACCGCTTTGCTGTAGAAGTCAGCCGCGTTCATCAAGTCGCGCTGATTGCCCCTGACACGGTACAGGTCACCCCGCGCGCGCCATAACGCCGCCGTCCAGCCTGCTTCCGCCAACCGATTGATGATGAAGTCGCTGCCGCCAAAATCGTTCAGCTTGATTTGATCATCTAGGAAAAGGGGAAGCCATTTTTCCATTGCAGCTTGGTAGCGGTCGGCGCCGTCCTCCTTGTTTTCACCGTTAGGTGCGGCAAGAGCGTAAAGGTAGTCGGCCCGTTCGCCATTCGCGGGGTGAGACGCGAAGAAAGCCACTCGGTCAAAGTCCGGCTTCCTCAACCCTCGCTCAAGTGCCGACGCTTCGCGCTCAAGGATTAGGTTGCGCCATACACGCGACGCTGCGGTGGGACGGAGCGAACTTTCGTTCAAGTAGCCGAGCCCGATCAGGTCGGCCTCTCGCTCTTGGTCACGACCAAATTTAGCGAGGCCGCCTAACACCGAGAGTTGCAGATTGTCGAAGCTGCTATACGCTGCCTGCGAGCCTGACATTGAGGTCAGCACTGCTGCCCAGCTTAACAAATCAGTCCCGGTTCGCGCGGCCTTGTATTGGGCAAGCGTATGCCGTTTCTCGAAATGACCAAACTCGTGCCCTAGAACCGCAGCTAGCTCCGCCTCGCTTCTTGCACGCAACAGCAGGCCGCTAAAAACCTGCATAGTCCCGTTCGGCGTCATACTTGCGTTGAAAGCAGGAACGCGAACAACGTAGATACGCACCGATGCACATCGGTCGGCGCCGATGGCTGTACAAAGAGCTGATCTTACGTATGCGTTTAGCTTCTCGTCCCTTATCACAAGCGCAGAATTAGCTAGTTTGCGCTCGTCTTCATCCGCGTCGCGCCACAGTCCAACCTCGTCAACGCCCTGTGGCTGGTACGCGCCCGCATATGGCGGCGGCACGGGAGCCGGCTGCACCTTGGCTTTTGGAGCAGCGGCAGCGGAACCGCAAAAGATCATGGCAGCGGCGCTCACCGCGAGCATCGGCAGTTTCACTTCGCCGTATCCTCTGGTGCAACAGTAGAGACCGACTTGGGAATTGAGCTTCCTGGAAACTCCTCGAGCAATTGACTGACCCGTTTCTCTGCGCCTTCGGCTGTTCGGACATCGCCCCCCATCGCGCCGTCGGCATTGAGCCACAGGATGTCGCCGGACTTCAGATCAACCAGCCCAGCATAGCCGGCGTGCTCCCCCGACTTAACTGCGATACCGGGCCCCAGCAGCGCAACAGCTTGCAGCAGCTTACGCCCAGTCGAGCCATAGGCATCCTTGTTATAGATGAAGAGCGCATAGTCAGCGTCCTTTGCCCCCGGTAACGTGGAGACCCCGGACCCAAGCGACCAATCAAAGACGTTTGCCTTATTGTCCCGCTTTTTGGTGGGCAGTCGGTTACCCTTGAAGAATTGATAGTTGATGACCGACCGAGACACCGCGGCAAAAAGTGCTGCATACTCCTCGGTCAGGCGGGCCTCCTCCCCGAAAGCCTCCGGTGCAACAACGACCCGGTTCCCCAGCTTCGTTTGGATTTTGGCAAGGGCACTATCGATGTTCTTGCGGGACTTGTCGGTCCAATCGCCGTTCGGCTCGAACAATCCGCCCGTTGACTGCGCGCCAACCTGCACGGTGGGACGCATGACGAGGATTGTCTTTCCGCTCGCCGCAGCCAAATCGAAGCCGTCCTTTACGGCCGTTCGTTCTTGTGCAGCTGCAGGCACAGCTATTGCAACAGCCGCAGACGCAACTGCAACCCAGATACTGGCGCGCACTTGACCCCCCTAGCAAAACGCGTCGGCTCCCCAACCAACTACGCTTCTATCTGCACAAGATCATAAACGGTTCAAGCATTGGCTTTGCTTGATCTGGATTAGGATCGTCCCAAAAATTTTCTTCGCTTTAGAGGCTCGCACGAACGAAAACGTGCGATTCCGTAAGGGATAGATGGGTATCTAAGTAAGCATCCGGCGCGCAGCTCTCGCGGCATGATGTTCACGGCAGTTCACCGGCGGATTTGAATAGATCACCGGGCTTTACCAATCCCGCGCAGTTGCTCGACGGCCAGGACGTCGAAGCCGATTCGCTTGCCGATTACCTGCACTCGTTGGCCAAGCAGTTTGCGAGATCGCCAATAGTCTTGCAGGCCCATCTCGAGGCGCCACGTTCCACCTCCGTCTCTGCACAAAAGGCGTTCACCCGCTTGTTCGTTCAGCCAGCCAGTCTCATCGTGACGCGTTCCAATCGGCATCAGCTATCGCGATCGCCCTGGTGAACGCCTCCCACGCGGGCCCAACCCTGCCCTTCTGCGATCAAAAAACCGACGCAAAGGAATGCGATCCCCAGCACAGCCAAAGGCAGCACAACAACCCGCGTTATAAGAACAAGTGGTAGGAGAAAGAACTCTCGCATAGAACTATCTTCTCCCAATCTGATTCTTCGCCCTTGATTAGCACAGCAACACTGTTGTTCCAGAGCCCACGCTCGATCGGACTCGGCCCAAAACGACATTAGTGGGGACTGGGACATAGGATGCGATGCAGCAAAAAATAGGATGGGTAAGCTTCATCATGTGAAAGGCTTATAGCCCCTTTCACTAGCGATGATGATGGCAGCTAAGGCAGGTTATCTTGGTCAATCGGCAGACCAAGACCGACAAGCCTGTGCACGATCTTCCGATAAGGGTGGTGGCAGCTTGCCCAGGGATGGCGCGGCTCTGTGACGGCCGCTTTCCAGAACTCGATCAGTAGTCGCTGCTCCCCCACGAACGGACGGAGCACGTGCAATGCCAATCTAACGTCGATCGTGCCGACCGGCTCATGGCTTGGTCGATGCGCTGCTTCCCGGAGGATCTGAAGCGCCAAATTGATCAGCAAATGCCGGCGCGCCTGTCGGCGAGCCCGCTGTTTTCCAAAGGGCAGCGCCAACAAGGTGACACGCGGCGACGCGCAACGCTGTGGGCAGTTCACCGACCAGTGCGCGGCCTTCCAATCCACGTTCCCCGCGTTGTTGCGCACCTCCGCGATCAACGCGTCCAGCTCCCAGATCTCGCTTGCCTTGCAGCTTCGGCACGTGACGCGGACCTGAGCTTCCACGCGGTGAAGATCGTGGAGAGATTTTGGCGGACCTGTAAGCGCCGATGCAAAACTGACCCGGTCGCCGACTGAAATCTGACCCAGGCTAGGGTCCTCGCGCGGATGCGGAGGGCTCGGATGGTTGGGGAGCAGATGGCGGTGGAGATCCGGGTATTGGCCAAGCACGGCAAGGGAGTGCGCGAGATCGCGCGGGAGCTGGGGGTGTCGCGCAACACGGTGCGACGCTACCTGCGTGAGGCGGAGCGGTACAGCGCGCGTCGGCCGCGGGCGAGCAAGCTCGATCCGCACAAGCGCTACATCGTCGAGCGCGTGAGCGCCGCGGCGCCGGACGTCATTCCGGCGAGCGTGCTTCTCGCTGAGTGCCGGGCGCGGGGCTATGCCGGCGGGTATACGATGGTGAAGGTGTTCGTTGCGGGGTTGAAGACGTCGCCGACGCTGGAGCCGGCGGTGCGCTTCGAGACGGGACCGGGCGAGCAGGCGCAGGTGGACTGGGCGACCATCCGGCGCGGCCCCGACCGGCTGTCGGTGTTCGTCGCAACGCTCGGCTGGAGCCGGGCGGCGTACGTGGAGTTCGTGACCGACGAGCGGGTCGAGACGCTCATCGCCTGCCACGAGCATGCCTTTCTTGCCTTCGGCGGGGTGCCGCGCGAGGTGCTGTACGACAACGTGAAGACAGTGGTGGTCGAGCGCGACGCTTATGGTCGCGGCCGTCACCGCTTTCATCCCGCGCTCCTCGACTTTGCCGGCGGGTGCGGGTTCCGCCCGAGGCTATGCCAGCCCTATCGCCCTCAGACGAAGGGGAAGGTCGAGCGTTTCATCCGCTATCTGCGGGGCAGCTTCTGGATTCCACTCGCCAGCCGCTTCGCCCAGGACGGCCTGGTGGTCGACCGTGATGCAGCGAACGTCTCCGCGAAGCGCTGGCTGCGCGAGGTCGCCAACGCCCGGGTACACGCGACCACCGGCGAGATCCCGGCCGAGCGCCTGGAGGAGGAACGAGGCGCTCTCCAGCCGGTACCCGCACCCTATGCAGGACGTATCATGCGACGGCCGGAGCGCAGGACGTCGCCGACGCCGCGACCGCTGGTCGGCATGCAGCATCCGCTGTCCACCTACGAGATGCTGGTGGGAGCGAGCCTGTGAGCGACCTCCAGCACGAGCGCATCGAGGCGCTGTGCGCCGAGCTGAAGCTGGTTGCGGTGCCAGGCCTATACGGCGCGACCGCGCAGGGCGCGGCCGCACGGCAGGCGTCGTTCAGCGACTTCCTCGAGGATACGCTCAGGAGCGAGATCGACACCCGCCGGCAGCGCAACCGCGAAATGCAGGCGCGGGTCGCCGGCTTCCCGGTCATCAAGACCCTGGAGCAGTACGACTTCGGCTTTGCCACTGGCGCACCGCGCCAGCTCATCACCGAACTCGCCAGCCTCGCTTTCGTGGAGCGCGCCGAGAACGTTGTGCTGCTCGGACCATCGGGGGTCGGCAAGACGCACCTGGCCATCGCGCTGGGCTACCTGGCCACCCAGCGCGGGTGGAAGGTGCGGTTTACAACCGCGGCCGACCTGGTCGTGCTACTGGCGGCGGCTCAGCGCCAGGGGCGCTGGAAGGAGGCGCTGCACCGGCTGGTGAACGTCCATAAGCTCCTCATCATCGACGAGATCGGCTACCTGCCCATGGACCGGGAGCAGGCGAACCTGTTTTTCCAGGTGATCGCCAAACGCTATGAGCGCGGCTCGGTGATCCTCACCTCCAACCTGACCTTCGGGAGCTGGGACCAGGCGTTTGCGGGCGAGGCGGTGCTCACCGCCGCCATGCTCGACCGGCTGCTCCACCATTCGACCGTGGTCCAGATTTCGGGCGAGAGCTACCGGCTGAAGGACAAGCGCCGCGCCGGCCTGGTCGCCCGCCCGAAGGAGAAGGGGTGACGAAATACGCTGCCCGGGGGTGGGGCTCGCCCCACCCCCGGGGCAAGAAGATGGGTCAGATTTCAACCGGCGACCCAGGCTCAAGTGG
>JAEYYH010000017.1 GCA_023430885.1 Bacillota bacterium
GCGCTGGAGCCCATGCCCAGCACCCCGATCAGCACCATGCCGACCACTATGTCCGGGTAGTTCTGGAGGGTGTAGGATTCCCAGGTGTAATAGCCGATGCCGTACTGGCCGGAGATCATCTCCGCCGTCACCAGGCAGAACCACGACGTTCCCATGCCGATGGCGAGGCCGGTGACGATGCTCGGCGCCGCTGCTGGCAGCACGACCTCGCGCAGGATCGCGCCCCGGCCAGCGCCGAGACTGCGGGCGGAGGCGACGAGGCGCGGGTCGACATTCTCCACGCCGTGGATCGTGCTCAGCAGGATCGGGAACAGCGCGCCGGTGAAGGTGATGAAGATCATCGACAGTTCGGACGATGGAAACATGAGGATCGCCAGCGGAATCCAGGCGACCGCCGGGATCGGCCGCAGCAGCTCCAGCGGCGGCATCAGCACGTCGCCGGCAAGCCGCGACCGCCCCACCGCCAGGCCTAGGACGAGGCCGGCAATGGCCGCCAGCCCATAGCCGGCAAAGACCCGCGACAGGCTGCTGGCCACGTGGTCGACGAATTTCGACGAGCGGAGCAATTCAAAGCCGGCCTGCGCCACCTCCAGCGGTGGCGGAACATTGCGAAACGTGACGATGCCGAGGTCGAGACGCAACTGCGACGCCGCCTGCCAGGCGAGGAGGCAGGCCGCGAGCGAGGCCGCTCGCAGCAGCCAGCGCCCGGCCCCGGCAAGACGCGCCCTGCCCGGAACGGAACTGCCGGGAGGGAGGGGGAGCGGACGGGCCATTGCGCGGGCGCGACCGTCAGTTGCTGGCGAGGGTGGCGGACTTCACGCCCGGAAAATCCAGCACCTTGCCGCCGTTCTTCTTCGCCCAGTCATCGGCGCTGGCCTTGAGCAGGAAGGCGCTCACCTCGCCATTGTCGCCCTTGACGAACCACGCCTGCGCGGCGAGCAGCTTGATGCCGCTCTCGCGATCCTGGGCATAGACGACGCGGGCGATCTTCTCTTCCGTCTCCAGTTGCTTCAGCGCCTTGAAGGCGTTCTCGGCCGATGCGTAGTGGCGCACCAGCGGCTCGCCCTTGACCCAGATCTGCGCCACGCGCTTGGGATCCGTGATCGGCGCACCCGTCAGCGCGTCCTTGGCGTCGAGCGGCGAGGGCGCGTAGTTAGCGAGCGCCTTGCCATAGTCGAGCCCGGACGCCGTGAACGCCGCGCGGATATAGGTATCATCGACGAAGCTCGAGACATCGATGCCCTGGTCGGCACGCTTGAGCAGCTTCAGCGTGTCGATCGAGGTCGACACCGCCTGCTTGTATTCCGGCTTCCAGGTAAGATCGCGGGTCTGCAGGCCAAGTGGTCCGTGGAACAGGTAGTTTACCTCTGCCTCGATGCCGCTGGTTTTGGCGATCAGCTCGGAATATTTCTCCGGCTCCTGGGCGAACAGGCGGTCGGCCTCGATCACCGCCTGGAAATAGGCGGTCACGACTTCGGGGTATTTCTTGGCGTAGTCGGCGTCGACCAGCACGCCATGGAAGGTCGGGCCGTTGGCCTGCGAGCCGTCATAGATCTTGCGGGCGAAGCCGCGCCAGGGAAACAGCTCGGCAAAGGGCACGAAGTCGGCATGGGCGTCGATCTGGTTCGACTGCAGCGCCGAGCCAGCGACTTCCGGCGCTTGGGTGACGATCTTCACGTCCTTTTCCGGGTCCCAGCCCTGCGCCTTGATAGCGCGCAGCAGCAGGCCATGCGCCGTGGAGGCAAAGGGAACCGAGATGGTCTTGCCCTTGAGGTCCGCCAGGGACTGCGCCTGCGAAATCGCCGGCACCACGATGCCGTTGCCGGAGCCCTTGACGCTGCCGGACAACACGCCGACGAACGGGCTCTTTCGGCCGGCCTTCTCATGCGCCACCCCGTTCAGCGAGCCGGGAAAATCGGCCATGATGCCAAAATCGAGCTTTCCCGCGATCTGCTCGTTGGTGATCGGAGCGCCGGAGGTGAAATTCTTCCAGCTGATGTCGTAGGTGACATCCTTGTACTTGCCGTCCCGGGGCAGGTATTTGTCGAGCAGGTTCAGTTCCCGCACCAGCAGACCGCCAGTGGCGGTGTTGATGGTGGTGTCCTGCGTGCCGATAGCGACCCGGACGGTTTCCGCTGCCGCGGCAACCGAAAACAGGCTCGTGGCGGCGAGCAGAGCGGCGGCGATCGTCGTGCGTATCTGCATATAAACCTCGTGGCAGCACCCGGTCGGCGCATCGCGCGCCATTCAACAGAACCTGTCCGCAATTTGGGACGATCCCTAGTGATGCCTGTGGTTACATGCGGGCTCATCTGCTTGAAGCAATTAATTTGCCCGTTCTCCGTCGCCGAGACCGCTAAAGAAAACGCATCGGCGCCTTGCGCCTCTCAAAAATCTACTGTTTAACTAGACTATAAACAGGGAGCGCGCCCCATGCAGCTTGATGCCCGCAAGGCTGGCGAGGTCGCCGCCGGATCGAGACCCGCCAGTCTGGGCCAGTCGCGGGACGCCACGCCGGGAATGCTGCCGGGCGACCACGCTCTTTTCCTCAGCGAGAGCGTGGAGGGGCTGAACGAGGGCGCGCATTTTCTCGACCGGCTCACCGCCAC